>NZ_CP163435.1:1261764-1577205 GCF_041051975.1 Streptomyces sp. R21 | reverse complement strand
TCCCCGTGCGTTCTCGAAGGGGCGGTGCAGGACCATCATCAGGCGGCCGTCGAAGGTGTGGAAGAGCATGCCGTGACCGCTGTCCTCGCGGACCAACGGCCGGTGCTGTTGCCACGGTCCGGTGAGATCGCCGGACGGCGAGACGGCGTACGTCTGCACATAGCCGCCGCTGATGGTGCCGTCCCGGCCGGCCACGTTCTTCTCGTAGGTCGACCACAGAATGAGCAGGGACCCGTCAGGGGTGCGGTACAGCTGGGGACCGTCGGTGATGTACGGCGCGAGCTGGTGCGGTACGCCGGCGGGGATCCCCTCGCCGAGCCAGGAGGCGTCGGACGCCTTGAACAGGAAGACCGGGTCCCCGGTCGTCCCGGTCAGGTCCGGGGTGAGCCGGATCGCCTCCATGGTCCCGTCGATCGTCTGCAACCACTCGTGCGCGTACACCATCCAGGGCTGACCGGACGGGTCCACGTAAAGCGTGCCGTCGAGGGTCATGAGGTGCTCGGGCGGGGTGGGGCGCCCGGGGTCGACCGCGGTGAAGGGTCCCAGCAGCGAATCGGACACGGCCGTGACGGTGCCGCGCATGTGGTTCGGGAGCTGGAACGGGGTGCCCCACTGGTCGGGCGGCGGCACCGGGAGCGGTTTGTCCTGGTTGTGGAGCGTGGTGAACAGGTAGTACCTGCCGTCCCATGCGTGCACCTCCGGCGCCCAGCCGCCGTCGGTCGCCCAGATCCCGTCCTGCTCGGCGGTCAGGAAGACCACCACGGGGCGCGTCCAGTCCCGCAGGTCGTGGCTGCGGTAGACCATCGTGCCGGTGCCGTCCACGCCCGACACGGTGGGGTCGTTGGAGGTGTAGAGGTGGTAGGTGCGGGTCTTGTCGTCGGCGACGACGAACGGATCGTGCAGCGGCATGTCGGGAAGCCGCATCAACTCGGTATCAGCCACGGCCGAAGACTACGGGGACCGTGCCAGGGGGAAGCCGACGCGGGTGTACCGGCGGTCCGCTTCCCCCGTCGCGGGAGGCGAACCGTCAGGGCATGATCGGCAGTTGGCGCTTGTGCTCGGTGAGCCGGTAGCGGTGAACGATCGACCGGAAGACCGGCTCGCTCACCTCCCTGCCCTCCAGAAAGTCCTCGATGTCGTCGTACGTCACTCCGAGCACCTCCTCGTCGGGCTTGCCGGGGGCGAGCGACTCCAGGTCGGCGGTCGGGGTCTTCCACACCA
Organism: Streptomyces sp. R21; assembly: GCF_041051975.1. Classification (GTDB taxonomy): domain Bacteria; phylum Actinomycetota; class Actinomycetes; order Streptomycetales; family Streptomycetaceae; genus Streptomyces. The sequence goes on along the minus strand of NZ_CP163435.1, from coordinate 1,575,984 downwards.
ACTCGGCCGGGGCGCCCAGCAGTTCGGCAAGGGCCCGCACCCGGCGCTTGGTCAGCCCCGCCAGCGGTACGACATCGGCCGCGCCGTCGCCGTACTTGGTGAAGAATCCCGAAACGGCCTCGGCCGCATGGTCGGTTCCCACGACCAGGCCGTTGTGCGCGCCCGCGACCGCGTACTGCGCGATCATCCGCTGCCGGGCCTTGATGTTGCCATGCACGAAGTCCTGGTGCGCGGCGTCGCGGAACGTCACCCCGGCGGCCCGGCCGGCTTCCAGCGCGGCGTCGCTCGCGGGCTTGATGTCCACCGTCAGCACCTGGTCGGCGCCGATGAACTTCAGGGCGAGCTGAGCGTCGTCCTCATCGGCCTGGACACCGTAGGGCAGGCGCATGGCGTAGAACGTCGCGTCGTGCCCGGCTGCGCGGGCCTGCTCCACCGCGAGCTGGCACAGCCGCCCGGCGGTCATGGAGTCCACACCCCCGCTGATCCCGAGGACCAGGCACCGCAGATCCGTCGACACCAACTGCTCGGCGAGGAACTCCACCCGGCGCCGGCTCTCCGACTCCACGTCGAAGGTCTCGGACACCCGCAGGTCCCGGGCGATCTCGCGCTGCACGGCGATGGACACGGGATCGCTCACGGCGGCTCCTCATACTCGGTCGTGGCAGGGAAGCAGGGAAAGGCAACCGGACGCCGACGTATCACGGGCGCCACGCCGGCCCCGACGCGCACTCCGGTGGCGCCGAGTCTATGCCGTCCCATCTGCTCCTTCACCGTGATCTCGCTCTCGGACGCGCGAGCTCGCGCGGCGCTGTTGGCCGAGAAAAACGCTTGGACTCCATCATCGCGGCCGCGGGACACTGCGATTCCTGGCCTGCCCGTTTTCGCGCGGTCACGGAGGCAACGGCAGCTCCCCGCAGTCGCCTGCGGCGGGCTGCCGTACGACACCACGGGACGAGGGATGGGAACGCCTGAATCGCGCGAGGCTTCGCCGGGCCGGGGCTCGGTGCTCCTCGCGCTTCGTTATTACGGACGGGAGCTGGCCCGCCTGCGCTGGCTGACGGCGCCCGCGATGCTGCTGCCGGCGCTGGGCAACATCGGCCTCAACTGCATCGCACCGCTGGTCGTCGCCAAGCTCGTCGGCCGCATCGCCGGCGACGCGGACGTCGGCATCGCCTCGACACTGCCCTACGTCCTCGGTTTCGCCGGTGTCCTGCTCCTCGCGGAGGCGGTGTGGCGCGTCGGCCTGCACTTCCTGAACCGCCTCGACGCCCTCGGCATCGAGCACCTGTACGTGATCGGCATGGACGAACTGTTCGCCAAGGACGCCGCGTTCTTCCATGACAACTTCGCCGGGTCACTGACCAAGCGGGTGCTGAGCTTCGCCTCCCGCTTCGAGGACCTCATCGACACGCTGGCGTTCCAGGTGGTGGGCAGCCTCGTGCCGCTGCTGTTCGGGTCGGTGGTGCTGTGGCGCTACGAACCGCTGCTCGTCGTCGGGCTGTTGGCGATGATCGCACTGACGGCGCTGTGCGTGGTGCCCCTCATCCGCCGCCGCCAGGCGCTCGTCAAGAAGCGCGAGGAGGCGATCGCCCGGGTCTCCGGCCATGTGGCCGACAGCCTGATGAACATGGACACGGTCCGGGCGTTCGCCGCCGAGGAGCACGAGGCCGCCGAGCACCGCTCGCGCGTCGCTACGTCGCGACGGCTCACGCTGCGGTCGTGGGACTACGGCAACCTGCGCATCGACACCGTGGTCGCCCCGCTGTCCGTGCTGACCAACGCGCTGGGCCTGCTGCTCGCGGTCGCGCTCGGCGGGGGCGAGCACGGCGTCGAGGCGGTCGTGGTCGCCTTCACCTACTACACCAACGCGACACGGATCATGTTCGAGTTCAACCAGATCTACCGCCGTCTGGAGAGCTCGATGACGGAGGCGTCACAGTTCACCGAACTGCTGTTGTCACCGCCGACGGTCCTCGACCCGCCGTCGCCGGAGCCGCTGCTCTCCCGGGCCGCCGACGTCCGCTTCGAGCACGTGACCTTTGCCCACGCGGGCGCGGGGCCGCTCTTCGAGGGCCTCGACCTGGCGGTGCCCAGCGGGGCGAAGATCGGGCTCGTCGGCCGGTCCGGCGGGGGCAAGACCACGCTCAGCCGGCTGCTGCTGCGGATGACGGACATCGACTCCGGCCGGATCCTGATCGGCGGTCAGGACATCAGCAGGCTGCGCCAGGCCGACCTGCGCAGCCTGATCGCCTACGTGCCGCAGGACCCGGCGATGTTCCACCGCACCCTGCGGGACAACATCGCCTTCGCCCGGCCGGACGCCACCGACGCCGAGATCCGCCGTGCCGCGGGGGCGGCGCACGTCACGGAGTTCGCCGACGCGCTGCCGGAAGGCTTCGACACCATGGTGGGCGAGCGAGGGATCAAGCTGTCCGGCGGACAGCGCCAGCGCGTCGCCCTCGCCCGGGCGATCCTGCGCGACGCACCGATCCTGCTGCTCGACGAGGCGACCAGCGCCCTGGACTCCGAGAGCGAGATCCTCGTCCAGGAGGCACTGTGGCGGCTGATGGACGAGCGGACGGCGCTCGTGGTGGCACACCGGCTGAGCACGGTCGCCGGCATGGACCAACTCGTCGTCCTCGACCGCGGACGGATCATCGAGCAGGGCACCCATCAGGAACTGCTCGCATCGGACGGCGCCTACGCCAAGCTCTGGCAGCACCAGTCGGGCGGCTTCCTCGACGACAGCCCGGCGCGGGCCGACCTGAACTGAGGACGAGGCGTCCAACGCCTCGCCGATCAGCAGGACTTGAGCAGGTCCCTCCCTTGGAAGAAGCAGGTGGGGAGGGAGGCGCGGAGGTATCCTCCTGCCAGTGGTTGACGCACCGGGGGGGCAGGTCGGCATGCGGTTCATCTTCGTTCACGGGACTGGCGTGCGGCGCGAGCGCCACGAGAAGCTGGCCGATCTGATCTCCACCGGACTGAGAGCGCGTCTGCCGACGGCCGAACTGGTGCCCGTCTACTGGGGAGACGCCCATGGCGCCGGACTGAGCGCGGGCGGGGCCTCCATTCCGGGTGCCGACCGGGTGCGCGGCGCCGAGAGCGGCGGCACTCCGCTCGACGAAGAGACCGCCGCTTGGGCCCTCCTGCTGGCCGATCCGCTCTGCGAGCTGCGGGTCCTGGCCGAGTGCGCGGCCGGCGCCGAGGACGAGTTGGAGGTGCCGGGCGTACGGGGCGCGGGCGGCCAAGTCACCGATCACCTAGGTGAGTTGACGTCCGACCTGCCGCCGGCCGGAGAGCTCGCGCCGCTGCTCCGGGCCACCGGGTTGGCGGGCAGCTACCCGTCGGCCGTAGAACAGGTCGCCGCTTCCGCGGAGTTCGCGGACGCCTGCGATGCCGTCTCCGATGCGGCCGGGGTGAGCGAACTCGTGTCCGCGACGGCGCGGGCAGTCGTCGCCGGCGCTCTCGGTGGAGCGGGAGACGAAGCATGGTGCACCGGGGACGAGCGGGACAAGCTGGTGGATCTCGTCGTCGCCGGGCTCGGCGGCACCGGACGGTTCCCCGGCGGCCGTGCCGCGGCCGTGCTGGGCGCCCTCGCCCTGCGGCTGACGACCCAGCCGGCGCTGGACCACTGGAGGACGCCGCTGACCACCCGCGCGGTGCCGGCGCTCGGTGACATCCTGCGCTACCAGGCGAGAGGCCGGCCGCTGCGCGACCACCTGGAACGCGTCATCACATCGAGCCCCGAACCCGTGGTGGTCATCGGCCACAGCCTGGGCGGGATCGCCCTGGTGGACCTCTACGCGCTCGCCGCCATCGGACAGACCGCGACGCCCCGGCCGCACCTGCTGGTGACGGTCGGATCCCAGGCGCCCTTCCTCCACGAACTGGGGGCGCTCACCGGACTCCCGCCCACGGCGGGACTGCCCCCGGGCTTCCCCCGCTGGCTCAACATCTACGACCGCAAGGACCTGCTCGCCTACCGGGCCGAGCCCGTCTTCCCCGGCGATTCCAGGGTCACCGACCACGAAGTGAGCAGTCGGCAGCCGTTCCCGCTCAGCCACAGCGCCTACTGGAAGCTCGATGCGGTGTACCACCGGATCGCGGAGGAGACCGAGGCGTCGACTTGAGCGCGGCCGACGCGTCGGAACCGATCGATCCGCGACGGGTCTTCGCGCTCGTCGTCGGCATCGAGTCGTACGGGATCAGCCCCACCTGGGACCTGCCCGGAGCGGCACGGGACGCGGTGCGCTTCGCCGACTGGCTCACCGGTACCGGAGGCGTTCCCGAGGACCAAGTACACCTCCTGCTGGCCCCGTTGGAACGGACCCGGGCGGACTTACCGGCCCGGACGTACCGCGCGCCCAGCAAGGACCAGGTGGAACAACTCCTGTTCAAGGAACTGCCCGACTGCGACGGCGACCTGCTCTGGATCTACTGGGCCGGGCACGGCCATCTCGACCACGCGCACCGGATGCTGCTCCCGTACGCGGACGCGACCCGTGACTGGACCACTCATCTCAATCTGGAGGCGACGCTGCGGTGGTGGAAGTCCGCGGGGCCGGCCGACGGCCGGTTCCGCCGGCAGATAGCCATCGGCGACGCCTGCCGGGTCGACGCCCGGGCCGCCAGGAAACTCACCTTCGGAAACAACGGCTACGGGGCCCGGCCGCCCGATCCACGACGCCGCCAGTTCACGCTGTACGCCTCGCACGCCGGTGAACTCGCCCAGAACCTCGCCGACCGCGGCGCCGGTCAGTTCACCGACACCCTCATGCGCCGATTGAACGGGACCACGCTGGAGCAGAGCGTGCACGGTCTGGTGGGGATCGCCCGCTCCGTACAGGCCGACCTGCGCGAGCTGCGGGCCCGCGGACTCGCCTGGCAGCACCCGCAGTTCGTCATCGACCGCGACTGGAGCGGCTCCACCATCCTCGGTGACCGCTGGACGGATCCGGACACGGCCGGCCCCGGAGCCCCGTGCCTCGATCAACGGGCATGGGACGAACTGGCGCCGCTGCTGCGCGACTCGGAGGTCCCCGCGTACACGTACGACGCCTACCGATGGGCCTTCGAGATCACTGGCTGCGCCTTCCCCGCCCACCGGGGCCTGCCGTCCGGCGGTCTGACCGGCATCGCCCACGACCTCGACGCGCGGCAGGGCCGCCGGCCGGACATGCCGTTGACCCTGCCCTTCGTACGGCATCTCGCGGCGCGCTCGGCCGACCCGGAGTGGGCGCGCGAAGCGGCCGCCTGGGTCCAGACGACACGCTCACGACTGGGGGCCGCTCCCGTCCCGGTGCCGCCGAGGCCGGACCCGGAGGTCGTCGGCCTGCATCTGCGACTGGAGCAGGACGCGGAGCACGACGGTGTGCACTGGGCGCGCATGTGGCTCCATCGCGACGGGCGCTTCGAGGCCGTAGGGGAATCGGACCGGCCGCTGACGATGGCGGAGATACAGCAGGAGCTGGCCCGGTATCTGGTGACGGGGGCCGCGCAGGAGGTGCGGCGCATCGAGTTCCACCTGCCGTTCCGGCTGCTGGATGAGGAGTTCGAATGCTGGCGGCTGCCCATCGGCAGGCGCGGCAGGCCGGTCGAACTCGGCTGCCACTTCGAGGTGGTGGTGCGCTGCCCGGACGAGCGCGACGGTGTGGCGGGCGCGCTCTGGCACCGCAAGTGGCAGTGGTTCAAGGCCCATGGCGGAAACGACCCGAAAGCGGTCGTCGAACTCGCCGACGAGGCGGTCTCCGAGGCACTGGGTACGGTCCTGCAGACCGCCGAGCCGCCGGTCTGTGTCCTGGCCGACGTGTCCCGGCGGCGTCTGCTGGACGCGCTCGACGCGGTGCTCGACGCGGGCGTCCCGATCGCGGTGTGGCGTCGGCGCGGCCACGGCCGGGGCGGGCTCGCGGCCGAGCTGGCCGACGAGAAGGCGAGCCTGGACGTGCGCCAACTCCCTTCCCTGCTACGGAAGTCGAGGATTCCGCGACCGGACACCTCGGCCGAGGGAGCGTGTCGGTCCCCCTATCCTCTGGCCCTGATGTGGGACGACCCCGAACGTGTACCCGAGAGGCGGCCGCTGTCATGACGGCGAAGGACTGGTGGATCTACCAAGGGGCCGGCAGCGCCGGCCTCAGGCGGGCCAAGCTGGCCGAACAGGCGCCGCCCTGGCGGGAGTTCAGGGGTGTACCGGACCCCGAGTACCGGACTCCGGCGCCCCACGACGAGGCCTGGCAGGAGTCGCGGCGCCGCGGCGAGGGATACGTACCGGACCTGGCGGAACAGGAGGCGGTCAACACGGCCCTGTACTTGCGTCGTCCCCTGCTGGTCACGGGCAAGCCCGGCGTCGGCAAGTCCACGCTCGCCTACAGCATCGCCGCCGACCTGGAACTCGGCCCCGTGCTGCACTGGCCCATCACCAGCCGCAGCACCCTGCGCGACGGGCTGTACCAGTACGACGCCATCGGCCGCCTGCACGACGCCAACCTGCGCAACCTGGGCAGGACGGCGGAGGATCCCGTCGACCCGTCCCTCGCGCCCTACCTCCGCCTCGGACCCCTGGGGACCGCGCTGCTGCCGCAGGAGCGGCCGCGGGTGCTGCTCGTCGACGAGATCGACAAGAGCGACATCGATCTGCCCGGTGACCTGCTCACCGTGTTCGAGGAGGGAGCTTTCGAGATTCCCGAGCTGGCGCGGGTCGCGGCTCAGGAGCCACAGGTGCGGATCGGCACCCACGACGACTCGGAGGCACACGCCCTGGTCAGCCGCGGACGCGTGCGGTGCATGTCGTTCCCCGTGGTCGTCCTCACCAGCAACGGGGAACGGGACTTCCCGCCGCCGTTCCTGCGGCGGTGCATCCGGCTGCACATGGAACCACCCGGCGCGGACAAGCTGACACAGATCGTGCGCCGGCGGCTGCGGCTCGGCGACGAGGAGACCGACCGCCACCGCGATCTCGTCGAGGCCTTCGTCGAGCGGCGGCTGGACGGTGACCTGGCCACCGACCAGCTCCTCAACGCCGTACAACTCCGTCTGAAGGGCGCATGGTCCGACACGGCCGATCAGGACCGGTTCCTGGAGACCGTGCTTCAGCGGCTCACCGGCCCCACCTCCGTGTAAAGGGCTCGACCATGTTGGAGGAGCTGCGCGCCGCACTGCGGGAGTCGGGGGTCGAGGTCGGCCCGGAGGAGCTCGCCGACATCCTGTGGCTGGCCGAGCGGGTCGGTGCCGGCCCCGGGCCCTCGGGCACCGCCGGGGACGGGCCACCGGCCACCGGGGAGCGCACCCCGCTCCCGGCACACGCTCCGGTGCCGAAGGGAGCCGCGTCCCGCTCCGGCGTGCGCCACTACAGCCCCGCGACCGACGACGAGGACGGCGTGGATACGGCACGCGGCGAAGCCGTCCGGGTGCGCCGGGCCAAGGCGCTCGACAACCCTCTCGCGCTTGTCAAGGCGCTGCGTCCGCTCGGCAGGAGAACGGTCACCGGAGTCACCGGAACCGAACTCGACGAGGACCGCACCGTCACCGCCAGCGTCGAGCAGCGCATGATGACGCCGGTCCTGAAGCCACGCCGAGACCGCTGGCTCGACCTCGCACTGGTCGTCGACACCCACCACTCCATGCTGCTCTGGCACGACCTGGTCGCCGAACTGAGCCACGCCCTCGCGCGCTCCGGCGTCTTCCGCGACGTCCGCACCTGGTTCCTCGGCGGCACGGACGGCACGGGCGCTCCTCACGTCGCCTCGGCACGGGGCGGCGAGCCCCGCAGGCCGCAGGAGGTCGCCGATCCCACCGGCCACCGGCTCATCGTCGTCGTGACGGACGCGGTGGCGGCGGGCTGGCGCGAAGGCCAGGTGCACGACGTCCTGCGGCAGTGGGCCACCCACAGCCCCGTAACCCTGGCGAACGTGCTGCCCCGGCGCCTGTGGGGAAACACGGCCCTGACACCGGAGGGCATCCTCGTCCGGGCAGGCCGGCCGGCCGCCCCCAACGCGTCCTGGCGCCTGCTGCCGCCCCGGCCCGCGGCGCGGCAGTCACCGCGTGCGGCCCGAAGGCCGGGTCCGCACGAGCTGGCCCGGCGCACGGCGATACCTCTCGTGGAGGTCTCGCCGACCGGGCTGCGGTCCCTCGCGTCACTCGTCGCGGGCGGCGGCCGCTGGCGCCGGATGTCCTGTCTGACCATCGACCGTACGCGGACCCCCACGGATGCGGTGCCTACGCCGAGCGGGGACATCGCCGACGGCACGGAGGCGCTGCGCCGATTCCAGGAGAGTGCCTCGCCGCTCGCCCAGGAACTCGCGGGATATCTGTCGGCCGTCCCGCTGACGCTGCCCGTCATGACGCTCGTACGCCGCGTCATGCTGCCCCGCTCCGAGCACGGGCATCTCGCGGAGGTCGCCCTCGGCGGACTCCTCGCTCCCTGGCAGGCGGCGGGCGAGCAGCCGGTCCAGGACATGGCGCGGTTCACCTTCGACTTCCTTCCCGGAGTACGGGAGGCGCTGCTCGGGTCCCAGCTTCGGCACGAGGTGACCGCGGTGCAGGAGCTGGTGCGCCGGGAGGTCGCGGAGTACATCGAGAACCGCACCGGGACTTCGGACGGTGACTTCCCCGCGGTGCGCACGGACACGGGCGCAGGCAACGGCGACGGAGAGGGAGCCGACGGTCCGGGCAAAGCGGTCCGCGCGGGCGGCATTCCGTTCGCCGACTCGGGCGAGCGCGCGCACCCGCTGCCGGGCGTGCTGGAAGCCGGGGCGATGCAACTGGGGGTGCGCGCCGGGTTCCTGCCGGGCTCGGGCGCGCCCCGGGACGGGATCCCGCCGTACGTCGCACGCGATCATGACGCCGCCCTGCACGAGGCCGTCCGCCGGGCCGAGTCCGGGAGGCGCGTGTGTGTGGTTCTGATGGGACATTCCCTGTCGGGCAAGACGCGTTCGGCCTGGGAGGCCATCCGCACGCTGCCGGCGGGATGGCGGGTATGGGCTCCCGCCGGTGGCGTGGACGTGCTGGAGGGCATACGGGAGATGGGGCCCCGCACGGTGGTCTGGCTGGACGACCTCGAACGGTTCCCGGGCGTGGAGCGGCTCCTCGACCAGGGAGCGGCACCCAGGCTGGTGCTGACCACGGTGCGGTCGGCCAGTTGGGCACTGGACGTGCTGAACGGCAGGTTCAGGGACTCGGCGACGTTCATCCATGTGCCGCGTGTCTTCAGCGCGAGTGAACGTGAGCGTGCGCGGTCGGCCTGGGCGGCGGCCGGTGGCTCTCCCGCGGTGGAGGCTCCGGACGGCAGGGTCCTGGAGCGGCTTGTGCTGCGGCCGGTGTTCCTCGACGCCTATGAGAGGGCGCCCCGCACCACACGGGCGGTGATCGACGCGGCCGTCGATGCCACCCGCCTGGGCCATCGATCCTCTTTGTCGCCACGGCTGTTGCTGCATGCGGCAACGGGCTACGCGAGGGTCGGCGGCCGCGAGGAAGTGACCCAGGAGGCTCTGGAGATCGCGACCCGTCCGCTTGTCGGCGGGACGAGTCTTCTCGTACGCCACCAGGGAAAGAAGGGAGAGGCCTATACGGTGGACGGCCTCGCCCTGCGACTGCTGGCGGAGGACAGGGGCGACGCGTTTCCCGAGTCCTTGTGGGAGGCGTGCGAGCGGTACGCGTCGAGGCCGGACCTGGCAGCGGTCGCCCAGTCCGTTCGGGAACTGGGCCTCCCGGATGCGGCGGAGCGACTGGCCCGACGGCTGTCCTCCCCTTCGGATCCGGTGGTCGTGACGCTCCGGGCGGGTGACCGCCAGCTCTGCTCGGGTGTGGTCATCGCTCCTGGCCTTGTCGTGGCCCCGGCTGGGATCGTCGGCGAGGTTTCGGGCCGACTGGGAGTCCTGGATCGGCGTCGTGGAGCCGATGACGTGTACCCGGCCGAAATCGCACTGGTCCACTGGGAGAGCAATCTGGCGCTGGTGAGGGTGACGGAATCCCAGTCGAGAGTCTCTGACGGCAGGGGGGAGCCGGATCAGGGCCGCATCGCGGTGCTCGGCAAAGAGAAGTTGCGCCAGGGAAGACGCTTCACGGTGATCGCCGGCACTTCTGGTGCCCGGGCAGGGGAAGGCCATGCGGTCTACGTCGACACGCAGGTCGGAGGGCAGCACCGGCTGGAGGTGCGTGGGCAGGCGGCCTGGACGGTCGACGGCGTACTCGGCGCCCCGGTGACGGACGAGGGCGGAGAGGTGGTCGGCCTGGTGACCCGTGTCGTCGAAGGCGCCTTCGCCGTGGCGACGGCAGAGCAGATCGCCCGTGTCCGGGACGAGTTCCGGGCGGGGGAGAGCGAGCGGCCCGACACCGCGGACCTCCGCGACGAACCGGAGTCCCTTCGTACGGCGAACCAACCAGGTGGCAGCGCGGAGCTGCGGGAGATCGGCATTCGGGACCCTGGGAAGGTTCCCTTGCTGGCCCGTTTGGAGTCGGCGGACCGGACGGATCTGCTGGCGTTGGGCAGGCAGATGAATTTCGCCTCACGCGCCGTCCTCTTCCATCAGGGCGAACCGAGCACCCACGTCCTCTGCCTGGTGAACGGCTGGACCAAAGTGACGGCAGCGGCACCCAACGGTTACGAGGCGCTGCTGGCCCTGCGTGGACCGGGGGATGTCGTGGGTGAGGCGTCAGCGATTCTCGGACATCCCCAGTCCGAAACAGTGACCGCACTCGAGCCGGTCGTCGCTCTCGTCGTGAGCGGGGAGAGCTTCCTGAATTTCATGGACGACCGCCCCGCCGTGGCCCGTGAAGTACTCAGGCTTTCCACGGAGCGGACGCGAGCCGCCGACCGCCGCAGGCTGGAGTCTGCCTCGATGAACGTGCGGGAGCGTTTCGCCGTGCTGCTCCTGGACTTGGCAAGAACTCACGGCCGACGAACCCCTGAGGGACTCGAGTTGGCCATCCCCCTGACCCAGCAGGAGTTGGCCGGCTCGGTGGGCGCCAGCCGGGAAATGATCCAACGGCTGCTCAAAGAGCTACGTGACCGCGGAGCCGTGATCACTCGCCGTCGAACCATAGTGATCGAACGTCCCGACGTGCTGCGGAGGATCGCGGGCCACGTCGCGGGCAGGTGAGCGAACCCGAGACCGTCGGCGTGCGGCCGGCCACGGTGTCGACCAGGTCGAGGCGCACAGTGCTCGCCGATGACTTTCACCGTTCCCGACGGTCTTAATGTTCTGAGATCGAAGTGGAGGGTCGAGGATGAGCAGGTTCGTCTTGATTCCCGGGGCCGGAGGCGCGGCCTGGTACTGGCACCCTGTGGTGCCCGAGTTGCAGGCCAGGGGGCATGAGGCGGTCGCCGTGGAGCTGCCCGGCGCCGACGAGTCCGCGGGGCTGCCCGAGTACACCGACGCGGTGGTCGCCGCGATCGGCGATCACCAGGACGTCGTCCTGGTGGCCCAGTCCATGGGCGGCTTCACCGCCCCGATGGCCTGCGCCCGTACGCCGGTCCGTCTGCTGGTGCTGCTCAACGCGATGATCCCGCTGCCGGGCGAGACCGCCGGACAGTGGTGGGAGAACACCGGGTGGGAGGCGGCCCGCATCGCGGTGGCGGCGGCAGGCGGGTACTCCGAGGAGGTCGACCTGGACGTCTATTTCCTGCACGACGTGCCGGCCGAGATCGTCGCCGCCGGCGCGGAGCATGAGGGGCCCGAGGCGGAGGTCGCCTTCACCCAGCCCTGCGCCATCGAACGCTGGCCGGACGTCCCGACACGCGTGATCGCCGCCACCGGCGACCGCTTCTTCCCCCTGGAGTTCCAGCGCCGTGTGGCCCGCGACCGCCTCGGCGTCGAGGTCGACGAGGTCCCCGGCGGCCACCTGGCCGCACTCTCGCGCCCCGTCGAGCTCGCCGACCGGCTGGTCAAGTACCTGGGCTGAAAGGAGGCGTGAGTCCCGGTCCGAGGAGCTTTCCGGGATCCGACCGCCGCTCTGCGTCGGGGCGGTGGTGCGTCCGGCCGATCCGCGTCCCGCAGGGAAGCCTTGTGCCGGTGCGTCGGACCGGGACAGGCCGAGATCCATGCGAGACGCTGCCGTCGGGGCGGACGCGGACCGGCGCCGCCCGGACCGTCCGTCGGCCTCAGCAAGGGATTCCGTCATGGCAGCCTCGCCCTCCCCGTCCGCTGACTCCACCTACCGCTTCGACGACCTGCGCGCCCTCTACATCAACTGCACCCTCAAGCCGTCCCCGCAGGTCAGCCACACACAGGGGCTGCTCGACAAGAGCCGGGCCATCATGGACGGCCAGGGCGTCACCACGGAGGTCGTGCGCGCCGTCGACCACGACATCGCACCGGGCGTCTACCCGGACATGACCGAGCACGGCTTCGCCACCGACGCCTGGCCCGCGCTGTACGAGCGGGTGATGGCGGCAGACATCCTGGTGCTCGCGGGACCCATTTGGCTTGGCGACAACAGCTCGGTGACCAAGCTCGTCATCGAGCGGCTCTACGCGGGCTCGGGAGTGCTCAACTCGGCGGGCCAGTACGCCTATTACGGGCGGGTCGGGGGCTGTCTGATCACCGGCAACGAGGACGGCGTGAAGCACTGCGCGATGAACATCCTCTACAGCCTCCAGCACCTCGGCTACACGATCCCGCCGCAGGCCGACGCCGGCTGGATCGGCCCGGCGGGTCCGGGACCGTCGTACCTCGACCCGGGATCGGGCGGCCCGGAGAACGACTTCACCAACCGCAACACCACCTTCATGACCTGGAACCTCATGCACATGGCGGCGATGCTCAAGCACGCCAAGGGCATCCCCGCCCACGGCAACCAGCGCTCCGAGTGGGACGCGGGCTGCCGCTTCGACGCCCCCAACCCCGACTACCGCTGAGCTCCGAGCCGTTCGGCGACCGGCGGGGTCCGGATAGGCAGGATTCGGGTGCGCGGGCGTCGCGTAGAAAGCAGGAAAGGGGCGGGGCGGTCGGATTCGAACCGACGTCCTCCGAGATGATGTCGCGGCGCACTACCTCTGTGCTACGACCCCGCCTTGTCGGTGATCATATGCCCCAACTCCTCTGGCACACACGGAATATCACAGGGGCCAAGGGCGCCGGCAAGCTGCACCTGGCTGCCCATCGGCCCGTTCGGCTCACCGCTTTGATCTTCTTCATCGTGAGGTGGGATTCGAGGCGCAGGACGGCGGGCAGGCCGCTGAGCTTCTGAGTGAGGAAGGCTTCGTAGGCGGCGTGGTCGGCGACGGCGACGCGGACGGGCGTTCCGCGATCTTCGCCCGCCAGGGGCCCGGGCACCGCGCGGCATTCGCGCACTGGCACGCTGTGACGACACGATCAGCACGGCCGAGAGGGAAGCACCCCGTTGAACACCGGCACCTACTACGAGCCCATCGACGCGCACCGCTACAAGCCCACCGCGCACGCCGGCGGCGCCTGGGACCCGGACGAACAGCACTTCAGCCCCCTCGGCGGCCTCATCGTCCACGCCATCGACCGCCACCTGGCCGCGCGGCCGGACAACGGTCTGTTCCTTTCCCGGATCAGCTTCGACATCCTCGGCCGCCTCGCCCTCGACGAGTGCGAGATCCGGGTGGAGACCATCCGGCCGGGCCGCACGATCGAACTCATAGAAGCTGTCGCCCTCATTGCCGACCGCCCCGTCGTCCGGGCCCGGGCCTGGCTCCTCGGCTCCTGCGACACCGCAGCGGTCGCCGGCGGGGGCGCCGACGCGATCACTCCTCCCGATGACCTCACGCCCTGGCCGATGGCCTCGGTGTGGCCCGGCGGATACATCGCCTCCCTGGACGTCCGCCCGCTCGCACCCCCGCAGCCGGGCCGCGCCACCGTCTGGGTCTCCACCGGCCTCGACCTCGTCGCCGGACAGCCCTCAAGCGCGCTCGCCTCCTACGTCGCGCTCGTCGACACCGCCAACGGCATCGCCGTACGCCAGCCGCCCACCGCCTGGATGTTCCCCAACGTCGACCTGACCATCCACCTTCACCGCCGGCCCGGAGGCCGCTGGACCGGCCTCGACACCACCGTCACTTTCGGTCCCACCGGCCAGGGCGTCACCAGCACCGTGCTGCACGACCTCGACGGGCCCGTCGGACACGCACAGCAGATCCTCACCATCCGCCCCTCGGAGGTCGGTTCCCGATGACTGACGTCCCCCTGACCGGCACCGACCCACTGGCGCCGGACGTGGTCCTCGCCGATGTCCACCGGGGCGTCGGCAGGATCCTGCTCAACCGTCCCAAGGCCCTCAACGCCCTGACCACGCCCATGGTCGCCGCCATCGACCGTGCCCTGGAGGCCTGGGAGAACACGCCGCTCACGGCGGTGGTGCTGGCCGGCACCAACCCGAAGGCGTTCTGTGCCGGCGGGGACATCCGAGCAATCCGGGAGAACAGCCTCGCGGGTGACACCGAGGCCAGCGAGAGGTTCTTCGCCGGCGAATACCGGCTCAACGCCCGGATCGCCGAGTACCCCGTCCCGATCGTGTCCTTGATCGACGGTCTCTGCCTGGGCGGTGGCCTCGGCCTGTCCGTCCACGGCGGCTTCCGTGCTGTCACCGAGAACGCCGTGATGGCGATGCCCGAGACCGCCATCGGCTTCTTCCCCGACATCGGAGCGAGCTACTTCCTGCCGCGGCTGCCCGGCGCGATCGGCATGTACCTGGGGCTCACCGGGCACCGGCTCGACGCGGCCGACGCCCTGTACACCGGGCTGGCGACCCACTTCATCCCCGCGGACCGGCTCAGCAAGGTCACGGACGCCCTGGCCGGCAACCAGGGCGTCCCGATCGACACCCTCCTGAACGGCCTCGGGGATCGATCCCCGGTCGCGAGCAGTGGGTTGGCGAAGGTGCGCGGCGAACTCGACTGGGCCTTCGGCTCCGTCACCGTCGCCGAGATCAGAGAACGCCTGCACCGTCTCGACAGCCCGTGGGCGGCCGCCACCAGGGACATCCTCGACGCCGTCTCCCCGCAGAGCCTGGAGATCACTCACGCGCTGCTGACGGCGGGCAGACAGCGCACCCTGCGTCAGTGCCTCGACGCCGAACTCCGGCTCACCCGCACCACCATCCGTACGCCGGACTTCCTGGAGGGCGTACGCGCGGCTCTGGTCGACAAGGACCGCAATCCCAGGTGGCAGCGCACATCCTCGGCGGGGGAGGCGAGCGACCCGGCCGTGTGACGCCCGACTGCTATATTCAACAATGCGACTAGGTCATTAGTTGGCTATGCGTCCTCGGGTTGGAAACGGCGAAAGGCGGCGGTTCCCGTGTCGGTCGATGGGTATCTGCGGTACGTCGCCCTGGGAGACAGCCAGACGGAAGGGCTCGGCGACGGCGACGACGTCCGAGGCCTGCGCGGGTGGGCGGACCGGCTTGCCGAGCGGATCGCGTCGGACTGCCCGGACGTGCGGTACGCCAATCTCGCCGTGCGGGGCCGCACCGCCGGGCAGGTGCACGCCGAACAGCTCGGCCCGGCCGTGGAGTTGCGGCCGGACCTCGCCACGGTCGTCGCCGGTGTCAACGACCTGCTGCGGCCCCGCTTCGACGCGGACGAGGTGGCCGGCCACCTGGAGGCGATGTTCGCCGCGCTCACCGCAGAGGGCACCCGTGTCGCCACGCTCACCTTCCCGGACGTCGCCCGGATCACTCCGCTGGCCCGGCCGGTCGGCTCTCGTGTCCACGCTCTCAACGCCCGTATCCGGGAAGCCGCCGGGCGCCACGGCGTCGTGGTGGCCGAGACCTCCCACCACCCGGTCGTGACCGACCCGAGGATGTGGAGCCCCGACCGGCTGCACGCGAGCCCGCTGGGCCACGCACGCATCGCGGCCGCCGTCGCCGAGGCCCTCGAACTGCCCGGCAGCGACGACACCTGGACACGGCCCCTGCCCACCGCCTTGAACTCTCCCTCGCTCTGGCGGTCCGCCGGCGCCGAACTGCGCTGGGCCGGCGCCTTCTTGGGGCCCTGGCTCGCCCGGCGGCTGCGCGGCCGGTCGTCCGGCGACGGCCGCCAGGCGAAGAGGCCCGCCCTGCTCCCGGTGACGGCGCTCGCCGAGGGTTCCCGCTGAGCGGAGCGGTACGAGGAGTCCGGCCTGCAACGGCAACGGCAACGGCACCCGCGCATGCTCGCCCCCTTGACTAATCAACGCGGTGTTAAGTTGGGAAAATGGCTCTGCGCAATGCGGTGATGGCCGCTCTCCTGGAGGGTGAGGCGTCCGGGTACGACCTCGCCAAAGGCTTCGAGGCCTCGGTCGCCAACTTCTGGATGGCCACGCCGCAGCAGATCTACCGGGAACTGGAACGCATGGAGAGCGAGGGCCTCGTCGCCGCTCAGGTCGTCCAGCAGGAGCGCCGGCCCAACAAGCGGCTGTTCTCCCTCACCGAGGCCGGGCTCGAAGCCGTACGCGCCTACACCGCCGAGACCTCCAGCAAGCCGATGGCCCTGCGGGATGAGCTGCTGGTCAAGGTCCAGTGCGTCGACGTCGGCGACCTCGACGCCGTCCGCGCGGGAGTCACCGAACGTGTGGAGCGGGCCGCGGCCAAGCTGGCCCGCTTCGAGCGCATGCAGGAACGCCTGCTGGGCGGCCGTACCGAGGACGAGTTCCTCGCCACCGCCGACCGCGTCGGCCCCTACCTCACCCTGCTGGGCGGCCTGACCCTGGAGCGGGCGAACCTCCAGTGGGGCGAGACGGTCCTGAAGCGGCTGGACCAGCGCGCCGCGGCCCTCGGCGCCACGCAGGGGTGAGGACTGGTCAGGACGTGCTGTCGGCGGCCGGTTTCCCGCTGCCGGGCGTGTTCGTGGTCCAGATGTCGGAGTCCCACTCCAGGAGCCGTATCAACTCGTCCTCCCCGGGCCGGGGCGCGGGTGCTCCTTGGCCGGTGCCCGGACGGGGTGCCGGGTGGCCGCCGCGGGAGATCGTTCCGCTGACGGTGATGTTGTGCTCCACACGCGGGCGGCGGAGGGTCTCGTAGAGGGAGAGGGCGCTCGGCGCGTCGGGTGCGTCCCGCAGGGACTTCGCCAGGATCACGGAGTCCTCCAGCGCCATGGAGGCGCCCTGCCCGGTGGCAGGGGAGGCGGCGTGTGCCGCGTCGCCGATGAGCAGCGTCCGGCCGGAGCGCCAGGGAGTGCCGAGGGGTATCTCGGTGGCGTTGGTGACCAGGATCTGTTCGGCGGTGGCGGCGACGATGTCCGCGGCAGGGGTCACGTCCTTGCGCAGCAGCGGCAGGAGCAGATCGTGCCAGTGGGCGGGCGTGCCGTGTGCGATCTCGTCGGCGGCCAGTTGTTCGCCGGAGACCCGCGCGAACCAGTAGGTCTCGCCCTCGGGCGACACCGCGTAGCCGAAGGTGACCGCGCTGCCCCGCACCATGGTGATGCGCGCCGACTCGGTCCGCGCGGTCAGGGGCGCGCGGGTGGTGTAGCCGTAGAAGACGTACTGCCCCGCGTAGCCGGGCCGGGCGGTGGGGGTGATGTGCCGGCGGACGGTGGAGCTCAGCCCGTCGGCGCCGATGAGCAGGTCGCCGCTCGCGGTGCTGCCGTCGGTGAAGCGTGCGGTGACGGTGTCGCGGCCCTCCTCGACGGAGGCGAGCCGCGCGCCGTGCCGGATGCGGATGCCGCGGCGCTCCGCCTCCGCCTGCAGCGCGGTGCTGAGTTCACCGCGGCGCAGGCACCGGTACTGGAGGAGCGGGTCCCCGGCCTCGCCGAGCGGCACCTGTGCCAGCTCGGCGCCCGAGGCGTCCAGGACGCGCATCCCGGTGAGCGGAAAGCCGATCGCGGTGACCGCGGGGGAGGCGTCGACCTGCGCCAGGGCTCGCATGCCGTTGCTCGCGAGCGTCAGGAACGCGCCGATGTCCTCGGCCGAGTCGGGGTGCGCCTCGTACACACCGACCTCGAACCCCGCTTTGCGCAGGGCCAGAGCCGTCGCGGTCCCGGCTGTCCCACCGCCGACGACCACAATGCGTCGTACGTCCACTGCGCCACTCCGCTCGTCAGCGCACGGCCCCCTCCGCCGCACCGCCACTTGATCGAACGCCTGCGAGGCGACGGTGGTTCCGGCCCGGCCCGGTCCGCTTCAGTCCGGCTCGGTCCCGTTCCTTTCAGGACAGGCAGCCCACATGCGCGAGGGCCTGCTTGAGGAGGACGCCCTGGCCGCCCGGCATGTCGTTGAGGACCAGCGCGGACGACGCCTCCTGGGGGCTGAACCAGACCAGGTCGAGGGCGTCCTGGCGGGGTCGGCAGTCGCCGGCCACGGGGACGATGTAGGCGAGGGACACGGCGTGCTGGCGGGGGTCGTGGAACGGGGTGACGCCCTGCGTCGGGAAGTACTCGGCGACGGTGAAGGGCT
Source organism: Streptomyces sp. R21 (assembly GCF_041051975.1). Lineage (GTDB taxonomy): Bacteria > Actinomycetota > Actinomycetes > Streptomycetales > Streptomycetaceae > Streptomyces. The sequence continues at coordinate 1,557,655 of NZ_CP163435.1, read as the reverse complement.
GCAGGGCCGCCGGGACACGGGGCAGCGCCACCGGGCCGAGGTCCTTCTCCAGGTTGCGCAGCAGGGCGTCCCTGACCCGCTCGTGGTGCAGGACCCGGCCGGAGACGAGCGCGCGGCTGACCGTTCCGTCCGGCCCGATGCGCAGCAGCAGCCCGATGTGGGTGACTTCGCCACTGTCGTCGACGCGGACCGGCACGGCCTCGACGTACAGGATCGGCATGCGCTCGCGCGCCAGTTCGAGTTCGTCGGAACTCAGCCAGCCGGGCGTGGTTTCGGTCATGTCAGACATTGGTTGATCATACTTTCGATCGTTGCGGGGGCATGGGTGCCACGCCAAGTCGATTGTGCCCTCGGGGCGGCTGTGCCCTTGGGGCGGCCGTGCCCTCGGGCGGCGAACGGGTGGCCCGGTTGATCGGGCCAGTCCAACGCGCTCTGAGCGGAGCCGAGTTGGCGTCCCGGCGGGCCGGATGTGGGATAGAACTGAGCTACGGTGCCGCGTGTCAGTCCGGCGGCCGGAGAGCAGGGGGACGCTGGTGGTCGACGACTCCGTACTCGGCAGGCTTCGCTTCGGGCGGGAGGACGCCGAGCGGGACGTCACGGACGGACTGTTGCTGCGGGGCGGGTTCCTGCCCACGGCCGCGTCGCGTGCCGCCATGTCCGGGCTGAAGATGCTGATCATCGGGCGCAAGGGCTCCGGGAAGAGCGCCATCTGCATGCATCTGATGGCGAACGGCGCCCACCCCGGTGGCAAGGCCCTCATCACCCCCGACGACGCGGCGGGGGACGAGATCCGGCGGTTCGAACTGCAGGGGCTGCCCGGTGATTCGGCCAAGTCCCTTATCTGGCGGTACGTGTTCGCGGTGCATGCCGCCCGGCACCTGGTGACGCATGCCAAGGACGGGCACGGGAAGCGGCCCGACTCCGTGAAGGCGCTGAGCCGGTTCCTGAAACAGAACGACGAGCTGCCCGGCGACCGGTTGGGGGACCGGCTGGCGCAGGGCGCGCGCGGACTGCAGACGGCCCTGTCGCTGGAGGCGTTCGGCTTCAAGGCGGGCGTGGAACTGGCGCAGGCGCCCTCGGAGGGCGCGCGGGCCGCCCGCCAACTGGAAGTCGTCGAACGCGGAGTGGCCCAGGCCTTCACCGACCTGGGCTGCGCCGACGCCGCGCACGCGCCGCTGCTGCTCCTGGTCGACCAGCTGGAACAGGTGTGGTCCGCGGAGCCGGACAGCAACTCGATGGTGATCGGGCTGCTCCTCGCGGCCAAGCACGCGGCGGGGTTCTACGGAACGGCGGTGCGGTGCCTGCTGTTCGTGCGCTCCGACATCTACGACTCGCTGTCCTTCGGGGAGGGCGACAAGTTCCACGGCGACGAACTGAGGATCGCCTGGACGGACCAGGCGCTGCGCGGTCTCGCGCTGGCGCGCGCCCGGGCATCGGCCGGACCGGGCCTCACCGAGGAGCAGCTGTGGCACCAGCTCTTCCCGCGGGAGGTGGCGGGCGAGGAGACCGTGACGTACCTCTTCCGGCGTTGTCTGCCGCGGCCACGGGACGCCATCCAGTTCCTCAACCTGTGCCAGGAGACAGCCTGGCTGATCCACGGCCGTGACCGGATCCTGGAGGCCGACGTGCTCCAGGCGAGCCGCCAGTTCTCCGCGTGGAAGCTCAAGGATCTGACCCTCGAGTACCTGATCGCCCACCCGTTCCTGGACCGGCTCTTCCCGCTGTTCCAGAACACCGGCTATGTGGTGTCCCGCGCGGCGCTCGGCGGCCGCTTCGACGCCGCCGCCCAGACACTGCACCGGCTCTTCCCCGCGTACGCCGAAGCCCTCACGCTCTCCGGGATCATCGACACCCTGTACACCGTGGGGTTCCTGGGGGTGCGGCGCGGGAACGACGTCGTCTTCGCGGGCGGCGGCGAACTGCCCGTTCAGCCCCACGAGACGGAGTTCCACGTCCATCCCTGCTTCCGCGAGGCGCTCGGGGCCACCAGCGCGATCGACCTGCGGCCGTACGAGCCGGTGGTGGCCGGTGACCGCATCGCCGCCGGGAACACCATTCCCGTCGCACAGGGAACCACGGTGGTCGGTCGTGACTACCGGCTCCTGCGGGAGCTGGCCCGCTCCTGCGACTCCGTCCTCGCCCAGATCGGCCGGGAGGTCGGTCTCGCCCGGGAGGCCAGGGACGAGATCAGCCAGCGGGTCCGCCGTGTCCTGGACGACGCGAACGACGCCCTGGCCCACTCCGGAGCCGGCGCCTTCCTCGACTCCGAAGGCCATCTCTTCACCGCCGCGCACTACTTCACCGATCTCGCCGCCCAACTCCGTGCGAGCGGTCTGGACGGCATCGCGGACGCGAGAGACCGGACGGGGACCGGGGGAGTGGCGAACCGGATCGAGGACGAGGCGCGTCGACTACGACGAATGGCGGGCGGATCCTTCGGCGGATCCGGAAACTCCGCAGGGTTTTGAGCAGGCGTCCCAGGTGGATGCGGCGGGTGATATTGGAACGGCGACGCGGCAGCCGGGTGGGCGGTCTGCCGCAGACGGGGGAGGAACAGGGTGCGCGACACACTGCTCGCCGGGCGCTTCAGAATCAGGGACCGCGTGGGCTCCGGCGGCATGGGGGAGGTCTGGTCGGCACTCGACTCCCGGATGCAGCGTGACGTCGCGGTCAAACTCGTCCAACCGCTGCCGGTGATGGGCGAGGTGGAGACGAAGATCCGGTTCCAGCGCGAGGTGCAGCTCGCGGGTGGGCTCTCCCACCGGAACATCGTCACCATCCATGACTGGGGCGAGACGACCGTGGGCGGACGCGAGACGCTCTTTCTGGTCATGGAGTTGGTGGCCGGGGTGTCGCTGCGTCAGCGCCTCAAGGAGTCGGCGGCGAACTGGCCGCTCGCCGTGGGCTGGGCCGGGCAGATCGCCCAGGCGCTCCACGCGGCACACGGCAGCGGTGTGGTCCACCGGGACATCAAGCCCGCCAATGTCCTGCTGACCCCGGAAGGCACGGCGAAGGTCCTGGACTTCGGTGTCGCGAAGTTCATGGGCGACACGGTGCGGGTCAATGAACTCACTGCCACCGGCGCCCCGTTGGGCTCCCCGCCCTACATGTCCCCGGAGCAGGCCCTGGGGGACCGCTCCATCGATCACCGCAGCGACCTGTACTCCCTCGGCTGCCTCCTCTACCACGCGGTGACCGGACGCCCGCCCTTCACCGGAAGCAACCAACTCGCCGTTCTGCGCATGCAGATCGACGAGGTGCCGGTGGCTCCCGGCGCACTGGTCGAGGATCTCCCCGGCGCGCTCGACGACCTCATCATGAGTCTGCTCGCCAAGAGCCCCGAGGACCGCCCGGTCGACGCGATGGTGGTGTACGACGCCCTCAGCGGGCTCCTCCTCGAGCACGCGGCCGCCCTTCCTGCTGAAAATCCCCTGGAAGCGGCTTACTTGGGGATCACCGAAGCCCTGGCCGGGCGGATCCTGGAGAAGACCTGGCAGATCCGGCGGCAGGCGGAGAGCGACGCCGCACGGCTGCGCGCCGAGGCGCAGAAGTACGCGCTGGCCAAGCGCGGGGAGGCGGATGCCCTTTTCGAGGAGACGCGGGCCAAGGCCGCGCAGGCTGCCTCCGACTTCGAGACGAACCTTGCCAAGCGCCGTGAGCAGTCCGAGCGTGACCTGGCCTCGCGTCAGGCCAAGGCCGAGGAGCGTCTCACGGGGAACGAACTCTTCGCGGAGCAGCTCCTCCGGGACACGGAGAGCGAGGCCGGGCGGCTGCTTGGCGAGGCCCAGAAGTACGCGCAGTCCAAGCGCGGGGAGGCGGATGCCCTTTTCGAGGAGACGCGGGCCAAGGCCGCGCAGGCCGCTTCCGACTTCGAGACGAACCTTGCCAAGCGCCGTGAGCAGTCCGAGCGTGACCTGGCCTCGCGTCAGGCCAAGGCCGAGAAGCGTCTCACGGAGATCGAGCACCGCGCGGAGCAGCTCCGCCTGGAGGCCGAGAAGCTGCGGATGGACGCCGAGCGTCGCTCCCGCCAGACGATGGAGACGGCTCAGCGCCAGGCCGAGGACATCGTGGCCGAGGCGAATGCCACAGCCGACGGGACGGTGACGGAGATCGCCGACCTCATCCGCCGACGGGACACCCTCAAGGCCGAGGTCGCCCACGTCCGCGGCACTCTCGAACAACTCACCGGCCCCGGCAGCCCCCTGCGCAACGTGCTGCCTCCCGTGCCACCCTTCGAACTCGTCCGCAAGGGCTACGACAAGACACACGTGGACACCTACCTGAACGACCTGAGGAGAGGATTCGTGGCCCCCTTCCGTGGCTTCGAGCTGGTCCGGCGGGGCTACGACCCCAGGCAGGTCGACGCCTACATCGACGAGATCAAGCGCCTCACGGGCCGCACGGGTGCCGCGCCCTCCTAGGGGCTCTGCATCTGACCTTTGAAAGGCGATCTCTAGGACTCGGCGGTTCGCGCTGCCGCCACATGGTCCTGGAGCATCGTTTCGAACTCGTCGGCCGCGATGTCGCAGTCCTCGAACTGCCCGTACAGATCGATGAGCCTGACGAGTTCGGAGCTGGCGCGTCGTGCCGTTGCAGAGGCGGTCCCCAGACTGAACCCCGTCCCCCAGCGCTGCGAGTCGGCGCGCCATGCTGCCAGGTACGTCTCCGCAGCCCCAGCTGAGGCGATGCCCATGAGCAGGGTCTCCACTGCCCGCCGGAGGTTTTCGTCTCCAGCGGGCTCCCTGAAGGGGACCCAGTCCTCGTCCTCGTCCAGGGTGAATGTCCATATGGCCCGGGCGGCGGACCTGGTCATGCTTTCCCTTTCTCCGGGCCGGAACAGCTCGGCCACGGCTTCCATGATCTCATCAGCGGCCCACCGCCGCCGCGACGTCGCCGAGCGCGGGTACGGCACCTGCCCGGAGCCGCTGTCAGGCCGCCGGCTGCCAGCCCAGTGCCGGGCCGAGTTTCGTGGCGATGTCCGTGAGGATCTGCACGTAGTCCTCGTGGTCGAAGGTGAAGGGGAGCGCGAACGCGACCTCGTCGATCTCGCGGAACGCGGCGTGCGCGTAGAGCTGTTCGGCGATCTGCGCCGAGGTGCCGACCAGGTCGGGCGCGAACAGCAGCCGCGCCGGACCCTGCGGGCTGGCGGTGCGCGGCAGCCGCTGCGCCGCGTACGCCTCGTACTTCGCGCGCTGCTGGGCCGAGGCGCTGTCGGTGGGGATGACGACGAGTCCCTGGGAGACACGGGCGCGGTCGCCGTCGGGGTGCTGGGCGCGGAAGGCGCGGACGAGCGACAGCTGGATCTCGGCGAAGTCCGTGGACCCCTCGTCCGCCTTCACGACGCTGCTGGTCAGCAGGTTCATCCCGTGCTCACCCGCCCACTGGGCGGAGCGCAGGCTGCCGCCGCCGTACCACATGCGGCGGCCCAGGCCGGGGGAGTGCGGCTGCACCCGGTCGCTGAACACCTCGAAGCCCTCGACACCGCTGAAGTCGGTGGCCGGCTTGCCGCGTACGAAGTCCAGCAGCCGCTGCACGCGCGCGTAGCCGAAGTCCTCGGCCTCCGCGGTGTCCGGGTAGACCGCGTGCTTGAGCTGGTCGTAGTGCATCGGCGGGCCGACGCTGATGCCGGGATTGAGGCGGCCCCCGGACAGCACGTCGACCGTGGCCAGGTCCTCGGCCAGCCGGAGCGGGTTCTCCCAGCCCAAGGGGGTGACCGCCGTGCCGAGTTCGATGCGGCGGGTGCGCTGCGAGGCCGCGGCGAGGACGGCGACGGGGGAGGAGATGCCGTACTGGAGATGACGGTGGCGCAGCCAGGCGCTGTCGAAGCCCAACTGCTCGCCCAGCTCGATGATTTCGAGCGTCGACTCATGTCCGCGTCCCGGGTCGTCCCCGTCGAACAGCCCGATGGTCAAGAAGCCGAGCTTCCGCAGGGGTTGTGAGGTCAGCGGCACAGGGCTCCTCCATCGTCCGCGGCATGCTCTGCCGTATGTCAGCGCCGTGGTCGTAGGGGCGCTGTCCTGTGTGGATTGTGGCAGGCGGCCGTGATCGCCTCTGCCGATGTACCGGGCGAACGGATTCCCGGGCGTACACGTATCACCAGACGGACGAACGTTGACAGCGATCTCGGCTGCTGACTTACTTACGCACCAAGAAGGCGCGAGGCCCCAGGGGCCGGAAGTGTGACGGTGACGGCGATGTACGCAGCTTCGAGGACGGGCGCACGGCGCCCCCGCGGCTGCGTCCTGCTGTGCGCCGACCGCTGCGTCGATCTGCTCCGCGTCAACAGCGCGCTGTGTACCGGGTGCACCGCTGCGGACCGTGCCCGTAGGCACGGCTGACCGCAACTCCCGCTCGCTGAACGCCTTCTGACTCTCTGAAGGCTTGCGAAGCCCTTCTGACGGACACCGCCCTCGCGCTGTCCTCTTTCCCCGCCCAGCCCCTGGTTCCGTACGTCCGACGTTCCCATGTGCCGCGTCGCGCGGAGCGCTTGCCGCTCCGCTCCGTCGCGCCATGTCGTCCTGAGGTGCGCGCGGTCCGGGGTGTCCGATTCCGCTGGAGTCCTCCCATGAGCGAATCACCTGGCGTCGCCGTGCCCCTCGGCGTCCAAGCCCCTGTCAAGGAGAAACCCGCAGCCGCGCCCCGGCCTCTCGCGGCACAGCGGGTGCTGCCCCTGCGGCACCCGGGCCGCTGGATCCTCACGGCGATCGTGCTGGTGCTGGTCGCCCAGATCGGTCACGGGCTGGTGACCAACCCCTTCTTCCAGTGGGACCGGTTCTCGTACTGGTTCCTGCGCCCCACCATCCTCGACGGGTTGCTCATCACCCTCGAAGTGGCCGCGTACAGCGCCGTGTTGGGGCTGGCCGGCGGCATCCTGATCGCGCTGGCCAGGCTCTCCCGGAGCCCGGTGCTGCGGGCGGCCGGCTGGGTCTACACCTGGTTGTTCCGCTCGGTGCCGCTGATCGTGGTGCTGCTGTTTCTCTACAACTTCAGTGCGCTGTACCGGACGTTGAGCGTCGGAGTGCCGTTCGGGCCCGCCTTCTTCACCTTCGACGAGTCCCGGCTCGCCACCGACATGGTCGTCGCCGTCGTAGGTCTGAGCCTCAACGAAGCGGCGTACGCGGCCGAAGTGGTGCGCGGCGGTATCCTCTCGGTCGACCAGGGACAGCACGAGGCGGCCGCCGCGCTCGGCCTGCCGAAGAGCTACCAGTTCACCCGGATCGTCTTTCCGCAGGCCCTGAGGTCCATCACCCCGAACTACGTCAACCAGCTGATCGGCCTGATCAAGGGCACCTCGCTGGTGTTCTACGTGTCGCTGCTCGACCTGTTCGGCTCCGTGCAGAGCATGGGCAGCACCTACCCCGGCGACATCGTGCCGCTGCTGCTCGTCGCCACCGTCTGGTACCTGATCCTCACCAGCGCCGTTTCCGTCGTCCAGTTCTACGTCGAGCGGTACTTCTCGCGGGGCGCCACGCGCACTCTGCCGCCGACCCCGTTGCAGAAGGTGTGGGGCGCACTGCGCGACCTGCGTGCCCGCGTCCGCAAGGAGGCCGCCGTATGACCGCCGAGACGCTCGACGCAGCCGGAGCCGGAGCCGGAGCCGGAGCCGGGGTATCGGCATCCGTCGACGTACGGCCCGCCGCCGTGGAGGTCCACGACGTGCACAAATGGTACGGCGCCCACCGGGTGCTGGACGGCGTCGAGTTGGCCGTGCGGCCGGGCGAGGTGACCGTGATCATCGGCCCGTCCGGCTCCGGCAAGTCCACGTTGCTGCGGGTGATCAACCATCTGGAGAAGCCCGAGATCGGCCATGTCAGCATCAACGGCGAGCCGATCGGCGTACGCCGCCACGGCGACCGGCTCAAGGAGCTCAGCGAGCGGGTCATCCTGGGTCAGCGGAGCAGGATCGGCTTCGTCTTCCAGAACTTCAACCTTTTCCCGCACCTCACCGTGCTGGACAACGTGGCCGCCGCCCCGGTGGCGACCGGCCAGTTGAAGAAACCCGCGGCCCAGGAACTGGCCCGCGAACTGCTGGGCCGGGTCGGCCTCGCAGACAGGACCGCCGCCTACCCACGGCAGTTGTCCGGCGGCCAGCAGCAACGGGTGGCCATCGCACGGGCCTTGGCCCTGCGCCCCGGAGTCATCCTCTTCGACGAACCCACCTCCGCGCTCGACCCTGAACTGGTCGGCGAGGTGCTGGCCGTCATCAAGGACCTGGCCACCAGCGGCACCACCCTGGTCATCGTCACCCATGAGATCGGCTTCGCCCGCGAGGTCGCCGACCGGATCGTCTTCCTCGACGAAGGCCGGATCGTCGAACAGGGCCCGCCCACCGAGGTGTTGGATCACCCGAAGCAGGAGCGAACCAGGGACTTCCTGAGCAAGGTGCTCTGAGCCCCGGCATCAGGCAAGGACCCGCTCCTTCGCTCCTCGACCACCCCGTCACCGCTCACCCCGTCACCATTCACCCCTTCATCGCTCACCCCTTCACCGAACAAGGACAGCCATGCGCACCCTCAGCCTCCGCAGCAGACTCCTCCGTGGCCTCACCGCGGGCACCGCCGTCGCCACCCTCGCCGCCGGGCTCGCCGCGTGCGGGGGAGACAGCGACGCGGCCACCACGTCCGGCGGCGGCGCGTCGGCCGGGACCGTGACCGTGGGCGCGCTCTCCAACGGGGCCGCCAAGGAGACCGACCTCAAGGTGTCCGAGGTGAAGTCCATCAGCGCCGAGCTGCCCAAGTCCGTGGCGAGGAGCGGCAAGTTGGTCGTCGGCATCGGCGCACTGCCCGCCGGGTTCCCGCCGCTGGCGTACGTCGGACAGGACCAGAAGACTCTCACCGGCGCCGAACCCGACCTGGGTCGACTGGTGGCCGCGGTCCTCGGACTGAAGCCGGAGCTGAAGAACTCGACCTGGGAGAACCTCTTCGTCGGCATCGACAGCGGGAAGGTCGACGTCGCCTTCTCCAACGTCACCGACACCGAGGAGCGCAAGAAGAAGTACGAGTTCGCCGCTTACCGGCAGGACAACCTCGCCTTCGAGGTGCTGAAGAAGAGCACGTGGAACTTCGACGGCGACTACGAGAACCTGGCCGGCAGGACCGTCGCGGTGGGCGCCGGCACCAACCAGGAGAAGATCCTGCTGGAGTGGCAGGCCAAGCTGAAGAAGGAGGGCAAGAAGCTCACCGTCAAGTACTTCCAGGACAACAACAGCACCTACCTGGCACTGTCCAGCGGGAAGATCGACGCGTACTTCGGCCCCAACCCCGGCATCGCGTACCACATCACCCAGGTCGCGAAGACGCCCGACCCGACCCGCAACGCGGGCAAGTTCTCCGGCGCCGGTGACACCCTCCAGGGCCTGATCGCGGCGACCGCGAAGAAGGACAGCGGACTGGCCAAGCCGGTCGCCGACGCGATCAACTACCTGATCAAGAACGGGCAGTACGCCAAGTGGCTGGCCGCCTGGAACCTCTCCAACGAGGCCGTCAGCACCTCCCGGGTCAACCCGCCCGGGCTGCCGCTCAGCAACTCGTGATTCACCGTCGAAGGGCGACATACAGAGCGGCAGAGAGAGCGGCGGGCAGTACGACAGGCGGAGCGGCGGGCAATACGACAGCAGCTGTCGCAGGAACAGACCGCGGAGTCGAGCCGTTGTTCATCACGACGACTGACTGGCAACCGGCCGGAGGGACGGAGGTGACGCACGTGGCAGCCAAGTCCGTGCTGTCCCCGCTCACCTCGCTGTCGGTGCTGTCCGCGCTGTCCTCACGCTGCGTCGCGAAGATCGCCCCGAGCCGCCGCGTACACCTGTACTCCCGGCCGCACATCGATCTGCAGCGCGTGGCCGGCGCGCTCTGTCGCCGCTGACCTGTTGCCTCGCAGCCGCGCCCCCGGATCCGGGGGTGGCTCCCTCGTACGGTCGATCAGGAAGGCACACCTCCCGTGTCCTCATCTTCTGCGCTGCCCTCTTCCCCGTCTTCCCCCGCTTCTCCTTCCTCTCCTTCGCTGCACCTCGCCGTCGCGCTCGACGGTGCGGGCTGGCATCCGGCCGCCTGGCGCGAGCCGGTGGCCCGGCCCCGGGACCTGCTGACCGCCGGCTACTGGACCGACCTCGTCACCGAGGCCGAGCGCGGTCTGCTCGACTTCGTGACGATCGAGGACGCACTCGGACTCCAGTCGTCGCACTTCACGGAGCCGGACGGAAGGACCGACCAGGTACGGGGGCGACTGGACGCCGTCCTCATCGCCGCCCGCGTCGCCCCGCTGACCCGGCACATAGGAATCGTCCCGACAGTGGTGGCCACCCACACGGAGCCGTTCCACATCTCGAAGGCGATCGCCACCCTCGACTATGTGAGCAACGGCCGTGCGGGCCTGCGCGTTCAGGTGTCGGCACGCCGCAACGAGGCCGCGCACTTCGGCCGCCGGGCGCTGCCGCCGTTCCGCATCGAGGACATCGACACCCCGGCCGTGCAGGAATTGCTGACGGACCTCTTCGACGAGGCCGCCGACTATGTGGAGGCCGTGCGCCGGCTCTGGGACAGCTGGGAGGACGGCGCGGAGATCCGGGACGTCGCCACCGGCCGCTTCATCGACCGCGACAAGCTCCACTACGTCGACTTCGAGGGTCCGCACTTCAGCGTGAGGGGCCCCTCCATCACCCCCCGTCCGCCGCAGGGCCAGCCGATCGTCAGCGCCCTCGCCCACCAGACCGTGCCGTACCGGCTGGTGGCCCGCTCCGCCGACATCGGATACGTCACCCCGCATGACACCGACCAGGCCCGCGCGATCATCGCCGAGATCCGCGCCGAACAGGAGAACGCCGGCCGGGCGGAGGAGACGCTGCACGTCTTCGGCGACCTGGTGGTCTTCCTCGACGACGAGCCGGGCGCGGCCGCCGCCCGCCGGGAGCGCCTCGACGCCCTCGCGGGCCACCCGTACACCAGCGACGCGCGCATCTTCACCGGGACGCCCGCCCAACTCGCCGACCTGCTACAGGAATTGCAGACGGCCGGACTCACCGGCTTCCGGCTGCGGCCCGCCGTCGCCGGGCACGACCTGCCCGCGATCACCCGGGGCCTGGTCCCCGAACTCCAGCACCGCGGGGCCTTCCGGAGCGCCTACGAGGCCGACACCCTGCGCGGCCTGCTGGGCCTCGCCCGCCCCGCCAACCGTTACGCCGCAGCCGCCACCGTCTGAGCCGGAGGGACCGTACGACCATGAGCAAGCCGCTGAAGCAGATCCACCTGGCCGCCCATTTCCCCGGCGTCAACAACACCACCGTGTGGAGCGACCCCGAGGCCGGCAGCCACATCGAGTTCAGCTCGTTCGCGCACTTCGCGCGGACCGCCGAACGCGCCAAGTTCGACTTCCTGTTCCTCGCCGAGGGCCTGCGACTGCGCGAACAGGGCGGAAGGATCTACGACTTGGATGTCGTCGGCCGCCCCGACACGTTCACGATCCTCACCGCGCTGGCCGCCGTCACCGAACGTCTCGGCCTGACCGGCACCATCAACTCCACCTTCAACGAGCCCTACGAGGTGGCCCGCCAGTTCGCCGCGCTCGACCATCTCTCCGACGGGCGCGCCGCCTGGAACGTCGTCACCTCCTGGGACGCCTTCACCGGCGAGAACTTCCGCCGTGGCGGCTTCCTGCCCCAGGAGGAGCGGTATTCGCGGGCCAAGGAGTTCCTGGCCACCACGCATGAACTCTTCGACTCATGGCACGGGGACGAGATCGTCGCCGACCAGGAGACCGGCACCTTCCTGCGGGACGCCCAGGCCGGGGCCTTCGCTCACAAGGGCCAACACTTCGACATCGAGGGCCGGTTCAACGTCCCGCGCAGCCCGCAGGGCCGCCCGGTGATCTTCCAGGCGGGCGACTCCGGCGAGGGACGCGAGTTCGCCGCCTCCGACGCCGACGCGATCTTCAGCAGGTACAGCACCCTCAAGGAGGGCCAGGCGTTCTACACGGACGTCAAGGGCCGGCTCGCCAAGTACGGCCGCCGCCATGACCAGTTGCTGATCCTGCCCGCCGCCAGCTTCGTCCTCGGCGACACCGACGCCGAGGCGGAGGAGCACGCCCGCGAGGTGCGCCGCCAGCAGGTGAGTGGAGCCACCGCGATCAAGCACCTGGAGTTCGTCTGGAACCGCGACCTGTCCGCGTACGACCCGGACGGCCCGCTGCCCGACATCGACCCCGACCTGGGCGAGCACACGATCGCCCGCGGCCGGGCCCAAGTGCGCATGTACCGCGACCCGTTGGCCACCGCCCGCGAGTGGCGGGAGCGCGCGGCCGCCAACAACTGGTCGATCCGTGACCTGGTCATCGAGACCGGCAACCGCCAGTCCTTCGTCGGCTCCCCGGCCACCGTCGCCGAGACGATCAACGATTTCGTCCAGGCGGACGCCTCCGACGGCTTCATCCTCGTTCCGCACATCACTCCCGGCGGCCTGGACTCCTTCGCCGACACCGTGGTCCCGCTGCTCCAGGAACGCGGAGTCTTCCGCGAGGACTACGAGGGCACGACGCTCCGCGACCATCTGGGCCTCGACCAGCCCGGCGCGGTACGGCCGGAGGACCGGCGGGTGGCGTCCTGACGAAGTGCTTGCGGGTCCCCGGGGGCTTCGTCCCGGGGACCCGTGCACCTCTTTCGGCAGCGGTGCTCAGGCGGGTTCCGTCACCCGGCGCCGGGCAGCCACGACCACCAGGCCGCCGACGACGGCCAGGGACAGCAGGGCTGTCGCGAAGACGGTCGCTCCGGTGGTCAGACCCACGGCGTCACTGAGGTAGCCCGCCGACACCGGCAGCAGGCCCGCCGGGAGGTAACCGCCCACGTTCAGCGCCGCGTTGGCCTCGGCCAGCCGCTGCGGCGGTACGGCGGCGTTGAGCAGCGAGAGACCGCCGAGCTGCCCCATGCCCTGTCCGGCACCCGCCAGCAGCGCCGAGGCGACCAGCACCGGGACGGACGCCATGTGCACGGCGGCGATGAGCGCGACCATGCCGAGGCCGGTGGTCACGGCGCCCGCGACGAGGATGGTGCCCAGGCGCAGCCGCCGCACCGCGAACTGCACACCGGTGGCCGCGAGGAACATCGCGAACGCCATCGCCCCGGCCACCGCACGGCTGGTGGTGCCGAGCAGGCCGGACAGCAGCGAGGGGCCGAGTGAGAGCACGAACGACGTGGCGGTGATGCCCGGCGCGAACACCGCGATGCCGAGGGCGAGTTGAAGCCCGCTGCCGCGCGGTACGCCGGGCACGCGCATCCAGGTGCCCCGTGCGGGGGCCGTCGGACGCCGTACAGGCATGCGCAGGACCGCGAGGACGGCGGTCACCAGCAGTGCCGCCTCGACGGCGAAGACCGTGACCGTCGGTGCGGGCAGGGTCTCCGAGAGGACGCCGGCGAGCAGCGGGCCGAGCCCGGCCCCGAAGACCATCGCGCAGGAGGCCAGCAGGGCCGCGAGCCGTCGGCGGCCCGGGCCCGCCACGTCGGTCACGGCGGCCATACCCGCGGAGACGACCGCGCCGACGGCGACGCCCGTGCACAACCGGGCCACGATCAGCGCCGCCACGCTGGACGCGGTGGCGAAGACGAGGCAGGCGGCCAGGGCGAGCCCGAGCGCGGGCAGCAGGACGGGCTTGCGGCCGAGCCGGTCGGACACGACGCCGGAGACGAGCAGCGAGCCCAGCAGTCCGACGATGTAGAAGGCGAAGACCACGGTCAGGGTGCCCTTGGAGAACCCGATGTCACGCTGCCACAGCACGTACAGCGGGGTCGCCGCGTTGGACAGGATGAAGACGGCGGTCACCGGCCAGGCGGCCAGCCACACCCACCAGGTGGGCGTGGTACTCCCGTCCGGCCCTGCTTTGCCTCCGGACCGCTGCCGGCCCGGGGCCTCCATGGGCGTCGTTCGACTCTCCGGCATGACCGCTCCCCTCAGTGCGTTCAGTACGAGATAAGTCGAACTTAGCATGTAGTACGATTGAAGTCGTACAAGGGGATCGGGTGATGAGGAGCTGCCCATGTCGTCCACGCTGCTGCCGACGCCGGCCGTCAAGGCCGCACCGGAACCGGCCGGGCTGCCCGAGCCGTTGCCCGAACCGGCGGTCGAGGACCTGCGCCTGGAGAGGGTGCTGGGCGCGCTGAGCGACCCGCTGCGGCTGGGGATCGTGCGCAAACTCCTGCTGGAATCCCAGGACTTCGACCATTCCTGCGGCTGGTTCGGCCTGGACCGCCCCAAGTCCTCCCTCACCCACCACTTCAAGGCCCTCCGCGAGGCAGGCGTCACCCGCCAGCGGCAGTACGGCCTGGAACGCCGCAGCCATGTCCGCGTCGACGACCTCAACGCCCGCTTCCCGGGTCTGTTGGGCCTGGTCGCGGCGTGGACACCGGACGAAGGCTGAGAGGGAGACGCGCGTCACATTCGGCCATGTCACATCTCGCCGGGCTGTCCCGTCGTAGAGGAGTAGCCAACAGCGAGTCAGAGGAGATGGCCATGGACGCTCGCTTGAACATGTACGGCAGCCCGATCGCGAGCAAGGTCTGGAAGCACATCATCGCGGCGAGCAAGGTACTCGAGGGCTCGACGCTGCCGGCCGCGACGCAGGAACTCGTGAAGCTCCGCGCCAGCCAGATCAACGGCTGCGGGTTCTGCACCGACATGCACACCAAGGACGCCACCGCGGCCGGCGAGACCGCGCTGCGGCTGAACCTGGTGGCGGCCTGGCGGGAGGCCACGGTGTTCACCGACGCCGAGCGCGCCGCGCTGGAGCTGGCCGAGCAGGGCACCCGTATCGCCGACGCGGCCGGCGGCGTCACGGACGAGGCCTGGGCGAACGCCGCCAAGCACTACGACGAGGAGCAGCTCGCCGCCCTGGTGTCGACGATCGCGCTCATCAACGCCTTCAACCGCGGAAACGTGATCATCCAGCAGCCCGCCGGTGACTACCAGCCGGGCCAGTTCGGATAACCGGGGCGGGCCGGGTACTCGGGCCCGTCCCGGCGCACACCGAAGAGAGCACAAGCAGGTGGCCCCGCCGTTGCGATGAACGGCGGGGCCACCTGCTGGTGTTGATCAACCCGGGGCGACCCGGGGCTCGTGCGTCAGGCGAGGGTCGCCAGCGTCGCGTTCCAGGTGGCCGACGGACGCATGACCGTCGCCGCCTTGGTGGCGTCCGGCTGGTAGTAGCCGCCGATGTCCGCGGGCTTGCCCTGGACGGCGAGGAGCTCGTCGACGATCGTCTGCTCCTGGGCGGAGAGCGTCTCGGCGAGCGGCGCGAAAGCCTTGGCGAGGTCCGCGTCGTCCGTCTGCCGGGCCAGCTCCTGCGCCCAGTACAGGGACAGGAAGAAGTGGCTGCCGCGGTTGTCGATGCCGCCGACGCGGCGGGTCGGCGACTTGTCCTCGTTGAGGAAGGTCGCCGTCGCGCGGTCGAGGGTGTCGGCGAGAACCTGGGCGCGCGCGTTGCCGCGGGTCTGCGCGAGGTGCTCGAAGCTGGCCGCCAGGGCGAAGAACTCGCCGAGGCTGTCCCAGCGCAGGTAGTCCTCCTTGACGAGCTGCTGGACGTGCTTCGGCGCGGAGCCGCCGGCGCCCGTCTCGAAGAGACCGCCGCCCGCCATCAGCGGGACGACCGACAGCATCTTGGCGCTGGTGCCCAGCTCCAGGATCGGGAACAGGTCGGTCAGGTAGTCACGCAGCACGTTGCCGGTGACCGAGATCGTGTCCTGGCCCTTGCGGATGCGCTCCAGGGAGAACTTCGTCGCCTCGACCGGGGAGAGGATCTTGATCTCCAGGCCCTCGGTGTCGTGCTCCGGCAGGTACGCCTTGACCTTCTCGATGAGCTGCGCGTCGTGGGCGCGGGTCTCGTCCAGCCAGAACACGGCCGGGGCGCCGGTCGCGCGGGCGCGGGTGACGGCCAGCTTGACCCAGTCGCGGATCGGGGCGTCCTTGGCCTGGCAGGCGCGGAAGATGTCGCCGGGGGCGACGGCCTGCTCCAGGACCACGTTGCCGGCCTGGTCGACGAGGCGGACCGTGCCGGCCGCCGCGATCTCGAAGGTCTTGTCGTGGCTGCCGTACTCCTCGGCCTTCTGCGCCATGAGGCCGACGTTCGGGACGGAGCCCATGGTCGACGGGTCGAAGGCGCCGTTGGCGCGGCAGTCGTCGAGGACGACCTGGTACACGCCGGAGTAGCTGCTGTCCGGGAGGACCGCGAGGGTGTCGTGCTCCTGGCCGTCCGGGCCCCACATGTGGCCGGAGGTGCGGATCATCGCCGGCATCGAGGCGTCGACGATCACGTCGGACGGCACGTGCAGGTTGGTGATGCCCTTGTCGGAGTCGACCATCGCGAGCTCGGGGCCCTCGGCGATCTCGGCCTCGAAGGACGCCTTGATCGCGTCGCCCTCGGGCAGCGCCTCCAGGCCCTTGAGGATGCCGCCGAGACCGTCGTTCGGGGACAGGCCGGCCGCCGCGAGCGTCTCGCCGTACGCGGCGAACGTCTTCGGGAAGAAGGCGCGCACGACGTGACCGAAGATGATCGGGTCGGAGACCTTCATCATCGTGGCCTTGAGGTGCACGGAGAAGAGCACGCCCTCGGCCTTGGCACGGGCGATCTGCGCCTTGAGGAACGTGTTCAGCGCCGCGACGTGCAGGACGGAGGCGTCGACGACCTCGCCCGCGAGGACCGGTACGGACTCGCGCAGCACCGTGGTGGAGCCGTCCTCGCCCGCCAGCTCGATGCGCAGCGAACCGGCCTCGGAGATCACGGTGGACTTCTCGGTGGAGCGGAAGTCGTCCACGCCCATGGTCGCGACGTTGGTCTTCGAGTCGGACGACCACTTGCCCATGCGGTGCGGGTGGGTCTTGGCGTAGTTCTTGACCGACGCGGGGGCGCGGCGGTCGGAGTTGCCCTCGCGCAGCACCGGGTTGACGGCGGAGCCCTTGACCTTGTCGTAGCGGGCGCGGATGTCGCGCTCCTCGTCGGTCTTCGGGTCGTCCGGGTAGGCCGGAAGCGCGTAGCCCTGCTCCTGCAGCTCGGCGATCGCGGCCTTCAGCTGCGGGATCGAGGCCGAGATGTTCGGCAGCTTGATGATGTTCGCCTCGGGCGTCTTCGCCAGCTCGCCGAGCTCGGAGAGGGCGTCGGCGATGCGCTGGCCCTCCTCCAGGAACTCGGGGAAGAGGGCGATGATGCGCCCGGCCAGCGAGATGTCACGGGTTTCCACAGTGACACCGGCCTGCGAGGCGTACGCCTGGACCACCGGCAGGAACGAATACGTCGCCAGGGCCGGGGCCTCGTCAGTGTGCGTATAGATGATGGTCGAGTCAGTCACCGGGTGCTCCGCTCCAGACGTCTGCAACATTGCTCGACATCAAGATATCTCGTGACCGACCCCCTCTCGACAGGGCCCTGCCCTCACCGTCGGCCAAAAATGACGAGCTGTCTCAGGTGAGGCCATGGCTAGGGTGCACCCATGATTTTCGGACGCAGCAGGAAGGCGCGGTTTCTCGCCGCTGTCGAGGGCTTCGAAACCGCCGTACGGAACCGGGACGCCAAGCGGTCCCACCAGGGGTTCGGGGAGATTTACCGGACCTTTGGGAAGGCGGCGGGCGAGGAGATCGCGGAGGGCGGGGTCCGTCTCGCGGCGCTGCTGCCGGAGGTGCCCGACGGGCCGCGCGGCCCGGCCGCCATGATCGTGGGCGCGTGTGTCGAGCGGGGCGCCGATGCCCGCCGGTGCGCGCCCGCCGTGTTCACGGGGCTCGCGCAGGCGCTCGAAGCCGCCGAGGAGTTCTGCGAGCGGTGGGCGGCGAGCGGCGGCGGGGACTTCCCGGAGCCCGACGACCGCGATCCGGAGCCGGACGTCGTCGAGCGCGTCGGCCACTGCGCCGCCTTCGGCTGGTGGACGCTGCCCCAGTGGGAGATGGCCGCCGTGGCGATGCTGAACCGCCCCGAGGTCCGCACGGAGCTCGACGGCGCCGACCGCGCCCGCCTCCTGCGGGGCCTGCGCACGGTTTCGGAGGCCTCCAAGCACGACTTCAAGTGCCTGGTCCACGCCCTGCTCGTGCTGGACGACGAGCCCCTGATCGCCCTGCACCGCCCCTCCGGCACCGGCTACGCCCTGCGGATGACCGGCCTCGGCGACAACTTCCAGTTGCACACGCTGCTCGCCGACGTCCTGATCGGCGGTGGCCACCTGCCCGGCCGGGCGCCCTCCGCGCGGGAGGCGGCCGTCTGCCGCAGCGAACCGGGCCAGGTGCCGACCACCGGGTCGTTCAATCTGGTGGCACCGGACGGGAGCTGGGTGTGGAACGAGGGCACGCCCGTCGACATCCCGGTCGTCGACGGGACCCGGCTGCTGGTCCTCGACCCGTCCCCGTACCAGCGGGGCTGGCCGGCCGGACGGTTCTTCCCGAAGATGACCGGCGACCTGGTCCTGGAGCGCGTGCTCGGCGCCGAGGAGACGGCGCGGTGGTTCGGGAAGGTGGCGCCGGGCAAGGACTGAGGGTTACGTCAGCGGTGCCGTGGTCTGCTGCGCGTGCGGCTCCGTGTGGTGCTCCGTCTCGCGGGGGTCGCGCTGGTGCGGAATGCCCAGCGACCCCTGCTGCAGGGCCACCGTCCGTGCGGGGGCGGGGATACGGATGCCCTCCTCGCGGTACCGCTTGTGCAGGCGCTTGATGAACTCGTGCTTGATCCGGTACTGGTCGCTGAACTCGCCCACGCCCAGGATGATCGTGAAGCCGATGCGGGAGTCGCCGAAGGTGTGGAAGCGGATGGCGGGCTCGTGGTCGGGGACGGCGCCGGTGATCCCGGTCATCACCTCGGCGATGACCTCGGTGGTGACGCGCTCCACGTGGTCCAGATCGCTGTCGTAACTGACACCGGCCTGCACGAGGATGGTCAACTGCTGCTCGGGGCGGTTGTAGTTGGTCATGTTGGTGCCCGCCAACTGCCCGTTGGGGATGATGACCAGGTTGTTGGAGAGCTGGCGCACGGTCGTCTGACGCCAGTTGATGTCGACGACGTAGCCCTCCTCGCCGCTGCTGAGGCGGATGTAGTCGCCGGGCTGGACGGTCTTCGAGGCGAGGATGTGGATGCCGGCGAAGAGGTTCGCGAGGGTGTCCTGGAGGGCCAGCGCGACGGCGAGACCGCCCACGCCCAGGGCGGTGAGCAGCGGGGCTATGGAGATGCCCAGCGTCTGCAGCATGACGAGGAAGCCCATCGCCAGCAC
Organism: Streptomyces sp. R21; assembly: GCF_041051975.1. Taxonomy (GTDB): domain Bacteria; phylum Actinomycetota; class Actinomycetes; order Streptomycetales; family Streptomycetaceae; genus Streptomyces. Next base: position 1,538,439 of record NZ_CP163435.1, on the reverse strand, counting down.
CACGACCCGGGTGATGTTGACGAAGATGGTGGCCGATCCGGCGACGCCCGAGCGGGACTGCGTCACGGTCCGGACCAGGCCGGTGATCACCCGGGCCGCGGTGATCGTCGCGACCAGGATGAGCACGACGGTCAGGACTCGGTTGACATTGCGCCCCACCGACGCGGTCAGCGGCAGCGCCGCACCCGCCGCGGCGACACCTCCGGCAACCGCCGCCCAGGGCACCAGAGTCCGCAGCGCGTCGACGATGACGTCGTCGCCGCTCCACCGGGTCCGGGTCGCGTGCTTGCCGAGCCAGCGCAGCAGCGCGCGCAGCAGCAGGGCCGCCAGCAGGCCGGCCGCCACCGCGATCCCGGCGACGACGAAGTCGTCCAGCGTGAGGTCCCGCTTCATCGCCCACCTCCAGCGGTGCGAAGGCCGGGGCCGGCCACGGTCCACAGCCGGGAGCCCGCTGCCGACTGCCCCATCGGGCGCCGTATGTGATGTGTCGTCACCATGTCACCTGCTCGAGTCCGGTTTGTGCGATCGCGCCGGGAACACGAGTTCACCGTCCGGCGCGAAGGTTCATCCTGCCGCATCCCGAGCCGCGTTCCGACCGTGTCCCGCGAGGGTGTACGGGCCGCACGGCCGGTCCGCGACCATCTCGCCGGTGTGGCGGCCCGGCTCTCGACGGTCGCGTTCCCGTCACAGTCCGTTGAACGAGCCGTGCCGTCCCGCGCCCGAGGCGAAGCGGGCGGCACCCTCCAGGCTCTCGTCCAACACCTCCATGCCGTAACGGAGTTCGCGCCGCATCGCCAGGGTCTCCACCGCGCCCTCCTGGTCCAGCACGGAGGCGCGGTCGCCGCGGAGGCAGGCCTGTGGGAAGTCGGCGATGGCGGCGGCCAGTTGCTCGGCCTCGGCGCGGGCGCGGCCGGGCGGGACGATCCGGTTGGCGAGGCCCATCTCGTACGCCTCGGGTGCCGGCACCGGGCGGCCGGTGAGGATCATGTCCATCGCACGGCTGGTGCCGATGAGCCGGGGGAGTCGTACGGTGCCGCCGTCGATGAGTGGCACGCCCCAGCGGCGGCAGAACACCCCGAACACGGCGTCCTCCTCGGCGACCCGCAGATCGCACCAGAGCGCCAGCTCCAGGCCCCCGGCCACGGCGTGCCCGGCGACCGCCGCGATCACCGGCTTGGACAGCCGCACACGGGTGGGGCCCATCGGCCCGTCGCCGTCCTCGGCGACCACGTTGCCGCGCTCGGTGCCGATCGCCTTGAGGTCCGCGCCCGCGCAGAACGTGCCGCCCTCGCCCCACAGCACCGCCACCCGGGCGGAGTTGTCGGCGTCGAACTCCCTGAAGGCGTCGGCCAGTTCGGCGGCCGTGGGGCCGTCCACCGCGTTGCGGGCCTCGGGGCGGGACAGGACGACCGTGGTGACGTGACCCTGGCGTTCGATCCGGACCGGCATCGCGCTGTCTCCCTCTTCCGAGCACTCCGACTGGCGTACGCCGACGTTACTCCGGAGTAGCGCAGCTGTCGGCGGAATGAACCGCCCATGCGGGGAAGGGATCGTCGTAGGCCGTCCCCGACGACAGCTCGGCCTCGCTCGCGAGGCACTGTGAGAGGGCTAGGCGCAGCGACTGGCGGCGCAGGTCCGTGCCGATGAAGACCAGTTCCTGCCCGCGCACCGGGTCGTCGTCGCCGTGGGCGGCGACCGGTTCGAAGCGGGCGACGGAGCCTGCCTGCGACCACAGTCCGGTGGTGTCCGGACGGCTGGCGAGAGTGAAGAAGCCCTTGCAGCGCAGGACTTGGCCGTAGGCGCCGTCGTCGAGCGGGCCGGTCAGGAACTCCCAGAGGCGGCCGGGGTGGAAGGGGCGCGGGTCGCGCAGTACGAGGGAGGAGATGCCGTACTCCTCGGTCTCCGGGATGTGGTCGCCGTTCAGTTCCGCGACCCAGCCCGGCGCCTGTTCGGCCCGGTCGAGGTCGAACAACCCCGTGCCGAGGAGGCGGGCCGGGTCGATCGCGCCGTGGACCGTGCGGTGGACCTGCGCGGACGGGTTGAGGCGGCGCAGGGTCGCCTCCAGGCGGGCGGCCGCCTCGTCGGTGACCAGGTCCGTCTTGTTGAGGAGGATGACGTCCGCGAACTCGATCTGGTCCACCAGCAGATCGCTGACCGTGCGCTCGTCGTCCTCGACCGGCGTGATCCCGCGGTCGAGGAGATCGTCGCCGCGGTCCAGCTCCGGCAGGAAGTTCACCGCGTCGACGACCGTGACCATGGTGTCGAGGCGAGCGAGGTCCGCGAGGCTCGCTCCGTCGTCCCGCGCGAAGGCGAACGTCGCCGCCACCGGCATGGGCTCCGAGATCCCGCTCGACTCGATGAGCAGGTAGTCGAACCGCCCCTCGCGCGCGAGGCGTTCGACCTCGTCGAGGAGGTCGTCGCGCAGGGTGCAGCAGATGCAGCCGTTGGTCATCTCGACGAGCCGCTCCTCGGTTCGGGAGAGGGCGCCGCCGTCCCGTACCAGCGAGGCGTCGATGTTGATCTCGCTCATGTCGTTCACGATGACCGCGACCCGCAGGCCCTGGCGGTTGCCGAGGACATGGTTGAGCAGGGTGGTCTTGCCGGCGCCGAGGAAGCCGGAGAGGACGGTCACGGGGAGGCGGCTGTCGCCGGGAGTGGTGTGCACGCCCGGCACGCTAGCTTAATGGAAATGATTTTCACAAACGAAGTGGCGATGAGTTCGGCCGCTCGGCACGGTCTGTATCCGTGACCGGGGCGGACGTACGCCGTGACGTGGAAGTGGAATCGGAGTGATCGTCATGACAGGCAACAGGTCAGAGGCGTTGGCACGCCTGGACGTCTTCGTCGGCGAGTGGGCCATGGAAGCCCGGTTTCCCGGCGACACGATTCCCGGCGGCACGATTGTGGGCGACAAGTCGACACCGTCCGACGCGGCCGAGGCCGTGCCGACGGTGCGCAGTCGGTTCGAGTGGACGCTGGACCGGCAGTTCCTGCTGCAGCGCACCGAGATCCCGATCCCCGAGGCGCCCGACAGCCTCGCGATCATCGGAGCCGACCTGGAGACCGGCGCGTACACCCAGCACTACTACGACTCCCGGGGCGTGGACCGCCTGTATGCGATGAGCCTCGATGACCGGGTCTGGACCCTCGTGCGCGAGGCTCCCGACTTCACTCCGCTCGCTTTCCGTCAGCGTTTCACCGGCACGTTCAGCGAGGACGCCAACACCATCACCGGTGCCTGGGAGATGGGCCCCGTCGACGGCGAGTGGAAGCACGATTTCGACCTGACCTTTCGCAGGGTGGGCTGACATGAGTGCCGGCCGCCCCGCCGCGCGGACCGTGCGGGACATCATCGACGCCAACCGCTACCTCGTCCTCGCCACGGCTGACGGGACCGGGCGGCCGTGGGGTTCGCCCGTCTACTTCGCCCACATCGACTTCGTCGAGTTCTTCTGGGTGTCCTCACCCGACGTCGCACACTCCCGCAACATCGCGGTGCGCCCCGAGGTGGGCCTCGTGGTCTTCGACTCGCAGGTGGTGATCGGCACCGGGCAGGGCGTGTACATGTCCGCCACCGCGCAGCTGCTGGAGGGCGCCGACACCGCCCGCGGGATCGAGGCCTTCTCCCGCCGGTCGCTCGCCCACGGCGGCCGGGAATGGACGACCGAGGACCTCCGGCCCGGCGCGGGCATGCGGCTCTACCGGGCCACCGCCGACGCACACTCGATCCTCGCCAAGGACGGCCGACCCGACCACCGCGTGCCCGTGCCGCTCAGCCGACCGGACGCGCGCAGACGCTGATCACCTGCGGGCCGCCTTCAGATCACCTTCCAACGGACCAGCGCGCCCAACGTCAGCGCCCCCGGCAGCAGCGGCAGCCACACCGTGATGATCCGGTACGCCAGCACCACCGCCGTCGCCACGGCCACCGGGCCTCCCGCCGCGACCAGCGCCACGACCAGCGCGGCCTCCACCGAGCCGATGCCGCCCGGCGTCGGCACCAGCGCCACGGCCACCGTCGCCGCCAGGTACGCGACCGCCATGTGCAGCGGCGGCACCGGCAGGGCCAACGCCTGCCCCACCGCGGCGAGTCCGGCCGCCTGGAGCACCGGGAAGGCGAGCGAACCGCCCCACAGCGCGAACGCGCGAGCGGGCCGGGCGTGCACGGAGCGCGCCTCGCGCAGAGCGGTGCGCAGGAAGGAACCCACGGCCGTACGCAACCGGCCGACGCACAGCAGCGTGATCGTCGCGGCGCAGAGCACCCCTGCGCCCGCGAGCAGCAGCGGCCCCACCGCCCCGGCCGGGACGAGCGCGCCCAGATGCAGCGCACCCGGGAACGCGAGCAGCAGGACCAGCAGCAGGCCCAGCCGGGTCACCGACTCCGCGAGCAGATAGAGCGCGAGCGCGGCCGAGGAACGGGCGAGCGGGACGCCGCACACCGTCATGAAGCGCAAGTTGACCGCGCCCGCGCCGAGGCCCGTCGGCAGCAGATGGTTGGCCGCGCCCGCCGCGAACTGCGTGGCGAGCAGCCGGCGTGCGGGCAGTCGCTCGACCACCGCGCCCTGCCGGGTGAAGGCGGCCGCGACCCAGGTGAGACAGGTCGCGGCGGCAGCGGCCACCAGCCAGGGCCACTCGGCCGTCGTGAGATGGCCGAAGCCCTCGGCGAGGACCGAGCGGTGGCGTACCGCGACCACCAGGACGAGCAGAAGCGGAAGCAGGCACAGGACCTGCCGGACCGGAAGACGTCTGGGGAGTCCCTCGGGAAGTTCGGGGAGTCCGTCGGGGAGGCGTACCGCAGTCACATCGGGAGAGGGTTTCCACACCGCACCAACGTGGGGTTGCGGGCACGGGGACGGCGGCTGACACGCCGGGCAAAGGCAGGTCGCGGGGTGCCGGGCGCCCCTCGGGTTGCCTGTGCGCCCTGACTTCTGCGGGCCTTCGTTGACCTCAACGAAGCTTGAGGTCATACCGTCTCTCCCATGAGCATGGAGACCACAGCCTGGACCCAGCTGCACAGCGTCATGAACGCGCAGCAGGAACGCCGCCCCTTCAACCGCGTGACGCTGCGCCGCATCGCCGTCTTCGCGCGCCCGCACCGCCGCCGTATCGCCCAGTTCGTGGCGCTCAGCGTGGTGACCGCGCTGCTCGCCGTCGCGACGCCGGTGCTCGCGGGGCACATCGTCGACACGATCGTGTCCGGCGGCGCCGAGAGCACCGTCATCGGACTTGCCGTGCTCATCGCCGTGATCGCGCTCGCCGAGGCGGCGGTCGGGATCCTCGGCCGCTGGCTGTCGTCGACGCTGGGCGAAGGTCTGATCCTGGATCTTCGGACGGCTGTGTTCGATCATGTGCAGCGCATGCCGGTCGCGTTTTTCACACGCACTCGTACGGGCGCGCTCGTCAGTCGTCTCAACAACGACGTCATCGGAGCCCAGCGCGCCTTCAGCAACACCCTGTCGGGAGTGGTCAGCAATGTGGTGACGCTGCTGCTCACACTGGCCGTCATGCTCACGCTGTCCTGGCAGATCACCCTGCTCGCCCTTGTCCTGCTGCCGGTGTTCGTGCTTCCCGCCCGGCGGATGGGCAGCCGGATGGCGAAGCTCCAGCGCGAGGCGGCGGACCTCAACGCCTCGATGGGCACCCGGATGACCGAGCGGTTCTCCGCGCCCGGCGCCACGCTGGTCAAGCTGTTCGGGCGGCCCGATCAGGAGTCGGTCGAGTTCGCGGCACGCGCCCGGCGGGTGCGGGACATCGGCGTACGGACGGCGATGGCGCAGTCGGCGTTCATCACGGCCCTGACGCTGGTGTCGGCGCTGGCCCTCGCGCTCGTATACGGTCTCGGCGGCTGGTTCGCGCTGCGCGGCACCCTGGAGCCGGGCGCCGTCGTCTCCCTGGCCCTGCTGCTGACCCGCCTGTACGCGCCGCTCACCTCGCTCGCCGGGGCGCGCGTGGAGGTCATGAGCGCCCTCGTCAGCTTCGAGCGCGTCTTCGAAGTGCTCGACCTCAAGCCGCTCATCGATGAGAAGCCGGACGCGCGCACGGTGCCGGAGGGCCCGGTCGCCGTGGAGTTCGACGACGTCCGCTTCGCCTACCCGTCCGCCGACAAGGTCTCCCTCGCCTCGCTGGAGGAGGTCGCCGCCCTGGACACCCGCGGCGGCGCCGAGGTCCTGCACGGCATCTCCTTCCGCGCCGAACCCGGCCAGACCGTCGCGCTAGTGGGCTCGTCCGGCGCGGGCAAGTCGACCATCGCGCAGCTGCTGCCGCGCCTGTACGACACCGACGAGGGCGCCGTCCGCATCGGCGGGGTCGACGTGCGCGAGCTGAGCGCCGCCTCGATGCGCGAGACGCTCGGCATGGTCACCCAGGACGGGCACCTGTTCCACGACTCGGTGCGGGAGAACCTGCTGCTGGCGCGGCCGGCGGCGACCGAGGACGAGCTCTGGGACGTGCTGCGCCGGGCCCGCCTGGAGGACCTCGTGAGCTCCCTGCCCGACGGCCTGGACACCGTGGTCGGCGAGCGCGGCTACCGGCTCTCCGGTGGCGAGCGCCAGCGCATGACCATCGCCCGCCTGCTGCTGGCCCGCCAGCGCGTCGTCATCCTCGACGAGGCCACCGCCCACCTGGACAACACCTCGGAGGCGGCCGTCCAGGAGGCGCTCGCCGAGGCCCTGGAGGGCCGGACCGCGGTGGTCATCGCCCACCGGCTGTCGACTGTGCGCGCCGCCGATGCGATCCTCGTGGTCGAGGCAGGACAGATCGTGGAACGGGGCACGCACGAGGAGCTGCTCGCCGCCGGGGGGCGGTACGCGGAGCTGTACCGCACCCAGTTCGAGAAGGCCCCGGCTGAGGTGGCACAGACGGCTTGATCATGCGTGACCGGTTCCCGATCGAAATCTTCACAGTGACCACTGATAATTTACGAGGGGCGCGACGTACCAAGAGATCGGGCGGGGGAAACGACCCGATCAAGAGGTCAGGGGGGCTCGCGGCCGCGCATGCGGCCGCTGCGTCAATCCGCGCTGGTCAAGTGTGAGTGCGGAGGGAGACGCGGTCGTGACGTGGACATGCCAAAAAAGAGGGGTGTTCCGCCCCACCCGTCCCGTGGGCGACATGCGTTGGGGAGCGCGGCATGGCTGAGCCGGACGCAGGCCCCGGCGCGCGCCGGCGCCGCGCGGCCCCGAAGCAGCCCTGGCATCGCCGTCTCCGGGTCCGTGGCCGCGGCGCCGCGGCCACGGAAACAGGGGCTCCCTCGGCACGGCAGGCCGGCTCACGGCGGGGGCCGCGCCGCAAAGTCACCCTGCCGCCCGCCCTCGGCCGGATCGCCGAGCGGCTCGCCCCACTCGTCGAACGCCTGCGGCCGCTTCTCGAGCGACTCGCCCCGCTCGCCCGGCGGGTCGTGCCCTTCGTCCGCCGCCTGCGGCCGCAGTACCCGCGCCCGGGCCGCATCGGCTGGCGGCGCTGGATACCCTCCTGGCGTCAGTGGCTCGGCGCCTGGGCCGCCTCGCTGGGCCTGGTCGGCTGCCTGCTGACCATCGCGTACGCCATGACGGACATACCGGACAACCTGAATACGTACGCCACCCAGCAGGACAACGTCTACTTCTGGGCCGACGGCACCCCCATGGCCCGTACCGGCTGGGTGCGGCGCCAGGCGATGCCGCTGAAGGACATACCCAAGGACGTGCGCTACGCGGTCCTGGCGGCGGAGAACGAGAGCTTCTACTCCGACCCCGGCATATCCGTGAAGGGCCTCACCCGGGCCCTGTGGCGCACCGTCGGCGAGGGCGACACCCAGGGCGGCTCCACCATCACCCAGCAGTACGTCAAGAACGTCTACCTGAACCAGAACCGCTCCGTGAGCCGCAAGTTCACCGAAGCCATGATCGCCGTCAAGCTCGATGAGCACATGAGCAAGGACCGCATCCTGGAGGGCTACCTCAACACGAGCTGGTTCGGCCGCGGCACCTATGGCATACAACGCGCCGCGCAGGCCTACTACGGCAAGGACGTGAGCAAGCTCAACGTCAGCGAGGCCGCCTTCCTCGCGTCCCTGCTGAAGGGCGCGGGCCTCTACGACCCCACGCTCAGCCAGGCCAACCACGCGCGGGCCGTCGAACGATGGGACTGGATCCTCGACCGCATGGTGAAGACCGGCAAGCTGTCGGCCACCGAGCGCGCCAAGTACAAGCACTTCCCCGAGCCGGTCAAGCAGGCGCGGACCAACGAGACCGGTCACCAGAGCGACTACCTGGTGGAACTCGCCGCCACCTACGCCAAGAAGGCCGGGCACATCTCGGACAAGGACTTCGACCTCGGCGGCTACCAGATCTACACCACCTTCGACAAGCGCCGCGAGGAGGCGCTCACCGACGCCGTGACCAAGGCCCGCGCCAAGGCGCAGAAGGACGACAAGGACAAGGCCAAGGCCGCGCACTACGGCGGCGCCTCGGTGGCCGCCGACGGCCGCATCCTCGCCGTCTACGGCGGACCGGACCACCGCAAGCAGGGCTTCAACGAGTCCAACGCCGCCACCGTCCCGGCCGGCACGGCGTTCCTGCCGCTCGTCTACGCCGCCGGCCTGGAGAACGGCGTCCACAAGGAGCGCGGCGGCGCGGCGACCCCCGTCACCCCGGAGTCCCTCTACGACGGGGACGACGGCGTCCCCGTCACCACGCCCGAGGGGCCCTACTGGGACCGCAGCGGCAAGAAGGTCGCCGCGCACAACGACGACGGCAAGTCCTGGGGAACGATCAGCCTGGGCAAGGCGCTCGCCGAGTCCGTGAACACGCCCTTCATGCAACTGGGCATGGACACCGGCCTGGACAAGGTGCGCGCCACCGCCGAGGCCGCGGGCCTGCTGTCGTCCAGCATCGGACCGCAGGTGCCCGCCCTGTCCATGGGCAACTCCACGCCCAGCGCGATCCGGATGGCCAGTTCGTACGCCACCTTCGCCGCCGGGGGCACGCACACCGAGCCGTACTCCGTGCGCCGCGTCACCCGCAACGGCTCCACCGTCGCCCTGGACACCCCGAAGCATCGCCGCGCCATGCGCCCCCAGGTCGCCGGCCAGGTCACCGACGCGCTCACGGACGCCTTCCAGGCGCAGCACCCCACCGAGGCGAGCGCGTCCGCGAAGGTCGCCGGCAAGGGCGGCACGACACAGAAGGACACCGCCGGCTGGTACGTCGGCACGCACCGCTCCGTGTCCACCGCCGTCGTCGTCTACCGCATGGATCTCACCAAGAGTCTGGAGCCGCTGCCGCTGAAGGGGATCGCCGGAACGCCCTCCACCACCGTGCCGTACGACATCTGGTCGAAAGCCATGAGTCCGCTCGGCTGACGCCGCCGACCGGGACCCGGTGATCCGCTCCCCTCGCCCTTCTCGAACCCCTCCTCGCAGAATGCGCATCCCATGACATCGAAAGCCGGTCGCCGCCGCCGTCGCCGCGCCCCTCTGATGAATGCCCGCCCGGGGATCGTGACCATGGCGGCCCTCCTTGTCGTCGCCTGCCTCGTCGCCGCCTATCTGGCACTCGGCGGCTCGGACGGCGCGCCGTCGACCGCGTCGGCCGGCGGCAGGAGTTCCGACGGCGGCACCACCGCCGGGACGAAGGACGAGCCCGCCTGGGACGGCAAGACCAAGGTGCTCGGGGACGGCTCCACGTCGTACACCGGACCGCAGACGGGGCAGCTCAAGCCGGTGCGGCTCAAGCCGGGGGAGAAGCCGCCCCAGTTCGTCGTCTTCTCCTGGGACGGCGCCCTGGAGGGCGACGACCATCTCTTCTCGCACTACCGGGAGCTCGCGAAGAAGTACAACGCCCACATGACCTTCTTCCTCACCGGCATCTACCTGCTGCCGAAGGACAAGAAGACGCTCTACCAGGGGCCGCAGCACAAGCCGGGCGACGCGGCGATCAGCTACGCCACCGACGAGCACATCCGCACCACCCTGGAACAGCTCGGCAAGGCGTGGAAGGACGGCAACGAGATCGGCTCCCACTTCAACGGCCACTTCTGCGACGCCAAGGGCGGCGGCGACTGGAGCACCGAGGAGTGGAAGAGCGAGATCAGCCAGTTCTACTCGTTCGTGCAGAACTGGAAGACCAACACCGGCTACACCGATCTGCCCGCCCTGCCGTTCGACGCGAAGCGGGAGATCGTCGGTGGCCGCGCGCCCTGCCTGGAGGGACAGAAGACCCTGCTCCCCGCGATCAAGAGCCTCGGCTGGCGCTACGACGCCAGCTCCACGGGCGACTTCCAGATATGGCCCACCAAGAAGAACGGCGTCTGGGACTTCCCGCTGGAGCTGCTGCCCTACGAGGGCGGCAAGTACCAGGGCCTGTCCATGGACTTCAACTTCCTCTACAACCAGTCCAAGGGGGAGACCGACGGCGACCCCTCGCAGTACACGACCTGGCAGCAGGAGACCACCGCCTCCTACCTCGCCGGCTTCAACCGGGTGTACTACGGCAGCCGGGCACCGCTGTTCATCGGCAACCACTTCGAGGACTGGAACGGTGGCATATACATGAAGGCCATCGACGACGTCATCAAGAACGTGTGCGTGAAGAAGGAGGTCCGCTGCGTCTCCTTCCGCGAACTGGCCGACTGGCTGGACGTCCAGACGCCGGAGGTGCGCGAGCGGCTGCGCAGCCTCGACCCGGCGCAGTCGCCCGACTGGTCGACGGTCGTCAAGTAACGCCCGGGCCGGTCTCGCTCGCGGTCCGTCCGCGAGCCGCTCGTCTTCACGGCACTCACACAGAGTCCGCCAAACGCTTTAAGTTTCAAATGTTACGTTGCCTCTCGTCCCCCCCCCACGAGGCGCAGGAGAGCTCAGTGCGAGACGGCAACGTAGTGGTGATCGGCGGCGGCTACGCGGGCGTCCGGCTGGCCAAACGGCTGGACAGGGAAGCCCGGGTCACGCTCGTGGACCGCAAGGAGGTCTTCTTCCACCGCATCGCCTCCCTGCGTGCCGGGGTGCGCCCGGACTGGACGGGGACCCCCTTCATTCCGTACGACCGACTGCTGCGCGACGGCCGCGTCGCACTGGGCAAGGCGATCCGCATCGACACCACCGGGCGACAGGTACTGCTGGCCACGGGCGAACGGCTGCCGTACGACGTGCTGGTGATCGCCACCGGCGCCGACTACCCGGAACCGGCCCGCTTCAGCGGCTCCACCACCGAGGAGGCCGCCAAGTCGTTCGCCGAGCACCAGCACAAGGTCGCCACCGCCGCGCACGTCCTCGTCGTCGGCGGAGGCCCTTCGGGGGTCGAGCTCAGCGCCGAGATCCGCCTGGCCCGGCCGGACGCCCGGGTCACACTCGCGCACTCCGGGCCGGAGCTGCTGCACGCCACCGGCAGCGCTCGCGCCGGGCGCAGGGCCCACGCCTGGCTGGAGTCCCACGACGTGGACGTACGACTCGACACCTTCATGGCCCCCGGCAACGACTTCGGCACCTACCGCGACGCCCGCGGCACGGTCATCGCCGCCGACCTCTCCTTCTGGACCACGGGCACCACCCCCAACACCCTCTGGCTGCGGCTGGCCGGACACGGCGACTGGCTGAACGGGACCGGCCACGTGAAGGTCGACCCGACGCTCCGCGTCGAGGGAAGGCCGGACGTGTTCGCGGTCGGCGACGTGAACGACGTCGGCGAACTCAAGGTCACTCCCGCCGCACTCGCCCAGGCGGAGGTCGCCGCCCACAACATCCGCGCCTACCTGCGCAGTTCGGGCAGGCACGGCAAGGAGCCCCGCTCCTACCGGGCGGTCCACCGCACCCCGCTCATCGTGCCCTTCGGCCCCGCCGACGGCGTGACCGTCCTGCCCGTGCCGGGCGGCGAGACCGCGGTCCTCGGCACCCGCACCACCACCATGGCCAAGGCGAAGACCCTCATGACCCCCTTCATGCGACGCCAGCTCGGGTACACGGCGGCCTGACAACGGCAGCGGCAAGTCGACCCTGCTGCGCGCCGTCCACTGCTCGCTGCGCCCGGCCGACGGCGTCGTCAGGGTCGGGGACGACGATGTGTGGGCGCTGTCCGCCCGCGCAGCCGCCCGCCGTACCGCCGCCGTCCTCCAGGACGCCACCGGCAACACCACCTGCCTGACCGCCGCCGAGACGGTCGCCCGCTGATGTCCCGGTCAGGCCCCGGCGACACCACCGGCGGGTTCCCTTCCGCGTGGCAGAAGCGTCACGGCCAGTGCCGGTACGGCGGCGAGGACCAGCCACGGCACGGCGGCCGGGAGGTCCAGGTCGAGCAGGGAGCCGGTGGCCGAGCTGCCGATGAGCACGATCAGACCGGAGACCGAGGACAGGGCGCCGGTGTAGAGGCCGGTACGGCCCTCCTCGGCGAGGTCGGGCACCCAGGCGCGGGCGGCGGGCACGATCAGCATCTGGCCGAGGGTGAGCAGGACGACGTATCCGGCGGCCGGCAGCAGCCCCGGGAGGCCGGTCCAGCCCGCCGGGCGCGCGACGGCGACGACCGTGAAGCCGGTCGCGACCAGCACGAGTCCGGCGGCCATCGAGCGGCGCAGGCCGAGCCGGTCGCCCGCCCATCCGGTAACCGGAAGCTGCGCGCACACGACAAGCAGGGACGACAGGGCGAACAGCCAGGACAGCGGCTCCTGCGAGCCTGCCGCCCGCTCCACCTCGTCCGGCAGGGCGAGATAGAGCTGGTTGTAGGCGAGCAGGTAGCTGCCGTAGGCGCAGCAAAGGGCGAGGAAACGGCGGTTGCGCAGCAGCTCGCCGACTCCGCCCCGGTCCCGTACCCGCACCTGGCCGGGGATGTGCTGTGGCAGCAGCCACGCGTGCCCGGCGAGGACGAGAACGAAGACGCCGGCGCCCGCGAGAGTGGCCGTGCGGAAGTTCACGGTGAGCAGCAGACCACCGAGCAGCGGGCCGATGAAGGCCCCGGCCTGGCCGGCCGCGGACAGCAGGGCCAGGACGCGGGTGCGGGAGCCGTGACCTTCCTCCTCCCAGACCACCGCCTGCCGGGCCACCTCCGACTCCACGGCCGGTGAGAACAGCGCGGCGGCGAACCCGATCAGCAGCACCGAGCAGATCACCGCCCATGTCACCTCGGCGAACCCCAGCCAGGCGAAGCCGGCGACGCGCAGCGCACAGCCCGCCAGGACCATCGGCCGCACACCGTACCGGTCGACGAGCCAGCCCCCGACCACGAAAAGGCCCTGCTGGCTGAACGTCCGCAGGCCCAGCACGAAGCCGACCGTCCAGCCCGCCATGCCGATCGCCGTGCCGAGATGCTCGGCGAGGAACGGCAGTACGGCGAAGAAGCCGATGTTGAAGGCGAGTTGGGTCAGGATCAGCAGCCGCAGGAGTGGGGAGAGACGCTTCCAGGTGCGCTCACGCGGGGACTTCGGGGCGGTGGTGGAGCGCCTGGCCAGGAGACGGGAGAACACGTCGGTCATCGGGGAATCAAGTCCGTGAGGGGGTGTCGGCGGGGGAGGAGGTCAGGACGGCGGGCCGGAGCGACTCGGCCCGCCCCACGGCCGGTTCGGGCTCGATCGGCCGTACGGACCGCTGCCTTGGTCTCCGCGGCAGTCGCACCCCGCCCGCCGTCGTCACCGCGAGCGCGCCGAGCAGGGCGAGGACGGCGGCGGGGGCCAGGACCGCCCACGGGGCGCGTTCGACGTACGGCTGGTTCTCGGACAGCAGCAGGCCCCACTCGGGGGACGGCGGCTGGGAGCCCAGGCCGAGGAAGCCGAGCGCGGCCAGGCTCAGGGCGATGCCGGGCAACCGGAGCAGGGCGTGGCCGACGACGGGCCGCAGGACGGCGGGGAGCAGTTCGTGCCGGAGGAGGTACCAGGGGCCGGCGCCGAGCGCGCGGGTCGCGGTCAGGTGAAGGGTCGCCCGTTCCTGTCGGAGGAGGGAGGAGGCGTGGGTGGCCAGTGGTGACCAGGCGACGACGGCAACGGCGAGCGCCGGCGTCCACGGGCCACTGCCCGCGACGCCGGTGACAAGGAGGGCGGCCAGCACGGGCGGCACGGCGTTGACGGTGTCGACCAGAGGACCGGACAGACGTGGCAGCAGGCCCAGCAGTACGCCGGTCACCAGCGCCGCGGCGCTCACCGAGAGGGCGATGCCCAGGGTGCTGAGTGAGCCGTGCGCGATCCGGGCCAGTACGTCCCGGCCGAGCGCGTCGGTGCCGAACGGGTGCCCCCAGGAGGGAGCTTGGAGTCGGGCGGTGGTGTCCAGTGCGAGCGGGTCGCGGGGCAGGCCGAGGCCGATGACGGCGGCGAGCAGCAGCGCGTACCCGAGAGGTACGGCACGCGGAGCCGGCGGGGTCGGCCGGTGCAGGGAGTGCAGGGCGCCGTCGCGCAGTCCGGGCCCGATCAGCCACCGCACCCCGAGCCGGGCCAGCACGGCGGCCACCGCCGCGAGGGCGAGGAGCGCGAGCGTGCCGGCCTGCAGGACGGGCAGGTCCTGGGCGACAGCGGCACGCAGGGTGAGCCGACCGAGCCCCGGAATATCGAAGATCTGCTCGACCGCGACCGATCCGCCCGTCAGGCCGACCACGAACAGCCCCACGTTGGGCAGGAGTCCGGGCACGCAACGGCGCAGCGCCTGCCGGGCCACGGACGCCGGTGGCACCCCACGCGCGGCGGCGGCCAGCGCCCACGGCTCGGCGAAGGCGGCGGGCAACAGGTCGTCCAGCATCCGTCCGAGCACCGCCCCGGCGGGCAGGCCGAGGGCGAGCGAGGGCAGGATCATCCACTGCGGGCCGTACCAGCCGAGCGCGGGCAGCCAGCCCAGCTGTACACCGATCACTGACGCCAGTACGGAGGAGACCAGGAACTCGGGCAGCGCGGCCAGCACCGCCGACCCCGTACCGCCCGGGCCGCCCTCGCCGAGCCGCCGCCGGGAGCCGAGCCGCAGGGTGCGCGCGCACACGACCCCGGCCGTGCCCATGGCGACGACGATGGCTCCCGCCATCAGCAACAGAGACACCCCGAGGGCCTGTCCGACGGCGGGCAGCACCGCGGTGTCCGACACCCATGACCGGCCCGCGTCCCCGCGCAACAGCCCACCCAGCCAACGCCGGAGCAGGACCAACGGGCCGTTGTCCAGGCCGAGTTGGTCCCGGATGGCGCGCAGTGTCCCGGGGCTCGGGGCCCGCTCGGCCGAGCGGGCCTTCAGTACGGTCAGCGCCGGGTCGGTGCGCGACAGCCACGGCAGCAGACCGATCGCGCACACCAGGGCGGACGTGAGCGTCGCCCGCCACAGCAGCGTGAGGCCGCCTCGCGCGAAGCCGCGCAGGACGGCGCCAACTCGGGTTCTCCCGGGTGAGGCCGCGGGCTTCAGCGCCGGGTCCCGGTGCCGACGAAGCCACGCTCGTACGGGTCGAGGAGCGCGCCCTTGACGGACGTACCGATGCCCGTGACGACCTTCAGGTGAACCAGGGGGATCACCGCGTCGGAGCCGAGGATCGCGGCCTCCGCCTTCATCGCCGCGCCCTGCCGCTCGGCGGGATCGGACTCGGCCCGGGCGGTGGCGACGAGCCTGTCCACGTTCTTGTCGCACAGGAACGACAGGTTGTAGGAGCCGTCGCAGGTGTAGTCGCCGGCCAGGACGGTGACGGGGTCGCCGGTGTCGAGCATCATGTTGCGGGAGACGACGGCCGCGTCGAACTTCTTGGCCAGCAGGTCGCTTTCGAGCCGCGCGTACGTGCGCACCTCCAGCTTCACCGTGAACCCGGCCTTCTCCAGCTGCTGCTGGAGCACCTGGGCGGTCTCCGGCAGCTCGGGCCGGTCGTCGTAGGTGGCGATGGTGATGCTCTTGCCCTTGGGGCTCGTGGCTTTCGCCCGGCCGGTCGGCTCGGTCCGCTTGCCGGACGCCCAGGCCAGGGCGGGGCCGTAGAGGCCCTTGGCTGGCTCGGCGTACCCCTCGTACACGCCCTTGGCGACGGCGGAGGTGTCGATCGCCTCGCGCGCGGCGGCCCGCAGCCTCGCGTCCTTGAAGACACCCGTCCGGGTATTGAGATACAGGCTGGTGTTCCGGGCGGTGTTGATCTCGTGGGCGGTGTTCTTGTCCAGGGAGGCGACCTGTGCGACGGGGATCGACTCGGCGATGTCCACGTCACCGGTGCGCAGGGCGTTGGCGCGGGCGGCTCCGTCGGAGACGAACTTCGCGTCGATGCCGGACGCCTGGGCGCGCCCGCCCCAGTAGTCGTCGAAGCGGTCCAGGGTGGCCGCCGTGTCGCCGGTGATCCTGGTGAGTTCGAAGGGGCCGGTGGCCATGCCGACCGGGTTCACCTTGCCGTCCTGGCCGTACGCCTTGGCGGAGAACACCGAGAGGCTCGGGTTGGTCAGCCGCAGCGGCAGCACCGGGTCCGCGTCGGCGGTACTCACCTTGACCTGGTCGTCGCCGAGGGCCTCGGCGGTCAGTTTCACCCCCGAGACGGCGGCAGGGGCAGGGTCGGCCCCGACGGCGTGGGTGAGAGCGGAGGCCACGGCCTTCGCCGTCACGCCGGTGCCGTCCTGGAACCTGGCGTCCCGCAGAGTGAACAGCCAGCTCTTACCGCCCTGTTCGCTGCTCCACGACTCCGCGAGCGCGGGCACCGCGGTGCCGTTGGCGTCGAGCCGGGTCAGCCCCTCGGCCACACCCAGCCGCGAGAGGGCAAAGGCGTCCTGGCCGTACGGGGAGTAGTTCTCCGCAGGCGGGAAGGCGAGCGCCACGCGCAGGCGTCCGCCCTCACCGGAGCCGGAGGAGTCCGAGGACGAGTCGTCGCCGGAGGCCGAGAAACAGCCGGAGAGCAGCGGGGCGAGCAGCAGACCGGCTGTCAGCCGAAGGCGGGGAGATCTCATGGTCCTCGTTCTGTCTTTTCAGGGCCGGGTTCGTGGACGACGTCGACCCGCATCATATGAACATGGTTTTCGTTTTAACAAGAGGGATCTCGAAGCGCACGATGCCGCTGCCGCCGGGCGCGACCGCCCGCTCTTCCCGCTCGTCGCGGACGACCTCGCCCAGCGTCTGCCACAGCCCCATCCCGCCGGGCGAGCCCGCGCCGTCGGTGCTCCGGGCGCGTGTACACGCGCCCGGAGCTGAGCGGTCTCGCCCGACGGATACCGCTCGGCTTTGTTAGGCTGCCCGCGCCTCTCGTGGGGGAAGTCCGGTGAGAGTCCGGCGCTGACCCGCAACGGTGTGCGTGGCGACCTCTGGTTCGTCGCGTGAGCCCGATCGCCCGTGGGTGGTGCGACCCGTTGACTGCTCGCCGAGGACTGCGAGAGGGGACCGCGCGGCCGGGCCCGGCCGTACGGGCTGCTCCGACTGCGCCAGGCGGCCCCACGCGAAGGACCGCCCGATCGTGAGCCGAAGTACCACCGCCCGCCGAATATCCGTAGCACCGTTGGCAGTCGGCCTCGGGCTGGTGCTCCTCGCCTCACTGGTGTGCGGGGTCGGTCTCGGGGCCGCCGGGATCGGGTGGGGAGACGTCTTCCGGTTCCTGTGGGCCGGGTTGACCGGTGGCACCGTGCACGCCGGTGACGTCGCCGCGTACACCATCGTCTGGGAGATCCGGCTGCCGAGGGTCGCGCTCGGGGCAGTGGTCGGAGCGGGGCTCGCGTCCGTGGGCGTGGCCGTGCAGGCCATGGTGCGCAACGCGCTCGCCGATCCCTTCGTGCTCGGCATCTCCTCCGGCGCGGCGGTGGGCGCCAACGCCGTCATTCTGCTGGGGGCGTTCGCGGGGCTCGGGGTGTGGGCGCTGTCGGTGTCGGCGTTCGGCTCGGCGCTCGCGGCCATGGCGCTGGTGTACGCGGCGGCCCGCTCCCCGCAGGGGCTCACCCCACTGAGGCTGATCCTCACCGGGACGGCGATGGCGTACGGCTTCGAGGCGGTCACCACCGTCATGGTGTTCGGCGCGGCACGGGGTGAGGCGGCCCGCTCGGCGATGATGTGGCTGCTCGGCAGCCTGGGCGGGGCGACCTGGGCCCAGGTGCCGCTCGCCGCGGTGACCGTGACGGCGGGGTGGGTGTGGCTGCGGTGGCGGGCCGAGACCCTGAACGCGCTGGCGATGGGGGATGAGACCTCCGCCGCGCTCGGGGTCCGACCGGAGCGGCTGCGGCGGGAGTTGTTCCTCGTCACCGCCGCCGTGACCGGGACGGTGGTCGCGGTCAGCGGAGCCATCGGGTTCGTCGGGCTGATGGTGCCGCACGTCGTACGGATGCTCGTCGGCGCGGACCACCGGCGGGTGCTGGCCGTGGCCCCGCTCGCTGGGGCCGTGCTGCTGGTGTGGGCCGACGTACTGTCCCGCCTCCTGCTCGCGCCCGCCGAACTACCGGTCGGGGTGATCACGGCCGTCGTCGGGGTGCCCGCCTTCCTGCTGCTCATGCGACGCGGCGGCTACGCGTTCGGGGGGCGCTGACCATGAGACTCGACATCGAGGGTGTCACGGTCGAGGCCGCCGGGAACCGGATCGTGGACGACATCCGACTCTCCGTGGACAGTGGCGCGTTCGTCGGACTCGTCGGCCCCAACGGCAGCGGAAAGTCGACGCTGTTGCGCTGCGTGTACCGCGCCCTGCGTCCGGTCGCGGGTGTGGTGCGCCTCGACGGCGACGCCGTGCACGCCATGGACGCCCGGGCCGCGGCGCGCGTGCTGGCGGCACTGCCGCAGGAGTCGTCGGCCGAGTTCGACTTCAGTGTCGCCGAGGTGGTCGCCATGGGGAGGCTGCCGCACCGCGGCCGTACGGCGGCGTCCGACGGGGAGATCTGCGTCGAGGCCATGCGGCGCACCGGTGTCGGTCACCTCGCCGAGCGCGGGTTCCTCGCCCTGTCCGGTGGTGAGAAGCAGCGCGTCCTCATCGCCCGCGCGCTCGCCCAGCAGCCGAAGGTTCTCGTCCTCGACGAACCCACCAACCACCTGGACATCGCCCACCAGTTGGACGTGTTGTCCCTGGTGCGGGCCAGTGGTCTGACGGCCCTCGCCGCGCTGCACGACCTCAACCTGGCCGCCGCGCACTGCGATCTCCTCCACGTCATCTCCGGCGGCCGGATCGTCGCCTCCGGACCTCCGCACGACGTGCTCCAACCCGCCCTGCTCGCCGAGGTGTTCGGCGTACGCGCGCATCCCGTTCGGCATCCCGAGACCGGCGCCGTCCAACTCCTGTTCGACCTCCTCCCGCCCACCACGCCCTAAGGACCCTCATGCGCAAGCTGCTCGCCGCGGCCCTCTGCCTCGCCGCGACCGCCGCCGTCTCCGGCTGCGGCGCCACGGTCGAACCCTCCTCGGCGGACGCCGATTCCTCCGGCGTCACGCTCACCAACTGCGGCCGGAAGGTCACCTACAAGGTTCCGCAGCGCGTGGTCACCAACGATGTCGGCATCACCGAGCTGATGTTCGCCCTCGGCCTGGAGGACCGCATGGCCGGCTTCGCCATGCCCGACGACAAGGGCGACCTCACCGATGTGCCCTGGAAGGACGACTACGACAAGGTCAAGTGGCTCTCCAAGGACCAGCTCACCAAGGAGAACGTCCTCGACGCGAAAGGCGACTTCGTCTTCGCCGGCTGGAACTACGGCTTCCGCGACGACAACGGCTTCACGCCCGACGCCCTGAAGAAGCTCGGCATCCCCTCGTACATCCTCACCGAGTCCTGCCGCAACGGCCGGACGAAGACCTCCCGCGGGATCATGCCGCCGCTGGACGCCCTGTACACCGACCTCACCAACCTCGGGAAGCTGTTCGGCGCCGAGAAGCGCGCGGCCACGCTGATCGCCGGCTTCAAGAAGCAGATCGCCGAGGTCCAGGCGAAGGCTCCCACGGGCGCCGACCGCCCCAAGGTCTTCCTCTACGACAGCGGCCAGGACCAGCCCTTCACCTCCGGCCGCTACGGCGCCCCCGAAGAGGTCATCAGCAAGGCCGGCGGAACCAACGTCATGCACGACCTCGACGACTCCTGGACCACGGTCGGCTGGGAGAGCGTCGTCGACCGTGACCCCGACGTCATCGTCATCTGCGACTACGGAGACGTGACCGCCGAACAGAAGAAGAAGTTCCTGCTCTCCTACCCACCCCTGAAGAACGTCTCCGCGATCAAGCACAAGCGCATCTTCGTCCTCGACTACGTCGACCTGGTCGAAAGCCCCCGCAACCCGTCCGCCATCGCCCGCCTCGGGACGTACCTGCGCACGGCCGCCGAGGAACAGTGACCGGACACGGGCAGGCTCTGCGCGCCTGCCCGCAACGGGCCGGTGTGAGCCCTGGAACACCTTGCGAGCGCTGACCGAACAGGCGAATCGTTGTAGCCTCCGAAGACCGCCCTTGACCCGCAATACGCAGGCAGGGAGCAGATAAATCAGGAGATTCTCCATGTTTCGTACGATGTTCAAGTCCAAGATCCACCGTGCGACGGTCACTCAGGCCGATCTGCACTACGTCGGATCCGTCACCATCGACGCCGAGCTGCTCGAAGCCGCCGATCTGCTGCCCGGCGAGCTCGTGCACATCGTCGACATCACCAACGGCGCCCGCCTGGAGACGTACGTCATCGAGGGTGAGCGCGGGTCGGGTGTCGTCGGGATCAACGGGGCGGCGGCCCACCTGGTGCACCCCGGGGACCTGGTGATCATCATCAGCTACGCTCAGGTCTCCGACGCCGAGGCACGGGCACTGCGGCCGCGGGTCGTGCACGTGGACCGTGACAACCGGATCGTGGCCCTCGGGGCCGATCCGTCCGAGCCGGTGCCGGGCTCGGACCAGGAGCGCAGCCCGCAGGCCGTCACGGTCTGAACCTCAGCAGAGGAACCCCAGGACCGCAGGGTCCGAGGACCCGAGGAGTGCCCATGAGCGACATCGAGATCCGCGACGACCGGGCGGGCGGCCGCCTGGAGGCCTTCGCCGGGGACGAACTCGTCGGCCACATCGAGTACTTCGTCCTGGAGGATCCCGAGCGCGCCCTAGTGCCCGTGCACACGATCGTGGAGCCCGCGCACGAGGGCAAGGGCATCGCCGGGTCCCTCGCGCGCGAGCTGTACGGCATCGCCGCCCGCGAGGGCGTCGTGGTCGCGCCGCTGTGCCCGTACGTCGTGAAGTGGGCGGCGCGCCACCCCGACGAGGCTCCGGCGGCCGACCCGGCGCTGCTCGGGGCCGCGAAGGACTGGCTGATCGCCCACCCCGGGCGCTTCTGAGCGTGCCGAGACGGCGGCGGCAGCCGGGGTACGGGGCCGATGGGCTCCTCGGCGTAACGCGCGGCCCGGCGGGGTGAGTGGGTGTGCGGGCGCCGGGTACGCGTGGGAGGAGTCCAGGGCTGACGTTTCCACCGCCTGGAGGACGGCATGACCGACCCGTACCCCGACCCCGTACCGCCCGGCCCCACCCCGGGACCGACCCCCGACCCGCAACCCTTCCCGACCCCGACTCCGCAGCCGCCATCGCCCCCGCGGCCCGGCCCGCCGCCGACGCCGAAACCGGGACCCGAGCCGTCACCGTCACCGGTCCCGAAACCGCCGGGGCCCGATCCGGTACCCGAACCGAATCCCCAGCCGGGACCTATGTCGTAGAGCGACGCCGTAGACCGACGTCATAGAGCCACGTCGTAGAGCGGGCAGGAACATGACGGTGGCCCGGTGCGGCAGTGCGCGCACCGGGCCACCGCCATGCGGCCTGACTAGCTCTCGACCTCGGAGCGGTCCCCGCCCCACAGCGTGTGGAACGAGCCCTCGCGGTCCGTACGGCGGTAGGTGTGCGCCCCGAAGAAGTCCCGCTGGCCCTGGGTGAGTGCGGCGGGCAGGCGCTCGGCGCGCAGGGCGTCGTAGTAGGCCAGGGCCGCCGAGAAGCCGGGCGTGGGGACGCCCTGGCGGGTGGCGGCGACCAGGACCTCGCGCCAGTCGTCCTGCGCGGCGGCGATCTCCTGCGCGAAGGTGTCGTCGGACAGCAGGCTCGGCAGGTCGGGCCTGGCGTCGTACGCCGCCCGGATCCGGTCGAGGAACGCGGCGCGGATGATGCAGCCGCCGCGCCAGATGGAGGCGACGGAGCCGAGGTCGATGTTCCACTCGTACTCGTCGCTGCCCGCGGTGATCTCGTGGAAGCCCTGCGTGTACGACACGATCTTCGAGGCGTACAGCGCCTGCTCCACGCGGTCGGCGAACGCCGCCGCCTCCGACTCGCCGAGCGGCGACGCCTTCGGCCCGGCGAGCCCGCTGGAGGCCTCGCGCAGCGCGGCGTGCCCGGACAGGGAGCGGGCGAAGACCGCCTCCGCGATGCCGGACACCGGCACGCCCAGGTCGAGCGCGATCTGCACGGTCCAGCGGCCGGTGCCCTTCTGCTCGGCCCGGTCCTGGACGACGTCCACGAACGGCTTGCCCGTCGCCGCGTCCACGTGGGAGAGGACCTCGGCGGTGATCTCGATCAGGTAGGAGTCGAGCCGGCCGGTGTTCCAGGTGCGGAAGATGTCGGCGATCTGCGCGGGGGAGTAGCCCGCCACGTCGCGCAGCAGCTGGTAGGCCTCGCCGATCAGCTGCATGTCGGCGTACTCGATGCCGTTGTGCACCATCTTCACGAAGTGGCCGGCGCCGTCGGGACCGACGTGCGTCACGCACGGAGCCCCGTCCGCCGCCTTCGCGGAGATCTTCTCCAGCATCGGACCGAGGGATTCGTACGACTCCGGCGAGCCGCCCGGCATGATGCTCGGCCCGAGCAGTGCGCCCTCCTCGCCGCCGGAGACACCGGTGCCGACGAAGTGGATGCCCTGCTCGCGCAGGGAGCGCTCGCGGCGGCGGGTGTCCGCGAAGTGGGCGTTGCCGCCGTCGATGATCATGTCGCCGGGCTCCAGGAGCGGCGCGAACTCCTGGATGACCGCGTCGGTCGGCTCGCCGGCCTTCACCATGATCACCAGGCGGCGCGGGCGCTCCAGCGCGGCCACGAACTCCTTGGCGGTCTCGGCCGCCACGAACGTGCCCTCTCCGCCGAACTCCTCCACGAGAGCGTGCGTCTTCGCCGCCGTGCGGTTGTGCACGGCGACCGCGTATCCGTTGCGGGCGAAGTTGCGGGCGAGGTTGCGCCCCATCACCGCGAGTCCCGTGACGCCGATCTGGGCTGAAGTGCTCATACCGTGGCTCCTATAGCTCTGGAATCGGTGGTGCCGGTCGTGCGTGTCGTACGTGTGGTGCCTGTCGTGCCCGGCCTGTCGCTCGTGCCGGTGGTGCTTGGAAGTATTGCCCCACCGGACATCCTGACCTGCCGTGGGTGTGTACGCAGAAGAACCCCGGGAAGCCTCAGCTGCGCCCCTCCGAACGCGGACGGGCCCGGGCAGCTCGTGGGCACGGCAAGGGCCCCGGCGCCAACGGGAGGCCGCGAAGACCGAGTTGAGCGGCCGGGGTGAGGCGGGAGAGGCTGATTGTGCTCTTGTCGTGGCCTGTTCGGAGCGCATATTTTTGCGCTCCTGACGCATGTCGAGGGGGCTTCCGCATGGCCGTACGGGGTAAGCACCGCCGGTATCAGCCGAACAGGATCAACCGCGCCTCACTCACCGTCACGGCCGGCGGCGCCGGAATGGCGCTCCCGCTCCTCGCGCCCGGTGCAGCTCACGCGGCCGACGTGAGCACCTGGAACAAGGTCGCGGCCTGCGAGTCCAGCAACAACTGGAGCATCAACACCGGCAACGGCTACTACGGCGGGCTGCAGTTCACCCAGTCGACCTGGGAGGCGTACGGCGGCACGGCCTACGCGCACCGCGCGGATCAGGCCACCAAGGACCAGCAGATCGCCATCGCCGAGAAGGTGCTCGACGGACAGGGGCCCCGCGCCTGGCCGGTGTGCTCGGTCCGCGCCGGGCTCACCCGGGGCGGCGGCGACCCCGACATCAGCCCCTCCGGCACCACCACACAGACCACCAAGGAGACGCGCACCACCAAGCGCTCCGTGCGGGACGTACAACCGCAGACCACGCCCCAGTCGCAGGCGGGCACGGCCGAGATGTACACCGTCGTCCACGGCGACACGCTCTCCGGCATCGCCGACGACCGGCAGGTCCGCGGCGGCTGGCAGCGGCTGTACGCCGCGAACCGCACGACCGTGGGCTCCGACCCGGACCTGATCATCCCGGGCCAGCGGCTGAACCTGCGCGCCAAGGCGCCGACGACGCACCCCAAGGACACGACGTCCGACGCGTCCACGAAGACGAAGAAGACCAGGTCCACCGACAAGGACACCAGAAAGACCAAGGACACCTCGGAGCAGACCCACAAGGTCACCCCGACCCACACCCTGGTCGCCCCGGTGAACGCCGCGATGGGCACGCCCTACCGGGCCGCCGGTCCGTCCTGGTCGAAGGGCTACCACACCGGCGTCGACTTCCCGGTGCCGACGGGCACCTCGGTCAAGGCGGTCGGTGCGGGCAGGGTCGTCAGCTCGGGCTGGGGCGGTTCCTTCGGCTACCAGGTGGTCATCCGGCAGGCGGACGGCCGCTACACGCAGTACGGCCATCTGTCCGCGATCTCCGTGAAGGCCGGGCAGACGGTGACGGCCGGCCAGCGCATCGGCCGCTCCGGGACCACGGGCAACAGCACAGGCCCGCATCTGCACTTCGAGGTGCGGACGGGGCCCGGCTTCGGCAGTGACATCGATCCGGTCGCCTATCTCAGGGCCGGTGGCGTCAGGATTTGACGCGCGTGCGGTGCCGGTCGAGGAGTGGGGTCGGGATGTAGGGCCCGCCGTAGAACGGGGCGTAGTAGCGCGGTACGTCGGCCGGCGACGGGACCTTGGCGGCCCCGTCGTCGTCCTGGACATCACCCTCGTACGCCATGTCCTGGGCCGGCACGGTGACCGCCGTCGGCACGGTGACCGGAGCCGGCACCGTCGCCTCAAGCTGTGCGAAGGCTTCCTCGCGGACCGGTGTGGTGGGCTGGGCGGGAAGCGCCGCGAGCAGTTCCTCCACGGCGTCCGAGCCCGCCGGGAGGGCGGCGGGTGCGGTCGGCGTCGTGTGCTTCGGGGTGTCGAGGCGCTCCGTCGTGAGCAGGATCAGCCCGCCCGCGGCGACGACGCCGCAGCCCAGGGCGAGCAAGGTGCCCGTCGAGCCGTAGCGGAAGGTTTCGCCGAACATCGTGATGCCGACCGCCGCCGCCATCACGGGGTTCACGACCGTCAGGGTGGCCAGCGGGGCCGCGAGTCCGCCGCCCCGGTAGGAAGCCTGCGACAGCAGCATTCCGGCTGTGGCGAAGACGCCGATGACGGCCAGGCTCGGCAGGTCGGAGAACGTGACCTGGTTCGTCCAGTCCACCGCGACCGTCTTCGTGAACACCGAGGACATGCCGAACGCGATACCCGACGCGACCGCGAGGAGCACGCTGCGCCCGGCGGGGTGCCGGTGCGCGGCGCGGCCCGCCACCATCAGCGCCACCACGGCGCCGCCGGTGACCACGCCCAGCAGGACGCGCTGGGCGTTGCTCAGGGACTGCGCGTCGGCCGTACCGACCAGGGACAGCAGACCCGCGAGGCCCACCGTCGCCATGATCGCGCCGCGCCACGCGGTCGCCCCGGCCCTGCGGCCGACGAAGAGGGCCGCCATGGGAAGGGCGAAGACGATGGTCAGCGCGCCCAGCGGCTGGACGAGGCTCAGCGGTCCGTAGGCGAGCGCCACCACGTGCAGCAGCCCGCCGAGGCCGTTCAACGCCACCGCGGCCCACCAGGTGGGCCTGCGCAGCGGCGCGTACGTCTGGTCCGGAGAGGTCACCGCGACCTGTTCCTGGACGATGGCACCGCCCGCATACGCGACGGCGGAGACGAGGGAGAGCAGCACGGAGAGTGTCAGAGCGCTCATATGTCCCTCCTCTGCGAACGGCGTGGGCGGGGTGCCCGATGCGACGAACGGTCGGCTTGCATAGCAATAACGATGCCCTTCGAATTCCTTCACGTCGTCGTACCTGAGCAGGCATTGGGTCCTACTGCCGATGGAGTAGGACACGCGGCTCGTCCTCCCCAGGGTGGGTGACACCCCGGCCGGGCCCGCTGGAGGAAACCCCTAGGGGGCTTGGTACTACTGCTCTTCGTGGACCTCGACCCGGATCTCGCAGCACTCGAACCGCTCGGCGGCTTCTTCGTACTACGCACGGCAGTATCGACACGCGGAACTCAAGCAACGCTAAAGAAGGCCTACACGGCGGCTCGAATCGACCCGTACGGGGATGTTTACGCGGATCCGATAACTTTCCGAGTCCGGAAGGTCGCGTTGAGTCTGCGGGCCCCGGAGGACCGGATCGCGGCCTCGATCGCCCACCAGGCACTGGCGGCCCGGCTGTGGTCGATCGCGCTCGGCTCCGCCGCGCTGTGCGGCCACGTGCCCGACCTCGAACCAGGGCTGCTGCACTGGGATCCGGACGCCGGCGCCCCCGACGACCTGTGGCTCGCCGAGGTGCGCATGCTGCCCGCCTCGGCGATCGACGAGGTCGTACGGGAAGGTCATCTCGTCCCGTTGGCGGCGGCCCTGCGCTCCCGTTACGGCATCTCGGCGGGGCTGCTGCGGGGCAACGCGGGCTCCGCCCTGGCCGGTGCCGTGCGCCAGCTCGACCGCTGGGCCCGGGCAGGCGGCCGTACGGATGTGGCGGACCGGGCTCGCGGGATCGCCGCCGGCCTGTTCTCCCACCCAGACCTCGCCGATACCCTCGACCCCGCCACCGGCCGTCGCCGCAGCTGCTGCCTCTACTACCGCCTGCCCGGCGGCGGCCTGTGCGGCGACTGCTGCTTCGATCGCCCGCCGACGCGGAGGGAGGGCCCCGATGAACGGCACTGAATTCATCGCTCTCGGCATGGTGTTCGTCGCGGCAGGCATGCTGTGGCAGGGGCGGGCCGTGCGGCCGCTGTCGGCGCAGCGGGCACGGGCGGCGCTCGCGCGGGAGCATTCCCGCCATCTTCGGCGTTCCGCGGACCTGGCCATCGACGCGGCGCGCCGCAGCGCCGCACCCGACGAGCCGGTCATCGTCCGCGTCGATGACGTACTCAGCACGGCGCACCGGCACTTCGGGCACCCCTGCGGCTCGCGGAGAGAGGCTGCCGCGGCGCTGCGGCAGCGCTACGAGGTGCGGGGATGCCGCTTTGACTGCATGACGGACGCCTTCGACTGATCGTGCGGCGTGCCCTCCCCGGTCCACCGGATGGGGCGGCGGTCTTCCCCCGCCGCCCCATCTGGGTGACCATGAAGAGAACCAGCCGCTATGACGGGGGGTTCTTGGTGCGAGTGGGACTGCTGACCCGGGAGTATCCGCCTGATGTGTACGGCGGCGCGGGGGTCCATGTCGAGTTCCTCGCCCGGGAGTTGCGCTCTCTGACGGACCTGGACGTGCACTGCTGGGGCGAGGCCACCGCGTCGGAGCGCGCAGCCGGCGTCGTCCGCCACCGGCCCTGGTCCGCTCTCGACGGCGCCAACGACGCGCTGCGCACCTTCTCCGTGGACCTCTCCGTCGCGGCCGGTCTCGAAGGCCGCGAGCTCGTCCACTCGCACACCTGGTACGCCAACCTCGCCGGCCACTTCGGCAAGCTGCTGCACGGTATCCCGCACGTGATGACCGCCCACTCGCTGGAGCCGCTGCGCCCCTGGAAGGCCGAGCAACTCGGCGGCGGCTACGCCCTGTCCAGCTGGGCCGAGCGCACCGCGATCGAAGCCGCGGACGCGGTGATCGCCGTATCCGGAGCCATGCGCGAGGACATCCTCACCTGCTACCCGGCCCTGGACCCGGCGAAGGTGCGTGTCGTCCACAACGGCATCGACACCGCCCTCTACCAGCCGGACCTCGGCACGGACGTCCTCGCCCGCATCGGCCTCGACGCCGACCGCCCGTACGTCCTGTTCGTCGGCCGCATCACCCGGCAGAAGGGCGTGCCCCATCTGCTGCGCGCGGTGCGGGACATCGACCCGGACGTCCAGGTGGTGCTCTGCGCGGGCGCCCCCGACACCCCGGAGATCGACCGGGAGTTCCGCGATCTCTACCAGGAGCTGAGCGGCGTACGCGAGGGAGTGCACTGGATCCCGCAGATGCTGCCGCGCCCGGATGTGATCCAACTCCTCACGCACGCCACGGTGTTCGTGTGCCCCTCGGTGTACGAACCGCTGGGCATCGTCAACCTGGAGGCGATGGCGTGCGGCACGGCCGTGGTCGCCTCGCGGGTCGGCGGCATCCCCGAGGTCGTCGACGACGGCCGCACCGGCCTGCTCGTGGACGTCGACGACGACTTCGAGGCGCACCTCGCGCGCACTCTCGACGCGCTGCTCGCCGATCCGGAGGCCGCCCGGCGCATGGGCGAGGCCGGACGGGAGCGCGCGGTGCAGGAGTTCGGCTGGGACGCGGTGGCGCGGCGCACCGTCCAGTTGTACGAGGAGATCCTCAAACCGGGGTAGCCGTCGGACACGCGGACGACCGGGGTAGCCATAGGACAGGCGCATTTCGGAAACAGCGGCCGGGCCCCGCAGTCGGGCGCGGCGAGAGCGGGCGTAGAGGGGCGGCGGCATGCGGCGCGGTGGACCTTCGGTGCTGGGAATCGTACTGGCGGGAGGAGAGGGCAAGCGGCTCATGCCCCTCACCGCCGACCGCGCCAAACCCGCGGTCACCTTCGGCGGAACGTATCGCCTCGTCGACTTCGTGCTCTCCAACCTCGTCAACGCCGACGTCCTGCGCATCTGCGTCCTCACGCAGTACAAGTCGCACTCGCTGGACCGGCATGTGACGACGACCTGGCGGATGTCCAGCCTGCTGGGCAACTACGTCACCCCGGTCCCCGCGCAGCAGCGCCTCGGGCCGCGCTGGTACCTGGGCAGCGCCGACGCGATCCTCCAGTCGCTCAACCTCATCCACGACGAACAGCCCGACTACGTAGCGGTGTTCGGCGCCGACCACGTCTACCGCATGGACCCGCGGCAGATGCTCGCCCAGCACATCGAGGGCGGCGCGGGGGTGACGGTGGCCGGCATACGGGTGCCGCGCGGCGAGTCCTCGTCCTTCGGCGTGATCAGCCCGGGCTCCGACGGCCGGGCCGTGCAGGGCTTCCTGGAGAAGCCCGCCGACCCGCCGGGTCTGCCGGACGACCCCGAGTGTGTCTTCGCCTCGATGGGCAACTACATCTTCAGCACCAAGGCCCTGATCGAGGCCCTCCAGCGCGATGCCGAGGACCCCAACTCCGTGCACGACATGGGGGGTTCGATCCTGCCGACGCTCACCGACCGGGGCGAGGCGCAGCTGTACGACTTCAGCGAGAACCATGTGCCCGGCGAGACCAGCCGCGACCAGGGCTACTGGCGCGACGTCGGCACCCTCGACGCGTACTACGACGCCCACATGGACCTGATCGCGGAACGCCCGGCCTTCAACCTGTACAACCGCCAGTGGCCCATCTACACCCACTCCGGGCAGCTGTCGCCGGCCCGCTTCAACGCGGGTGGCATCGCCACCGAGTCGATCATCAGCGCGGGCTGCCTCGTCCGGGGCCAGGTCTCCCGGTCGGTGCTCTCGCCGGGCGTGCTGGTCGATCCGGGCGCCGTCGTCCAGGGCTCGGTGCTGCACGACAACGTCCGCATAGGGCGGGGCGCGGTGGTGCGGGGCGCGGTCCTCGACAAGAACGTCGAGGTGCCGCCGGGCGCGACGATCGGCGTCAACCCGGACCGGGACGCCGAGCTGTACACGGTGTCGAAGGGCGGAGTGATCGCGCTGGGCAAGGGGCAGCAGGTCTCGTGACCTGGGAAGCGGTGCTCAGGGTGCGAGCGCGGACGGCTCGCGCACCATGAACACGTCCACGGCGTCCTCGGTCTCGACCGTGAATCCGTGCCGTTCGTACAGGCGCCGGGCGGGGCTGCCCTGAAGCACGTTCAGCCGGACCCGGATGCCGTCGCGGTCGTGGGGCTCCCACAGCGCGCGCAGCACGGCGGAGCCGATACCGCTGCCCTGGAGGTGCGGGGCCAGATAGAAGTGCTCCAGCCAGTGGGCGTCCTCGGCCGGCCGCAGCGCCACACAGCCGGCGAACGCGCCGGCCACCTCGATCACCCAGGTGTGCGCCGGCACGAACCCGTCCCGCAGCCGCTGCCGCACCCGCCGCTCGTCGTAGCGCCCCAGCCGCTCCAGATCGGCCCGCATCACCACGGCCCGCAATTCGGCCACCATGTCGGCGTCCGCCGCCGAAGCCGGCCGAAACTTCCAGTCCGCCATGATCGCGATGCTAATCGACCGGATGAGAGTTCAGACACGTCCAGGAGCTGCTCGGCGGCCCGAACCGACCTCACCTGCCCCGCGCGTCACGCCCGTTTCGTGGTAGCTGGACTTAATCTGCTGTTAACTGTGCGTAGCTTGATCGTACTTGACCGTAATCGGTTGTCGGCGGTTGACTGCTTGCTCACCCGTCGTCGACGCGAGAGCAAGCCTTTGACTTCCGACCTGCTCGCACCACTCGACCTGGCGTTCTGGAACATCGAGTCCGCCGAACACCCGATGCACCTGGGCGCACTCGGTGTCTTCTCGGCCCACTCGCCCACCGCGGGGGCGCACGCCGCCGACCTGCTCGCGGCCCGAGCCGCCGCGGTGCCCGGACTGCGCATGCGCATCCGCGACGTCTGGCAGCCGCTCCTCCCGCTGGCCTTCGGCGGCGCGACCCGGGAGCCCGCCCCCGACTTCGATCCGCTCCAGCACGTACGGCTGCACGCGCCGACCGCCGACTTCCACGCCGTCGCGGGCCGTCTGATGGAACGCCCGCTGGAGCGGGGGCGCCCGCCGTGGGAGGCGCATGTGCTGCCCGGCGAGGACGGCACGTCGTTCGCCGTGCTGTTCAAGTTCCACCACGCGCTGGCCGACGGACTGCGCGCGCTGATGCTCGCCGCCGCGCTGATGGACCCGATGGACATGCCCGAGCCCCGGCCGCGCCCCGCCGAGCCGCCGCGCAGCTTCCTGCCCGACGTGCGCAAGCTGCCGGGCCTGGTCCGCGGCACCCTCTCCGACGTGGGCCGCGCCCTCGACATCGGCACCTCCGTCGCCCGCGCCACCTGGGACGTACGCTCCTCGCCCGCGCTGACCTCCGAGCCCACCGGCACCCGCCGCACCGCAGGCGTGGTCGTCGACCTCGACGAGGTGCACCGGATCCGCAAGACCGAGGGCGGCACCGTCAACGACGTCCTCATCGCCGTCGTCGCGGGCGCCCTGCGCCGCTGGCTCGACGAGCGCGGCGACAGCAGCGACGGGGTCGCCCCCCGCGCCCTGATCCCCGTCTCCAAGCGCCGCCCGCGCACCGCGCACCCGCAGGGCAACTCGCTCTCCGGCTACCTGATACGGCTTCCGGTCGACGACCCCGACCCGCTCGCCCGGCTGCGCACGGTGCGCACGGCCATGGACCGCAACAAGGACGCTGGACCCAACCGCGGCGCGGGCGCCGTCGCGCTGCTCGCCGACCACGTGCTGCCGCTGGGACACCGGCTCGGCGGCCCCGTCGTCGGCCAGGCGGCCCGGCTGCTCTTCGACATCCTCGTCACCAGCGTGCCGCTGCCCAGCATCGGCCTGAAGCTCGGCGGCTGCCCCGTCACCGAGGTGTTCCCGCTCGCCCCGCTGGCCCGCGGGCAGGCCCTGGCGGTCGCCGTCTCCACCTTCCGCGGCCGGGTCCACTACGGGCTCGTCGCCGACGCCGCGGCCGTCCCGGACCTCGACCGGCTGGCGGACGCGGTGACCAAGGAGGTGGCCGGGCTCCTCGCCGCGTGCAGCTCCTGAGATCGCCGAGCGCTGCCGGGAAACCGGTGTCAAGACCAGGGTGATCATGGCGGGTTTGGTTCCTCGGCCTCCTGCTCCGTAAAATTCCGCCTTCGAAAGCGAGCGCGGTTCGAGCGCGGCGCGGAACCCGAGGAACGGCACACGGCCATGACGGTGACAGACGACAGCCAGGCGACCCCCGCCGTGGACACGGCAGAGGTGGCGGCGGCCTCGTACGGCCCCGGCATCGACCCGGAGCGGCTGGCCACGTGCCTCGCCGTGCTCGACGAACTCGACAAGATCGACGTCGACCACCCGGACGCCATCGCCGTGCGCCGCGCCACCGCGGGCATCTACCGCACGGTCAAGCAGCGCCGCCGCCAGGACCGCCGGGCCGCCAAGACCGCCCACGACAAGGCGGTCACCGAGTCCACCGCGACCGGCTCCGCCCAGCGCATCGACGACGAGACCGAGGGGCTGCTGCCCTCGTCCGTGACAGACGCCGGCGAGATCGCGGGGATACTCCAGCGCCCGCGCTCCTGCTACACCTGCAAGACCCGGTACGTGGAGGTCGACTACTTCTACCACCAGCTCTGCCAGGACTGCGCCGCCCTGAACCGCGCCAAGCGCGACGCCCGCGCCGACCTCACCGGCAAGCGTGCGCTGCTCACCGGTGGCCGCGCGAAGATCGGCATGTACATCGCGCTGCGGCTGCTGCGGGACGGCGCGCACACCACGATCACCACACGCTTCCCGAAGGACGCGATCCGCCGCTTCAAGGCCATGGACGACTCGGCGGACTGGATGCACCGCCTGGAAGTCGTCGGCATCGACCTGCGCGACCCGGCGCAGGCCGTGGCCCTCGCCGAGCAGGTCGCCGAGGCGGGCCCCCTCGACATCCTGATCAACAACGCGACGCAGACCGTACGCCGCCTGCCCTCCGCCTACGCCGCCCTGGTCGACGGCGAGAGCGCCCCGCTGCCCGCCGGGGAACTCCCCGCCCATCACGTCATCGGCGCCTTCAACTCCGGCGCGGTCGACGGCCTCGCCGCGCTGCCGCTGGGCACCAGCGGGCTCGACGCCCAGCAGGTCGCCGACCTCGCCCTGGTCGCGGGCAACGCGAGCGTCGCCCGGCACCTCGACGGCACCGCCATCGACGCGGGCGGCCTGGTCCCCGACGTCGTCGACACCAACACCTGGGTGCAGACCATCGAGCAGATCTCCCCGGTGGAACTGCTCGAGACCCAGCTGTGCAACTACACGACGCCGTTCATCCTGATCAGCGCGCTGCGCCCGGTCATGGCCGCCGCAGCGAAGCAGACGGACAGCGGACGTGCGTACATCGTCAACGTCTCGGCGATGGAGGGCGTCTTCGGCCGCGGCTACAAGGGCGCGGGCCACCCGAACACCAACGCCGCCAAGGCCGCCATGAACATGGTGACGCGGACCAGTGGCCAGGAGATGTTCCAGACCGACGGCATCCTCATGACCTCGGTCGACACCGGCTGGATCACCGACGAGCGCCCCCACTACGACAAGCTGCGCCTCGCCGACGCCGGATTCCATGCCCCGCTGGACCTCATCGACGGCGCGGCGCGGGTATACGATCCAATTGTGCGTGGTGAGCAGGGCGAGGACCTGTACGGCGTCTTCCTGAAGGACTACGCGCCCGGGAAGTGGTGACCCCCCGACCCTGACGCATGACCCGGCGACCGTGCGGTACGCGGACTGTATGGAGTGCCGCGCTAGGAGTTCTCATGGTCATGTCAGACGAGATCGATCCACGCGCCGCCGATGATCCGCGCAACGTCTACCCGAGCGACGCGGAGTTCTATGCGAGCGACCGGCCCGAGCACCCCGCGCTGCCGGAGGACCGGCCGCGTGGAGGGGGTGCCGCGAAGGCGCTGAGGCATCGTGGCACCTGGGCCACGGTAGGGCTTGTCGTCGGCATCATTCTGCTGATCCTGGTGGGGATCGCACTGTTCCCGTGAGGGATGTCGCAGGCCGCCGTCACGAGTGAGGTGGTGCGTATGACCGCAGCCGCTCGTGGACGGCGTACCCGCCCGCCGAGTACGCCGCCCTGACCCGTGTCCCGCCGTCCACCAGCAGATCCGCGCCGGTGATCCACTCCGCCGCGTCCGAGGCCAGCCACACGACGGCCCGGGCGATGTCGTCCGGCTCGCCGATGCGGCCGAGGGGCAGCCCGGCTCCGAGCTCGTCCTCGCCGTGCTCCCACACGAAGCGGGCCATCTCGGTGCGCACCAGGCCGGGGGAGACGGAGTTGACCCGCACCTTCGGAGCGAGCTCGCCCGCGAGCTGCCCGGTCAGGTGCAGCAGGGCCGCCTTGCTCGTGCCGTACGCCCCCACCCGCGGGCCGACGTGTCCGGCGCCCTCCGTGCAGATGTTCACGACCGCCCCGCCGTGCTCGGCCATCCAGCCCCGCCAGGCGTGCTGCACCAGCCGCAGTGGCGCCTCGACGTTCACCGTGAACGCCTCGCGCCAGCGTTCCGGATCGGCGTCCATGAGGGGGCCGTACGGCTGGTTGGTCGCCGCGTTGTTCACCACGACGTCGATCCGCCCGAACTCCCGCAGCGCCAACTCGGTCAGCTTGCGCAGATGCGCCGGGTCGGCGACCGTACCGGCCAGTCCCACGGCGGCGCCCAGCTCCTCGACGGTCCCCCGCACGCCGTCCGCGTCGCGCGCCGTCACGCACACCCGCGCGCCCGCCCGCACCAGCTCCTCGGCGACGGCGCGCCCGATGCCCCGCGAGGCCCCGGTGACGATGGCGACCCTGCCCTCAAGCCCGTACGGCGACGTCATCCGCGTACGGTCTCATGACGGACCGTCAGTCGACAGCCCCCAAGCGTGAGTTGTGGGCCGCGACCAGCTCCAGCACCGTGCGCCAGTCCTCCAGGACGCCGGCGTCCAGACCGACGACCTTGCCCGCGTCGTCCGCCTGCCGCAGCGTGACCGCGTCGTCGGCGAGCGGATCGCGCTCGAACGCGGCCGCCTCCGCCGGAGACATCGCACCACCCTGCACCCGCAGCGTCAGCGCACTCTGCGCGGACAGTCCGCGGCCCGGCGAGGCGGTCGCCAGGTAGCGCTTGGCGGCCACGTGCAGCCGTACGAGGCGGGAGACGCGCTCGCCGAGCAGTGCCCGTACCGCGTCGGCGGCGCGATCCGCGTGTCCCGCGTCGTCGCCCGGCCGAAGCAGATGCCCGATGTCGTGCACCAGGCCCGCCACCTGGAGCTCCTTGTCGCTGGGGTGCCCGCGCCGCAGCAGCGCGGCGGTCTGCAGTGCATGGTCGTGCAGATCGACCGGGTCGCCGCTTTGGTCCGGGGTGTCCCAGGCGCCCCGGCAGGCGTACAGCAGATCCATCAGCTCCTCGACGCTGCGCAGCTCCATGCGTCAGTCCTCTCGCGAGAAAAGCCGTTTGCCGGACGCCAGCAGATCATGGCCGCCTTGCGAACCGGCCAACGGCACTTGAACTGCGAACCGTCCTCACGTCGTCAGTGATGGTGGTGCTCGTCATGTCCGTCTCCGGCAGCGGACGGCGCCCCGCCCATCATCCGCAGCATCGCCGGCCCGCCCGTGCGCAGGAAGCGCCACACCAGAGCGGCCGCGAGGAGCAGGAAGGCGATGTTCAGCCATGTCGTGTAGTTCCAGGAGACGCCCTCCATGGGGATCTCCGCGTCGGCCTGGTCGGGGATGAGGCCGAGGCCGCCGAAGACGAACTCCACGACGTATCCGGCGACCACCATGGCCGCGTAGAACGTCACCAGCAGGAAGACGGTCATACGGAGGCCGTAGTACTTCCGGTAGATGTTCAGGATCGGCAGGATCAGCAGGTCGGCGAAGATGAACGCCACCACGCCGCCGAAGCTGATGCCGCCCTTCCACAGGACGACGGCCAGCGGCACGTTCCCGATGGAGCAGACGAACGAGGCGATCGCGACGAGCGGGCCGATCAGGGGGCCGACCACCTTCGCGGCGAGCGGATGCCCGTCGAGGAAGAGCGAGCTCCAGAACGCGTCGGGTACCCAGGCCGCGATCGCACCCGCGATCAGCAGGCCGATCACCAGGTCGCGCAGGATCGCCGCCCACTCCATGACGAACACATGGGCCACCGAGGTGTAGCCGTCCTTCGAGAACAGGCGCCGCCCGAACGACCCCTCGCCCCGGACCGACATGTCCATCGCGGCATGCCCCTCCATCGACCCGGCGAGGCCGCGTTCCGCCTGCTCCCGTGCCTGGTCGAGCAGTCGGCGACGGAGGAACAGCCGGAAGAGGACGGCCAGCATCACGATCATGACCGGACCGCCGACGAACTCCGCCGCCGTGAACTGCCAGCCCATCAACAGCGCCAGGATCACGCCGAGTTCGACGACCAGGTTCGTCGAGGCGATCTCGAACGCCATCGCCGAAGTGAAGTTCGCGCCCTTGCGGAACAGTGAGCGTGCCAGGGCGACCGCCGCGTACGAGCACGACGAGGAGGCCGCCCCGAGGCCGGCGGCGAGGGCCAGGGTCCGCGGCCGGTCGTCGCCGAGCAGCCGTACGACGGTCGCCCGGCGCACCACCGCCTGGACCACGGCGGACAGCCCGAACCCGAGGATCAGCGCCCAGGTGATCTCCCAGGTCATCGACCCGGCGATGGACAGCGCGTGCAGGATCGCGTGCATCGGTTCGGTCCTCTCCCGGATCGGCTCGGCATCCCTGGTGACGACTATCCCCGGGGGTATCGCCTGTACCCGTATTGCGGAGCGGGTCGGGGTCTGGTCAACGAGGTCACCCTGCCCGGCCTGTAGCCCGAATGGGTGTCCTAAAGTTCCGTATATGCCATCAAATCAGTTGAGATGGTGGGGGGATGGACGCAGAACGACTCAAAACAGTTACCTCTTGTTTTCAGCCCCATCGAGCGGGGACCCGCTCATTTGGTTACCCTGTAGCGGACGGACAGCTCAATGGGGCTCCACCCGCACCCACGGTCCGTCCCGGGACATGCCGGTCACCACGGCCTGCTCTCACCTGAGTTACCGGCGCCACCGCGTCCCTAACTGCTCTTGACCCACACCCAAGGGGACGTCAGGCGGCCGGCAGCAGACTGGCCCTGCGCGTCCCGAGGGTGACCCGACACATAAGGAGTGCGCGGTGACACCGGAGAAGACGAATCGCGATCAGCGCCCCAAGGAACGCACGGAGCGCGCGGGCCGCCGGCCCGAGAAGGCACTCGGCAGCCTCGACGTCTGGGCCAGGTCCGCCCCGATCCGCCTGGCGGGTTACGAGGACGACCTCGCCGAGCCCCACATCCTGCCCAGCATCGACTGAGCCGCGACAGGACCCATCGCGATCGCTGACGGCATGGACGTGCCTGACCCACGTCCATGCCGATCACAGGAGCCGCGGCCGACGACCGGCCGCGGATCTTGCCTTTCCGGCACCGCATCGCCGCCGCCGAGACCTACGCCTGGGACCCGGTCACCTCCGAGGAGGTCGTCCGGTTCCTGCGGACGGCCTTCACCCGCCGCCGTCAGCCGAGCGGCGCCGTCCGCTGCCACGGGTGCAGCTTCTCCAACTGATCCGCCATCTCCAGCAGTGCCGCCTCCGACCCCGGACGCGCCACCAGTTGTACGGCGCAGGGGGCGCCCGAGGGCAGCGTGCCGAACGGCACCGACATCGCCGGCCAGCCGGTCAGGTTCCACGGGGGCGTCATCGGCGAGTAGTTCGAGTTGGCGAGCACATTGCGCAGCCAGCCCCGCTCGTGCCACGGCCCGGCCTTGGGCGAGCGCCGGGCCAGGGCCGGAGTGAGCAGCACGTCGTGCTCGGCGAAGAAGGGCTCCAGCCGCCGGCGCAGTTGTTCGCGGCTCTTTCCAGCCCGCACCTTGTCCACGAAACGGCGACCGATGGCCGCGTGCACCCTGGTGCGCCGGGCCAGCTTCCGCGGATCGAGCCCCTGGGCGTCCACGGACGTACCCGCCGTCCAGGTCGTGATCGCGGTGACGCTCAGCGACAGCGGATACGGCGGATCCGCGCGGCGCACCTCATGTCCCGCCCCGGCCAGCAGCCCGGCCGCCGCCTTGACCGCGGCCGTGTACGGCTTGCTGACGGCGACCCCGGCGAGCGGGCTGCGCAGCGAGACGGCGACCTTGCGCTTGGCGGTCCCCTCGCCGCGTACGACATCGGTGTCCGCGAGGACGGAGTACATCAGGCGCGCGTCCTCGACCGTGGTCGCGAGGGGGCCGTTCTCGGACATGCCGAACCAGTCGCCGTCGCTGATGCCCGCGGGCACGACCCCGAATCCCGGCTTGATGGTGACGAGGCCGCAGTTGGCGGCCGGGATGCGCAGCGAGCCCATCCCGTCGTTGCCGAGCGCGATCGGCACCATCCCGGCGGCGACCGCGGCCGCGCTGCCGCCCGAGGAGCCGCCCGCCGTGCGCGTGGTGTCCCACGGGTTGCGGGAGGTGCCGTGCACGCCCTCGGTGGTGCCGAAGACGCACAGCTCGGGCACGTTGGTCAGGCCCACCACCACGGCGCCCGCCGCGCGCAGCCGGGCCACGGTCGCATGGTCGGCGTCGGCGGGCGTGTCCGGGGTCGCCGCGGAGCCCACGCGGTTGGACTCGCCGCGCACCGCCACGTTGTCCTTGATCGCCACCGGCACGCCCGCGAGGGGGAGTTCGGCCAGGTCGGCGCGGGCGGCCACCTCGTCGGCCTCGGCGAGCGCGGCCTCCGTGCGCACCACACGGAAGGCGCCGACGCGCTTGTCGAGCAGCTCGATCCGCGCAAGGTGCTCGGCCACCACCTCGCGTGGCGTCACCTTCTTCTCGCGTACGGCTGCGGCGATCTCGGCGGCGGTCCGGCCGGCCCAGCTGGTCACGGGCGCTCCTCGTGGGTGGGGTCGTGCTGCGCGGATTACTGGTGAGTACGAGGAGCACTGTGCCCGGACACGGGGCCCTGCGTCGAGAGGCACCGCGATCTGGATGTCCTGTGATCCCGGGGAACTCCCGCCGAAGCGGCGCCCGGCCGACAACTCCGGTCGGGCCGCGGGGTAGCGTGCCTGCGACAAAGTTCGCGTACTGCGACGACCTGGCGCAGCTTGTCGGCGCTCCGACCGCCGTCGCGGGGCGACAAGTGCCCTCGGTGCACTGGCTCTTCCGGTGGGACTGACCCGGCCCTGTCCGACGAACCCATGACGGCCCTGCTCGTGACACGCGGCTCGCGCCCTCGTCTCCGGCGGGCCTGCGAAGCTGCCCAAGCTGTCCGACGGGCAGTTCGCCGAGCCACAGGCAGTCTCCTGCCCGCCTTGCTGTCGAGCGTGACGAGAGGTCGTACCGCAGCTGGGCGCCGTGGCGCGAAAGCTCTGACACCCCGCTGCACCCACGGCTCTGGTAGCGCCTCGAATTTGCCTTCGAGTGGACTCCAGCCACCACACTGTTCGCCACAGGATCAGTGCTGCGGACAGAAACAGAGGTGCAGCAGATGGAGGCCACGGGCCGGGCAGGACACCCACTGCCGTACGACATCTACCGACAGGCGATCGAGCGGGAGACCCTGCGCTTCGCCGAAATGGTGAACGGCGCGGACACCGCGACCGCCGTGCCCTCCTGCCCCGGCTGGACGCTGGCCGATCTCACTCAGCACGTGGGATCGCTGCAGCGCTGGTTCTCCGCGCTGCTGACCCGGCGGGTGCAGGAGCCTCCTCGCAGCCGCGAGGTGGACCTGGGGCTGCCGGAGCGGGCCGAGGACTATGCCGAGTGGGTGGCGGCGGGCGTGCCCGCCGTGGCCGACGTACTGCGGGCCACGGATCCTCAGGCGGCGATGTGGGCCTGGGGTGAGGATCAGCATGCCCGGTTCTGGGCCCGCCGCATGCTGTTCGAGACGCTGGTGCACCGCGTGGACGCGGAGCGTTCCCTCGGTCGGGCGTCGGACATCGACCCCGCCCTGGCCGCGGACGGAGTGGACGAGTACCTCGTCAACCTGCCCTACGCCGGGTTCTTCGCCCCCGGCGTGACCAAGCTGCAGGGCAACGGCGAGACCCTCGCCTTCCAGTGCACGGACTCCGCCGCCGGAACCGGCGCGGAGTGGCGGGTGCGACTGGAGCCGGACGGGTTCCGCCTGCAGCCGAAGGCGGGAGCCGACGCCGCACCGTCCGACGCGCGGACGACGGTACGCGGTCAGGCGGCGGACGTCCTGCTGCTGCTCTACGGGCGGCGGACGTACCAGGAGACTGCCTTCGAGGTCTCGGGCGAGGCCACGACACTCGACCGTTGGTTCACTCACACGGCGTTCTGACCGCGCCGGATCCCCCAAGGGCCGGGGCCGGGACAGGGCTTACGCCGTCACTGCGCACACGTAGCCGTGCCGCTACCGGCCTACACCACACCGCCCGCCACAGCCAACGCCAGGTCGCGGCCCGAGTTCGCGGCCCGAGGCGGTGAACTGCCCGCGTTGTCCGCGTCGTTGCCGAGGATCCGCCACGAGGCGAAGCCGAGCCCCGCGGAAGCGCCCGCGGCGCCGGCGAGGCCGAGCAGGACGCGTCGGCGGGAGAGCCGCGTTCGGGCGGGGGAGTGGGGGCAGCGGCCTGGGTGGCCAGCGACATGGTTCAACTCCCGCAGGGTCCCGTGCTCTCCCGTTCGATCAGCGAGGGCACCGGCACCTGCACCGTCCGGGCCGGTCCGCCGTCCAGCAGCGCGGTCAGCTCCTGCGCCGCCGTCCGTCCGAACTCCACCGTGTCACGGGAGAGGGCGGACAGCCACGGCTTGACCATGCGGCACAGCGCCGAGTCCTCCCACGACACCACCGACACGTCGCCCGGTACACGGAAGCCGAGTTCGGTCGCGGCGGCGACCCCGGCGACGGCCATCACGTCGTTGTCGTAGACCAGCGCGGTCGGCGGCGTGCCGCTCTCCAGGACGCGCCGGGTGACGGCGGCGCCCTCGGCGTCCGAGTAGTCCGTGGGCACCGAGCGCACCTCGGCGAGCCCGCGCCGCTCGGCCTCCGCACGCAGCGTGCGGATACGGCGCTCGGTGTGCGCGAGCCCCGACAGGCCCGCGATGTGCACGATCCGGCGATGGCCGAGCGCGTGCAGCCGGTCCACCACCGACGCCATCGCGCCCGCGTCGTCCGCCCAGACGGTGGACAACCCCGGATGCCGGGCGTCCGGCACGCCGCCGATGACCGCGGCGGGCAGCCCCAGTTCGTCGAGGAGACCCGGGCGCGGGTCGTCCGTCCTCGGGTCGACCACCAGCACGCCGTCCACCCGGTGCTCGGCCCACCAGCGCCGGTACACCGCGCACTCGGCGTCCACGTCCTCCACCACCTGGAAGAGCAGCCCGAGGTGACGCTCCGCCAGCACCTCCTGGATGCCGGAGATCAACTGGAGGAAGAAGGAGTCCACGCCCAGCGAGTCGGCGGGGCGCGCCAGCACCAGGCCGACCGTGGCCGCGCCCTCGCCCGACAGGGCGCGCGCCGCCGTGCTCGGGCGCCAGCCCAGCTGTTCGGCGACCCGGCGGACCCGGGCGCGGGTGAGGTCCGAGA
Source organism: Streptomyces sp. R21 (assembly GCF_041051975.1). Classification (GTDB taxonomy): domain Bacteria; phylum Actinomycetota; class Actinomycetes; order Streptomycetales; family Streptomycetaceae; genus Streptomyces. The sequence continues at coordinate 1,497,239 of NZ_CP163435.1, read as the reverse complement.
CTCCGGGCCGGTCATTGAGCGCGAAGGAGACCGCGCTCTCGGAGACCCCGGCGCGCTGCGCGATGTCCTTCATCGTCGGCCGGCGTGCCGGAGACCGCTTGGCTGGCAACCTTGCTCTCCATTCCCTGGAGCCTGTGCACTAATGCGCTTGAGTGCCAGCATCCTAAAGCGCATTAGTTATCAGCCACAAGTGGTGAGTAAGAGCTTTCTGACCTGTGGTTTCACTGCACTAAAGAATTTAGCTCCGACGAATCCATTGACTTCGAAAGGGGCGAGCCTGCAAGGTCTGCGACGGCACCCGTTCCCCCGCTGCAGAGGAGCCCCATCCGTGCGCATCTCCCGCAGAACTCTCGCCGCCGCTGCCGCCGTTGCCGTCGTCCTGCCGCTGAGTTCCTGCGGCTCCGGCGACGACGGCGCCGGCTCGACCGACGCCTCCGGCAAGGTCGAGGGCGACATCACCTTCCAGACCTGGAATCTCCGCGCCAACTTCAAGCCGTACTTCGAGGGTCTGATCGACGGCTTCGAGAAGAAGTACCCCGGCACCCACGTGAAGTGGGTCGACCAGCCCGCCGAGGGCTACGCCGACAAGATCAGCGCGGACGCGGCCGGTGGCACCCTGCCCGACGTCGTCAACGTCTCCCCGGACCTGGTCGCCCCGCTCGCCAAGGCCGGACTCGCCCTCGACCTCGACAAGTCGGCCGCCAAGTACAGGAAGGAGTACCTGGACGGCGCCTGGGCCAGCCATCAGATACCGGGCATGACCGGGACGTACGCCTTCCCCTGGTATCTGAACACCGGCCCGCTCTTCTACAACAAGTCCCTCTTCGAGAAGGCCGGATTCGACGCCGCCAAGCCGCCGACGACGTACGACGAACTCTTCGCCGACGCCCTGCAGTTGGCGAAGAAGAGCGACGGCAAGGTCGCCACCCTCGCGAACGTGCCCACCATCGAGGACTTCGGCCGCTACGGCGTCGAGCTGATGAGCAAGGAGGGCACCGGCTTCGCCTTCAACGACGCCAAGGGAGTCGAACTCCTCACCAGATACAAGGAGTTGTACGACGCCAAGGCGCTCGACCCGCAGGCACTGACCGCGACGCCGGAGTCGTCCGGCAAGAAGTTCCTCACCGAGGCCGTCGCCATGAACCCGGGCAGCGCCCTGGACCTCGGCAACTTCAAGAAGCAGGCGCCCAACCTGTACAAGAACATCGGGATCACGGACCAGATCACCAGCACCGGCAAGGTGAACATGTACGTCATGGGCGTGATGGTCAACTCGCGCACCAAGCACACCCCCGCCTCGGTCGCCTTCGCGCACTACGTCACCGACGCGCAGAACCAGATGTCGTTCGCCAAGAAGGTGGCGATCTTCCCGAGCACCGCCGGATCGCTGGACGACCCGTACTTCACCAAGGAGGACGGCACCGACGAGACAAGGGTGCGGATCGCCGCCGCCAAGTCCCTGAAGAACGCGGTCAATTACACCCCCGTGCTGTTCAGCGAGCAGATGAAGACCGCGCTGCGCAACGAGGTCGCCAAGGCGCTGCAGGGCAAGGAGAGCCCCAAGTCGGCTCTTGACAACGCTGTCAAGGCGTGCGACACGCTGCTCAAGCAGCAGGGCTGAGCGCAGCCATGGCGAGTTCCTCCAGCACCGCCCGTGTACGGCGCCAACTGCCCACCAGCCCCTGGCTGTTCGCCGCGCCCGGCTTTCTGGTCGTGGGCGTGTTCATCCTTTATCCGTTCGTCTCGACCGTGGTCAACTCCTTCACCGATCGGCGGACCCTGATCCCCGGCGAGTTCGTGGGACTGGCCAACTTCCGTGAGCTGCTGCACGACGAGATGTTCTGGATCGGGCTGCGCAACAGCACGCTGTACGTCCTCGGGGTCGTCCCCGCGCTAGTTCTGCTCCCGCTGCTGCTTGCGCTGCTGGTCCAGAAGAACATCCCCGGCATCACCTTCTTCCGCTCGGCCTTCTACACCCCGGTGGTCGCCTCCATCGTGGTGGTCGGCCTGATCTGGGTGTGGCTGCTCGACGAACGTGGTCTGGTGAACGCGGTGTTGGAGGCGATCGGGGTCGGCAGGGTCGGCTTCCTCAGCGACCAGTGGCTGCTCCTGCTGAGCGCCATGGCCGTCACGGTCTGGAGAGGCCTCGGCTACTACATGATCATTTACCTGGCCGCGCTCGCGAACGTGCCGCGCGAACTGCACGAGGCCGCCTCGGTGGACGGCGCGGGCCCGGTGCGCCGCTTCTTCACGGTCACCGTGCCCGCCGTTCGCTCGACGATGGTCCTGGTCGGCGCGCTCTCCTCGGTCTCCGCCTTCAAGGTGTTCTCCGAGGTCTACCTGATGGCGGGGCCCGACGGCGGACCGGCCGGCGAGGACACCACCCTCGTCATGCTCGTCCAGCGCACCGGCACCGGCCTGACCGGCCGGGTCGGCTACGCCTCGGCCATCTCCGTCGTCGTCTTCGTCGTGACCGTGGTTCTGATGCTGCTCGTGCTGCGCGCCGACCGGAAGGAGGAGACGTGAGCGTCCTGGAGAAGGTCCGCCCCGCCGAGCCTCCGGCGACCACGCGACAGCGAAAGGGCCGCCGCCGGATCACCGACGAGCACGGCCGCCGTATCCGCGTGTGGGAACTCGCCCTGCGCTACCTGCTGTTGCTCGCCGTCCTCGCGCTGACCGTCGGCCCGTTCCTGTGGCAGCTGTCCACCTCGCTGAAGGGCCCGACCGAGGATATCTTCAGCTCGCCGCCCAAGTTCCTGCCGGGCGACCCGACCCTGCACAACTACCGGCGGGTCGCCGACACCATCCCCGTGTGGGACTACGCCCTCAACTCGCTGAAGGTCGCCGTCGGCAACGTCGTCACCAACTGCGTGGGCGCCGCGCTCGCCGGCTACGCCCTGGCCCGGCTGCGCTACCGCGGCCGCAAGGTGGCCACGCTGGTCTTCATCCTCGCGATGCTGGTCCCCGCCGAGAGCATCATCATCGCCCAGTTCACGACGATGCGGGAGCTGGGCCTGAACAACACGCTCATCGGCGTGGTGCTGCCGGGCTGCGTGAGCGCCATGAACGTGCTGCTGATGCGCAACGCCTTCCTCAACCTGCCCTACGAGATCGAGGAGGCGGCCTTCGTCGACGGCGCGAACGCCTGGCAGCGGTTCCTCAGGATCGCCCTGCCGTCGGTGAAGGGCACCCTTGCCGTCGTCGCGATCTTCGCGTTCATGGGCGCCTGGGACGACTTCCTGTGGCCGCTCATCGCGCTCAGCGACCCGTCGAAGTTCACCCTCACCATCGGCCTCAACTATCTGCACGGGACCTTCGCCAACGACGAACGGCTCGTCGCCGCGGGCACGATCATCGCCGTGGCGCCGCTCATCGCCCTCTTCGCCTGCCTCCAGCGGTACTTCTTCCGCGGCGTGGGCGAGGGCGCGGTCAAGGGCTGAGCTCCCCACCCCCACCGCACCCCCACAGCACCGCACCTCCGCTGCTCCAAGGAATCCGCATGACTTCTGCCGTGCGCTTCGGCGTCAACTACACCCCCAGCGAAGGGTGGTTCCACCACTGGCTCGACTTCGACCTCGACGCCGTCCGGGCCGACCTCGACTCCATCGCGCGGCTCGGCCTCGATCACATCCGGGTCTTCCCGCTGTGGCCGTACTTCCAGCCGAACCGCACTCTGATCCGCCCTCGCGCGGTCGAGCAGCTCGTCGCGCTCGCCGACGCCGCCGCCGAGCGCGGCCTCGACGTCAACGTGGACGGCTTGCAAGGGCACTTGTCAAGCTTCGACTTCCTGCCCGCGTGGACGCGGACCTGGCACCGGCGCAGCCTCTTCACCAACCCGGAGGTGGTCGAGGGCGAGGCGTCCTACCTGCGCACGCTCGCCGCCGCGCTCGCCGACCGGCCGAACTTCATCGGCATGACGCTCGGCAACGAGGTCAACCAGTTCGCGGCCGGGCCGCACCCCGACCCCGACCGCATCACACCCGAGCAGGCGGAGGCATGGCTTCGGCGCCTGCTCGCCGCCTGCGAGGAGGGCGCCCCCGGCAAGCTGCACCTGCACGCCTCCTACGACGCCGCCTGGTACCAGGACGACCAGCCGTTCACACCCGCCCACTCGGCCCGGCTCGGCGCGCTCACCGCCGTGCACTCCTGGGTGTTCAACGGCACCGCCCAGCGCCACGGCCGCACCGGCACGGCCACCGAGCACCACGCCGCCTACCTCGTCGAACTCTCCAAGGCCTGGGCGGACGACCCGCACCGCCCGGTCTGGCTCCAGGAGGTCGGCGCGCCCGCCCCGCTGATCCCGGCCGAGCACGCCGCCGCCTTCACGGAGGCGACCGTCACCAACGTCCTGGACTGCCCGGACCTGTGGGGCATCACCTGGTGGTGCTCGCACGACGTCAGCCGCGATCTCGCCGACTTCCCCGAACTCGAATACGGGCTGGGCCTGTTGACCAACGACCGGCGGACCAAGCCCGCCGGGGAGACCCTCGCCCGGATCGTCGGGGAGCGGCGGCCGCACGCGCCCAAGCCCCGGACCACCGCCCTGGTCGTGGACACCGCGCCGGGCCGCTCCGTCTGCGCCCCCGGCGGCCCCGTCTTCGAGGCCTTCGCCCGGCTCACCGCCGACGGCGCCCGCCCCACCACCGTCCTCGCGGACCGCGCCGACGACAAGGAGCACCTCGCGGCCCGCGGCATCACCGAAGTCGTCACCCCGCACCAGGTCACCGAGTAGCCCGTCCCCACCACGATACGGAGCACACCGTGAACCTCAGCAGACGCACCGTCCTGCTCGCCGCGGCCTCGGCAGCGCTCACCCCCGCGCTGCCCGCCGCCGCCACGGCCGCCACCCGCGACCTCCAGCCGTACGCCTCCTACTGGTACCCCGACTCCCTGCCCTCCGGCACCCCGGGCACCGGCATCACCTGGCGCAGCCTCAAGGCGTGGCGCGCCGAGACGGACGCGGACCTGGCCTTCAACGCCGCGTCCGTGCCGCTCGCCGCCCGCTTCACCCCGACACCGGCGAACACCACGGCCCGCAGCGGCCAGGCGCGCGTCCAGTCCCTCGTCTCCTTCGGCCCCACGTCGAGCAACCCCGCGCAGGGGGCCGCCACCGCCGACTACTACGCCCTCACCCACTGGGCGTATCTCGACGAACTCGTCTTCTGGGGCGGCTCGTCGGGCGAGGGCATCGTCCTCGCGCCCAACGCGCCGATCGTGGACTCCGCCCACCGCCACGGAGTGCCCGTCCTCGGCAACATCTTCCTTCCGCCGGCCGCCTACGGCGGTCAACTCCAGTGGACCCGCGACCTGGTACAGAAGGACTCCGCCGGGCACTACCCGCTCGCCGCGCAACTGGTCGCGGTCGCCGCCGCGTACGGCTTCGACGGCTGGTTCGTCAACGCCGAGACCGGCGGCGGGAACTCCGTGCTCGCCACCGACATGCTCGGCTTCCTGAAGGAGCTCAAGGCGCTCGGCGCGGCCCGCGGGCAGCGCGTCACCTGGTACGACGCGATGACCGTGAACGGCTCGGTGAGCTGGCAGGGGGCCCTGAACAACCAGAACAAGACGTTCTTCCAGGCCGCCGACTCCATGTTCCTCGACTTCCGCTGGACGGCCGGCTCGCTGGCCACCTCCGGCAGACAGGCCCAGCAACTCGGCCGCAGCTGCTACGAGTTGTGGGCAGGCGTCGACGTCGAGTCGAACGGCACAAGCACCTCCGTCAACTGGGACGCCATCGTGCCGACCACCAAGGCGCACGTCACCTCCCTCGGTTTCTACCGGCCCGAATGGACCCGCAACCACCTGCCCGCGAGCCGCACCCCCGGCGACTTCCACACCGCCGACGACCAGTTCTGGACCGGTGCCTCGCTCGACCCGTCGGCACCCGACCCGAACGCCCGCTGGCGCGCCCCGGCTGTATCGGTCGCCGACCGGTCGACGGTCACCTCCGTCCCCTTCGCGACCGTCTTCAACACCGGCCACGGCCTGAAGTGGTACGAGAATGGCGAGGTCACCTCCGACTCCGGCTGGAACCACCTCGGCCTCCAGGACCGGCTGCCCTCCCGCCGCTGGGTCGTGCGCACCACGGGCCAACGCCCCACCGTGGCCTTCGACTTCGCGGACGCCTGGCGCGGTGGCAGCAGCCTCCTCATCTCCGGTGCCCTCGACGCGCCCGCCACACTGGACCTGTACGCGACGAGGCTGCCCATCCGTCCCGAGACGGTCGTGGAGCTGACCCATCGGGTCGACGCGGGAAGCGCCCGGGTCGAGCTGGCGATCGCCACCGCCGACCCGAGCGCACCGGGACAGGCGCCGTCGTACACCTACTTCCCGGTCGCCACCAGCAACGGGTGGCAGACCACCACCGTGCCGCTGACCGGCCTCTCCGGCACGGTGCGCACGCTGGCCGTTCGGCTCACCGGCAGCGGTGGGCAGGCGCGCTGGCGGCTCGGCGGCCTCGCCGTGCGGGACGCGACGGTGACCCCCGCCGCCCCCGCCGAGCTGCGCATCACCGACGCCGACGGCGGCAACCTGCGCTTCGCGTGGCCGGCCGCCCCCGGTGCCGTACGCCACTACGAGCTGCACCGCGTGCTCCCGGACGGCAGGCGCCGCTTCCTCGGCGGCACCTGCCAGCGCGCCTTCTACGTCGGCGGTCTCGTCCCCGAGCCGGGCGAGAGCGCCGCAGGGTTCGAACTGCGCGCGGTCGGGGAGCTGTTCACCGTGTCGACCGCAGCTACGACCACGCACACCTGGTAGCCCGCCCGTCCGTATCCGGCCCCCACATCCGGTAGCCCGCACCCTCACCTCACGGAGCACCTCATGCATGACGACCGCACCCTGGTCGAAGCCCGCCTCCGGCGCGTCCTCGACGAGCGCATCCGCCCCGCCGTGTACCCCGAGTCCGTGCCGCTGGATGTCGCGGTGTGGAACGCCCCAGGCGAGCCGGTGCCGGTCGCCGAAGGGCTCGCCGCCGCACCCGAGACGATCGCGGTCGGCGCGCGCTGGGGTGCTCCGTGGGGCACCAGCTGGTTCCGCGTCACCGGAACCGTCCCCGAGGCCTGGGCGGGGAGGACCGTCGAGGCGATCCTCGACCTCGGCTTCGACGAGAACATGCCCGGCTTCCAGTGTGAGGGCCTCGTCTACCGGCCCGACGGCACCCCGGTGAAGGGCCTCAACCCGCGCAACCAGTGGGTGCGCATCGGCGCCCCGGTCGAGGGCGGCGAAGAGGTCCGGCTGCACATCGAGGCCGCCTCCAACCCCGTCATCCTCGACTACCACCCCTTCCTGCCCACGCAGTTGGGCGACAAGGAGACGGCGGGCGACGAGCCGCAGTACACCCTCGCCCGCATGGACCTCGCGATCTTCGACGAGAGCGTGTGGCAGCTCGTCATCGACCTGGAGGTGCTGGGCGAGCTGATGGCCGAGCTGCCGGTCGAGGGCGCGCGGCGCTGGGACATCCTGCGCGCCGTGGAGCGCGCGCTCGACGCGGTCGACCTCCAGGACGTGGGCGGCACCGCTGCTGCCGCGCGTTCGCACCTCGCAAGCGTGCTCGCCGAACCCGCGGTCCCCTCCGCGCACCGCATCAGCGCCGTCGGGCACGCGCACATCGACTCGGCCTGGCTGTGGCCGCTGCGCGAGACGGTCCGCAAGGTCGCTCGGACCACCTCCAACATGACGGCCCTCCTCGACGACGAGCCCGACTTCGTCTTCGCCATGTCCCAGGCCCAGCAGTGGGCGTGGGTCAAGGAGCACCGGCCCGAGGTATGGGCGCGGGTCAAGAAGGCGGTCGCCGACGGGCGGTTCGTGCCCGCGGGCGGCATGTGGGTCGAGTCGGACACGAACATGCCCGGCTCGGAGGCGATGGCCCGTCAGTTCGTGCACGGCAAGCGGTTCTTCCTCGACGAGTTCGGCATCGAGAACGAGGAGGCCTGGCTGCCCGACACCTTCGGCTTCGCCGCCGGGCTGCCGCAGATCATCAAGGCGGCGGGCTCCAAGTGGCTGCTCACGCAGAAGATCTCGTGGTCCCAGACCAACAAGTTCCCGCACCACACCTTCCAGTGGGAGGGCGTCGACGGCACCCGGATCTTCACCCACTTCCCGCCCGTCGACACCTACAACTGCTCCATGAAGGGCAGCGAAATCGCCCACGCGGCACGGAACTTCAAGGACAAGGGCGCCGCCCGGCACTCCCTCGCGCCCACCGGCTGGGGCGACGGAGGCGGCGGCACGACGCGCGAGATGATCGCCAAGGCGGGCCGCCTGCGCGACCTCGAAGGCTCCGCCACGGTGGCCTGGGAGACGCCCGAGGAGTTCTTCAAGAAGGCCGAGGCCGAATACCCCAACCCGCCCGTCTGGGTGGGGGAGTTGTACCTCGAACTGCACCGCGCCACCCTCACCAGCCAGGCCGGGACCAAGCAGGGCAACCGCCGCAGCGAGCACCTGCTGCGCGAGGCGGAACTGTGGGCGGCGACCGCGGCCGTACGCACCGGATTCCTCTATCCCTACGAGGAGTTGGACCGTATCTGGAAGACGGTGCTGCTCCACCAGTTCCACGACATCCTGCCCGGCTCGTCCATCGCCTGGGTGCACCGGGAGGCCCGCAGGACCTACGCGCGGGTCGCCGGGGAACTGAACGCGATCATCGACGCGGCCCAGCGGGCCCTGGCGGGGGAGGGGACCACGGAACTGGTCTTCAACTCCGCCCCGCACGGCCGCAGCGGAGTCCCGGCGGGCGGCGCCGCCACCGCCGTCGTCGCCGGCGCCGTGTCGCTTTCGTCGACGGCGGCCGGGGGCCATGTGCTGGACAACGGTCTGCTGCGGATCGAGATCGACGGGCGCGGGCTCGTCGTCTCCGTCTACGACATCGAGGCCGACCGGGAGACCGTCGCCCCGGGACGCGCCGCGAACCTCCTCCAACTTCACCCCGACTTCCCGAACATGTGGGACGCCTGGGACGTCGACGAGTTCTACCGGAACACGGGCACCGACCTGGTCGACGCCGACGAGGTCGTACCCGTCGGCGACGGCGTGTCGGTCCGCGTCGTACGGACCTTCGGCGCCTCGCGCGTCACCCAGGTGTTGTCCCTCGCCCCGGGGGAGCGGCGGCTCACCCTCGACACCGAGGTCGACTGGCACGAGACGGAGAAGTTCCTCAAGCTCGCATTCCCGCTCGACGTGCACGCCGAACGGTACGCGTCCGAGACCCAGTTCGGGCACTTCCACCGGCCGACCCACACCAACACGTCCTGGGAGGCCGCCAAGTTCGAGGCCTGCAACCACCGGTTCGTGCACATCGAGGAGCCGGGCTGGGGCGTCGCGGTCGTCAACGACTCGACGTACGGCCACGACGTGACCCGTGCCGTACGCAGCGACGGTGACGGCGGTACGACCACCACGGTCCGCGTATCGCTGCTGCGTGCCCCGCGCTTCCCGGACCCCGAGACCGACCAGGGCGTCCACCGCTTCCGGCACGCGCTGGTACCCGGTGCCGGGATCGGCGACGCGGTGCGTGAGGGCTGGCGGATCAACCTGCCGGAGCGCACGGTGACCGGCGGGGCTCCGTCGGTCGCACCCCTGGTGAGCGTCGAGCAGGACGCGGTCGTCGTCACCGCCGTGAAGCTGGCCGACGACGGCAGCGGCGACGTGGTCGTCCGCTTCCACGAGTCACGAGGCGGACGCACCCGGGCCACGCTCACCGCGGGCTTCGAGGTCGCGGCCGTCACGGTGACGGACCTGCTGGAACGCCCGCTCGCGGACGCGGTGGCACCGCAGCGCGACGGCGACCGGGTGACCCTGCGGCTGCGGCCCTTCGAGCTGGTGACCCTGCGGCTGGCACGGGCCTGAGAGAGCGGAGGGGCGGCCACGGTCGCACACGTAGGCGGGCGTTCCCTGCGAATGTGTGAATCCCACAGGGAACTTTCCCGACTGGAAAGTGTGTGGCGTTCTGGCAACTCTCATCGGCTCACCGGCCCGGAGGGTAGCGGTCCCGTGTCTCTTGGTGCACATGATGGCGGTACGGGGCATGCGGCGGCGCGGGGGCGGTGGGTTCCCGGGTGGTTCCTGGTGATGGCGGCGCCTGTGCGGCAGCCGTCGTCGCCGTACTGAGGCCGACGAACACCTCGGCTGCCTCCTGGGGCTGTTCTTCTGGATCAAGGCCCGGGTGACCGGGGCGAGGGTCGCGTTCTCCAGCCGCCCCCGCAAGGCGAGGATGCGGCGCGTGGGCGAGGCGGTCGGAGTCCTCGCCGACGCGAGCCGACAGACCACCTGACCCGACGGCTCCGTGCCCACTGCGGCGAGCGGGGCGGCGAGCGGTCCGGCCGGTGACTGCTCCCGGCCCGGCTCAGCCCTCACCGTCGAGCTGCGTCCGGAGCCACTCCTCCACCTCGCCCACGTGCGCGGCGGCGGCCACCCGCGCCGCCTCCGGATCGCGGGCGGCCAGCGCGCGGTGGATCGCCGCGTGCTCGCGGCGGGTGCGGGCGAAGGCGCCCTCCTCCTGGTAGCCGCGCCAGACCCGGGCGCGGAAGGTGCGCGAGGACAGGCCGTCCAGGATCGCCGTCATCGTCTCGTTGCCCGCGGCGGCCACGATGGCGCGGTGGAACGCCAGGTCATGCGCGAGGATCTCCTCCGGGTCGTCCGTCGCGTTCATCGCGGTCAGATGCTTCCCTACGTCGACGAGCTGCTCGGCCGTGATCCGGGCGGCCGCCAGCGCGGTCGCCGTCGACTCCAGGACCCGGCGCACTTCGAGCAGCTCCACCAGGCGCGGCCCGCGCGACAGATCGGCCACGACCCCGAAGGTCTCCAGCAGGTCGCCGGCCTGCAACTGCGTGACGTAGATGCCCGATCCGTGCCGCGCCTCCAGCACACCGAGGACCGTGAGCGCGCGGATCGCCTCGCGCACCGAACTGCGCGACATGCCCAGCTGGGTCGCGAGATCACGCTCGGTGGGCAGCCGCTGCCCGGGCTCCAGTCGGCCTTCGCCGATCATCTGCTTGATCCGCTCGATGCCGCGCTGCGTCACCGTGCCCTTGTACGGGGCCGTTTCGTCCACGCCGCTTCCTCCTGTCGCCCGGTGCGCCGCAGCCTAACGAGCCGAGTGGTCCGACCACCATGGCCAAAGAACGCGGAAACTCCCTGCGAAGGCCTGTCGGGAGAGCAAAGTGGTCTGATAAATATTCGTTCGCGCGCCCAGCAGCCACTCGCCCAGCAGCCACTCACCGGGCACCTACTCACCGAGGATCCTGCGCCACCGACCGAAAGGCCCTCCGTGTCCCCGCCCCCCACTCGCACCACCCCCGGCGGCGGCTTCCGGGCCGCCGACCTCCCGCAACAGGAACTCACCGACCGGAAGGGCGAAGCGGTATGACGGAACCCCAGGAACCGGCAGGCGGGGCGCAGGACTTCGCAGGCCTCAAGGCGCTCGTGACGGGCGGCGCCTCCGGCATCGGCCGCGCGACCGCCGACCTCCTCGCCGCCCGAGGCGCCCAGGTCGCGGTCCTCGACCTGGACCCCTCGTCGGTCGAGAAGCCGCTCCTCGGCCACCGCGCCGACGTCTGCGACGACGCCTCCGTGCGCGAAGCGGTTGCCGCGGCCGTCGCCGACCTCGGCGGACTCGACATCGTGATCAACAACGCGGGCATCGGCGCCCAGGGCACCATCGAGGACAACGACGACGAGCAGTGGCACCGCGTCCTGGACGTCAACGTCCTCGGCATGGTCCGCGTCACCCGCGCCGCCCTGCCCCACCTCCGGACCTCCGCGTACGCGGCAGTCGTCAACACCTGCTCCATCGCCGCCACCGCGGGCCTGCCCCAACGCGCCCTGTACTCCGCCTCGAAGGGCGCCGTCCTCTCCCTCACCCTCGCCATGGCCGCCGACCACGTCCGCGAGGGCATCCGCGTCAACTGCGTCAACCCCGGCACGGTGGACACTCCTTGGGTCGGCCGCCTCCTCGGCGCCGCCTCCGACCCGGCCGCCGAGCGCGCCGCGCTGGAGGCCCGACAGCCCGCCGGCCGCCTGGTCTCGGCATCCGAAGTCGCGGGCGCCATCGCCTATTTGGCGAGCCCCCTCTCCGGCGCCACCACCGGCACCGCCCTCGCCGTCGACGGCGGCATGCAGGGTCTGCGGCTGCGCCCGGCGGGCCGGTGAACACCCTCGGCCGCAGCGGCGTCGAGGTCAGTCCGCTGTCGTTTGGCGCCGCCGGCATCGGCAACCTCTTCACCGAGGTGAGTGACGAGGATGCGTACGCCGCCGTGGAAGCCGCCTGGGACGCCGGCATCCGCTACTTCGACACAGCGCCGCACTACGGGCTCGGCCTGTCCGAGTACCGGCTGGGCGAAGTGTTGCGCAACCACCCTCGCGATGCGTACACGCTCTCCACGAAGGTGGGGCGGCTTCTCGAGCCCACGTTCGAGGACCGGGACGACCTTGCGAACGGGTTCGCTGTGTCCGCGGCTCATCACCGTGTCTGGGACTTCAGCGCCTACGGGGTGCGTCGCTCCCTGGAGGAGAGCCTGCGACGCCTCGGCCTGGAGCGCGTAGACATCGTGTACCTGCACGACCCCGACGACCATGCCGAGCAGGCCTTCCGAGAGGCTTATCCAGAACTGGAGGACATGCGGAGCGAAGGCCTGGTCGGCGCGATCGGCGTCGGAATGAACCAGGCGGAGATGCTCACCCGGTTCGTCCGCGACACGGACGTCGACGTGGTGCTGTGCGCCGGCCGGTACACCCTGCTCGATCAGCGCGCCCTGGCCGAGCTGCTGCCCGCCGCCGTCGAGCGCGGTGTGTCCGTCGTGATCGGCGGCGCCTTCAACTCGGGCCTGCTGGCGGATCCTCGTGCTGGAGCGACGTACAACTATGCGACCACGCCGGCGGAGTTGCTAGACCGGGCGCTGCTGCTCAAGGCGATCGCCGAACGACACGGCACCTCCCTGCGCGCTGCCGCCCTAGCCTTCTGTGCGGCCCATCCGGCGGTGGCGAGCGTCCTCGTCGGCGCCCGCTCTGCTGCCGAAGTCCGTGACTGCGCCGAGCAGTTCGCCGACCGAGTGCCTCCGGCCTTCTGGCAGGAGCTGCGCGAGGCGAAGCTCCTGCCCGCCGACGCCCCCGTACCCGCCCGGGAGCCGTCATGAGAGTCGCCCTGCACACCAAGGTCCGTGCCGACCGCGTCGCGGCGTACGAGGCCGCGCACCGCGAGGTCCCCGCCGAGCTGACCGAGGCCATCCGCGCCGCCGGAGCCACTTCCTGGACGATCTGGCGGTGGGGGAGGGACCGACCTCCTCCATGTCCTGAAGTGCGAGGACGACGCGCGGCTGCCGGCCGCCCTGGCGGAGTTGCCGGTCGACATCGCCTGGCAGGCCCGCATGGCCGAACTCCTCGACGTCGTGCACGACTACTCCGGCGACGGAGCCGCCGCGGGCCTGCCCGTCGTATGGGAGCTGCCGTGACCGTCGACGCCCACCACCACGTGTGGGACCTCTCCGTCCGCGACCAGGACTGGATCACCGGTCCCGAACTCCGGCCGCTGCGAAGGAACTTCGCCGTCACCGACCTCGAACCGGAAGCGCGCGCCGCCGGGGTCGACCGCACGGTCCTCGTGCAGACCGTCACCGTCGCCGAGGAGACCCCGGAGTTCCTCGCCCTCGTGCTCGACGACCTGCGCCCGTACGCCGACACGGTCCTGGACGCCTTCGGGCCCGACCGGCTGATGTTCGGCTCCGACTGGCCGGTGTGCACGCTGGCAGCGTCGTACGCCCAAGTCATCGACACCGCACACGAGTTGATCCGTGAACTCGATGCGACCGGGTGCGAGGCCGTGCTGACGGGGACGGCAACGCGCGTTTACCAGCTCTGAGTCACCGGGCGGTCCAGCCGTGTCGGCGGCATGAACTCCCGCACGTACGTCCGCTCCCAGCACGCGCCCGTCTCCCGCAGCTCGCGCCAGGTCGTGTAGCGGTAGCGGTAGAGGCGGGCGCGGACGTACCGGGGCGGCGCGTCCGGCGGGAACGGCGAGCTGCGCAGCAGCCGCAGCGTGTCGCGGTCGTTCTCCAGGAGCCGTTCCACCAGGCCCGTGAACCAGGCCCCGGCGTACGAGGGGGAGAGCCCCACGAACCACATCAGCCAGTCGAGGCGCAGATGGTACGGCGCGAACTGCCGCGGCCAGTGCCGTACATCGCCCGGCTTGCCCTTGAACTCGTACTCCCGCCAGTCCGACTCCTCGCGTGGCACCTCGTCCGCCGTGCCCTCGATCACCACCTCGTGGCGCAACCGGCTGACGCTGCCGAACGCGCCGTAGGTGTTGACCAGATGGAGCGGGTCGAAGGAGCGGTTCATGACCTGGCGCGGGGAGACCAGGTTGCGTGCGGGCCGGTAGCTGAGGGCCACCAGCCCCGTGGCCACGGCCAGGACCACGATCTCGTACCAGAGCGGTGGGCCGGCGACGTCCGGGGGCGTGGTGGGGAACTCGACGACAGAGAGGGCCACCACGATCGTGACCCAGTTCAGCCAGGCGAAGTTGCCGGACAGGACCAGCCACAGCTGCGTCAGGATCATCAGCGACGCGGCGGCGGTCGCGATCGGCCGGGGGGTGAACAGCAGGACGGGCACGACCAGTTGGGTGACGTGGTTGGCTGCGACCTCCACCCGGTGCAGCGGCCTGGGCAGGTGGTGGAAGAACCAGCTCAGCGGGCCCGGCATCGGCTGCGTCTGGTGGTGGTAGTCGAGGCAGGTGAGCGTGCGCCAGCACGCGTCGCCGCGCATCTTGATCAGCCCGGCACCGAACTCGACGCGGAACAGCAGCCAGCGCAACAGGAAGAGGACCACGACCGGCGGCGCGACCTCGTCATTGCCCAGGAAGACGGCCAGGAATCCGACCTCGAGCAGCAGCGACTCCCAGCCGAACGAGTACCAGGTCTGGCCGACGTTCACGATCGACAGATACAGCGCCCACGGGACCAGCCACAGCAACATGCAGCCCCAGAGCGGGAGTTGCCGGTCGACGCCCGCGATGAGCGCCGCCGACACCGCGCAGCCCGTCCATGCCCACGCCGCGAAGAACCGGTCGGAGTAGTGCAGATGGAACACGCTGGGTGCCCGGCGGAACGGCACCAGCGCCACGAAGCGGGGGATCGGGAGCATGCCGCGCTCCCCGAGCAGCGCACGGAACTGCAGCGCCGCGCCCAGGAACGCGACGAGGTAGACGGTGGCCAGAGCCCGCTGGAAGACCATGCGGCTCAGCCAGTACTCGGATGCTGCGAACCAGCCCACCTCAGCCAGCTCCTCTCCTCTCCATTGTGACGCTAAGTGACTGTCTCCGCTTGCGTGACCCAACCGGGTGACGCAGACAATGGTGGACGAACTGCCCGGAATGATCGACAAACTGCCCGGGACGGACGGGAGAACGTGGTGCGCATACCCACCAGAACTTTCCTCGCGGCCTGCACGCTTTCGGCGGCGCTCCTTGTCGCCGGCTGCGGCGGCGACAGCGACGGCGGCACGGCCAAGGCGTCCGGCACATCGACCGGCGAACTCTTCCTCCAGCCGGCCGCGGCCCAGGGCCCCGACCCCTTCACCGACTCCACCGCCACCTCCACCGCGACCCCGCCGCCCGTCACCCGAACGCCGCAGTCGACGCCCACCGGCAATTCCTCCGCCACGACCCAGGAGGTGCGTTCCTTCTCGGGCGCCACCCCCGGTCTCTACGGCGGTACCCAGTCCGTCGGCAGTTGCGACGTCGAACGGCAGATCCGCTTCCTCACCTCCGACCAGGCCAAGGCGCGCGCCTTCGCGGGGGCCTCGGGCATCTCGCAGGCCGACATCCCCGGCTTTCTGCGCGGTCTGACCTCGGTCGTGCTGCGTGCCGACACCCGGGTCACCAACCACGGCTTCCGCGACGGACGGGCGACGAGCTTCCAGTCGGTGCTCCAGGTGGGCACCGCCGTCCTCGTCGACAACCGGGGCGTGCCGCGCGTGCGCTGCGCCTGCGGAAACCCGCTGAGGCAGCCCGTCGCACTCCAGGTGAACCCCGGCACCCACGGCCGCCCCTGGTCCGGCTACCGCCCCGCGCAGGTCATCGTGGTGACGCCGGCGCCGAAGGTGATCGTCAACATCACGATCATCAACATCGTCGACAACACCTGGATCGAGCGGCCGATCGGCGACGACGGTGACCGTGACGTGGTCGTCCCGCCCCCGGACGTCGTGACGCCGAGCCCGAGCCCGGACAGCTCCAGCTCCAGCTCCAGCTCCAGTTCCAGCGCCTCGCCCAGCGAGGAAAGCTCCTCGCCCGAGGAGTCGCCGTCCGACTGCGTGACACCGACCGCGACGGTCACCGTCACACCCGGCATCACGCCGAGCACCGGATCGCCGACCCCCGGTTCCCCGACTCCGGGTTCGCCGACCCCCTCGTCCCCGACCCCGGGCGGCTCGGACGAGCCCGCGGACTGCCCCACGGTCACCGCCACTGTCACGGCCCCGCCGACGACACCCCCGGAGAGCTCCCTGACTCCTTCGCAGGAGCGCAGCGCCCCGGACACGGGCACGGCCATCCCGGACGAGCCGTCCAGCTCGGACAGCATCTTCGACACCCCGACCGACGTCTTCGACAGCTGAGCGCCCGCTCGGCCGGGGAGCCCGTCACCGGGCTCCCCAGAAGTCGAATAATCGGGTGAATCCTGGCAAGGTGGGCCCCATGGTTGATCGGGGAGCGAGCGCCCTGTCACTCCCGGACGACTGGCCGGCCCACCCGGATCCGATCCTGGCGCTCAACCGCATGGGCAGCTTCGACTGGGACCTGGACACCGGTCTGATGCAGATGGACGCCCAGGCCCACGAGATCTTCGACGTGCGCCCCGACGAATACGACGGCCGCCCCGAGACCCTGGCCATGCGCGTCCCCCCGGGCGAGGCCGTCCGCCTCGACGCCATGGTGTCCCAGGCTCTCAAGGACGGCAGCGAGAACTACGGCGCCTACTTCCGCATCCGCTGCCGCGACGGCTCCCCGCGCTGGACGCACACCCAGGGCTACATCCGCCGCGACGAGATCGGGCGCCCGCGCCGCATCATCGGGATCGTCCGGGACGCCACCCAGGAACTGAGCGAGAGCTCGGCGCGCCGCGAGCGCGCCGCCCAGGACGCCGTACGGCGCCAGCAGACGAGCGTCGTCCAGATCACCACCGCGGCCCTCGCGCACGCCCGGACCGTCCAGGACGTCATCGACGTCCTGGACGACACCGACGGACTCACCCACCTCGGCGCGACGAGCCTGGTCATGGGCCTGCTGGAGGCCGGACGCATCCGCATGGTCGCCGCGGGCCCCGCCGACAGCTACGTGCCCGGCACCCGCGTCACCCGCCTCGACGCGCGCTTCCCGATGAACGAGGTCGTCCGCACCCTCGCCCCGCACTTCATCGAGTCGCCGGAGGAGTTCGCCGAGTCCTACCCCGACCTGTGGCCGCACATCACCGACCTGAACATCACCTCGGCCGCGTACATGCCACTCATCGCCCAGGCCCGCCCCATCGGCGCGATCGGCCTGCTCTACAACGACCGGCACGGCTTCTCGCCGGAGGAGCGCAACGTCCTCGTAGCACTCGGCAGCAGCATCGCCCAGAGCCTCCAGCGCGCCATGTTCTACGAGCAGGAGAAGGACCTCGCCCAGGGCCTCCAGCAAGCCATGCTGCCTCGCACCATCCCCAGCGTGCCCGGCGCCGATGTCGCCGTCCGCTACCGCTCCGCCTCCCTCGGCCGGGACATCGGCGGCGACTGGTACGACCTGATCCCGCTGCCCGGCGGCCGCGTCGGCGCCGTCATCGGCGACGTCCAGGGCCACGACACCCATGCCGCCGCCGTCATGGGCCAGCTCCGCATCGTGCTGCGCGCCTACGCCGCCGAGGGCCACACCCCCGCCACCGTGATGGCCCGCGCCTCGGTCTTCCTGCACGAGCTAGACACCGAACGCTTCGCGACCTGCCTGTACGCGGAGGCCGACCTGGCCACCGGAGTGATGCAACTGGTCCGGGCCGGCCACATCGACCCGCTCGTACGGCTCACCGACCGGACCTGCCGCAGCATCCCCGTCGAGGGAGGCCTGCCGCTCGGGCTGTCCGCCGAGTTCGGCCGCCTCGAATACCCGGTCACCAGTGTCGAGCTGGACCCCGGCCAGACCCTGCTGCTGTGCACCGACGGCCTGGTGGAACAGCCCGGCGCCGACCTCGACGAAGGCATGCACACCCTGAGGGATCTCATCGCCACCGGCCCGGACGACGTGCGCGACCTCGCCGACCGGCTCATCGACGTGGCCGAGGAACGCGGCGGTGACGACGACGTCGCGCTGCTGCTCCTGCGCCGCCTAGGGGGCGCCGCCGAACAGTCCGGCGGCCGGCTCCAGCAGCACGTCGCTCCCGGAGACCCGGAGGCGCTCACCGAGGCCCGGCACATGATCCGCGCCGCCGTCCGCGCCTGGGGCGCCGGCGAGCGGGCCGACGAGATCGAACTGGCCGCCGACGAACTGATCACCAACGCCCTCATGCACACCGAGGGCTCCGCGATCGTCACCCTGCGGGTGCTCGCCGGCCCCGCCCGCCGACTGCGCGTCGACGTCGAGGACTCCTCCAGCGCCCTGCCGCGCCGCCGCGAGGCCGGGGAGTCGGGGGTCTCCGGGCGCGGACTGATGCTCGTCGACATGCTCGCCGACGTCTGGGGCGTGGAGGCGCGCGGCGGCGGCAAGTGCGTGTGGTGCGAGTTCGGCGTCCCGGGACGCGACTGACTCCTGCTCCGCGTGGCGCTGTCGGTGCCGGATGGCACTCTGGACGTATGCCGGAACTGCCCGAGGTGGAGGCGCTCAGGGACTTCCTGGCCGACCATCTCGTCGGCCACGAGGTCGTGCGGGTGCTGCCCGTCGCGATCAGCGTCCTGAAGACGTACGACCCGCCGGTGACCGCTCTGGAAGGCCGCCAGGTCACCGCCGTACGCCGGTACGGCAAGTTCCTCGACATCGACGCGGACGGCCTGCACTTCGTGACCCATCTGGCCCGCGCGGGCTGGCTGCACTGGAAGGACCGCCTGCCCGACGGCCCGCCCCGCCCCGGCAAGGGCCCGCTCGCCCTGCGCGTGGCGCTGGAGACCGGCGAGGGCTTCGACCTCACCGAGGCCGGCACCCAGAAGCGGCTCGCCGTGTACGTCGTCCATGACCCGGGCGAGATCGCGGGCGTGGCCCGCCTGGGCCCCGACCCGCTCGCCGCCGACTTCGACGAGGCCCGCCTCGCGCGGCTGCTGGAGGGCGAGCGCCGTCAGCTGAAGGGCGCGCTGCGCGACCAGAGCCTGATCGCGGGAGTGGGCAACGCCTACAGCGACGAGATCCTGCACGCCGCCAAGATGTCTCCCTTCAAGCTCGCCGCCACCCTGACCCCGGAGGAGACCCACCGCCTGTACGAGGCGCTGCGCTCCACGCTCACCGAGGCCGTCGAGCGCTCCCACGGGCTGGCCGCCGGCCGTCTGAAGGCGGAGAAGAAGAGCGGCCTGCGCGTGCACGGCCGCTCGGGCGAGCCCTGCCCGGTCTGCGGCGACACCATCCGCGAGGTCTCCTTCAGCGACTCCTCGCTGCAGTACTGCCCGTCCTGCCAGACGGGCGGCAAGCCGCTGGCGGACCGAAGAATGTCCAAGCTGCTGAAGTAGTCGTCCGTCTGCGGCTCAAGTGGCCCTCGATGGCTGTGTGATGATGCACGGACAATGGGCCGGCCCTGGGGAGGGGCCGCATGTGTGAGAAGGGCGGGAGCGCGTCTTGGGCAAGGGTGGGGATTCCATACCGGACGAGGAGTGGGAGCGCTTCCTTCGGGAGGCCGAGGCCGGGACGCCGGGCGCGCCGGAGGAACCGTCGGCGCGGGCCCGGATGGTGGCGCAGCGGCTGCGCGAGGAGCCCGGCCGGCCGGCGGACGGGCGGACCTACCAACTCGCCCCGCGGCGACGGGGCAAGGGCTGGTACGTGGTCGGTCTGCTGGTCGCGGCCGCCCTGCTGTTCGTCGCACTGGATCCGGGGCGGGTCACCGGCTGGTTCGGCGGGGGAGACAGCGACAGTACGCCGCTCGCCGCGGAGTCGGCCCGTCCGGACAAGCCGCCGGCCACCGAGGCGGCAGCCCAACTGCCCACAGTGAAGCAGCCGTTCAGAGGCTCGCCCGCGGCGCGGTGGGCCGACGGGACCGCGGGCATCAGCCTGCCCGCCGCGAAGGCGACCGGCTGGATGAGCAAGAAGCAGGTCGCGCAGGCGCTCGATCGGAGCCGCGACTTCCTTGCCGCGTCCAGTCTGGATTCCGGTGTGCTGAAGGGCGAACGGCCGAAGACGGCGATCGCGTTGATCAATCCGCACCAGCAGGACGTCAAGACCTATCTGCGGACCGCGTTCGGCACGCCCAGCAAGGAGAACGACCCTCTGCTGCTGTTCAGCCGTTTCGAGAAGACGGACGTGCGCCTGGTCGGGAGCGTGGTCAAGACACGCGGACGGATCACGTTCCGGGAAGGCAAGCGCGGTGCGCTCGAGGTGACCACCGATGTCACCTACGTCTATCCGGTCGTACGCGCCGCAGCGGGAAGTGACGAAGTCGCACGCACCATCGTGCGCCGCGAGGTCGTGATGAGCTGGGACAACCCGGCAAAGGTGATCACCGAGCCGGACACCTTCTCGCTCGTCTCCTACAAGGTCGACAGCACCAACGGCGGCTGCGACACCTTCACCGGCTACTTCACCCCCGAGTTCAGCGCGGAGCGCACGGGCTCGGGAGACGGACCCGAGGTGGACCCGTACGACCGGAGTACGTCGATGGACGCGCGCATGAAGGAGGCCGCCGAAGCGGGCTGCGGAACCGCCACACGGTCCTGAGCCGACCGGGCCGCCTCGGCCTCAGTGACCGAAGTGCCGGAACCGGCTGCGGTACTCCGTCGGCGTCGTGTCGAGCCTGCGGCGGAACGCGCGGATCAGCGTGTCGATCGTGTTGAACCCGCAGGCGGACGCCACGCGTTCGAGGGTGTCGTCCGTGGATTCGAGCCGGTTCCGGGCCGCTTCGACCCGGGCCGACTCGATGTAGGCGGCCGGGGTCATGCCGAGTTCCGTCTTGAAGATCCGGGTCAGCTGACGATCGCTCACGTGGGCCTGCTGGGCGAGATCGGCCACGGTGAGCTGATCGGCGAGGTGCTGCGTGATGTGGTGCCGTAGTTCGTCCATGCGCCGGGAGGTCGATACGGGCTCCAGCGGGACGCTGAACTGGCTCTGCCCGCCGGGCCGCTTCAGATACATCACCAGCTGCCGGGCGACGCGCAGCGCCACGGCCTCGCCGAAGTCCTCGGCGACCAGGGCGAGCGACAGATCGAGGCAGGCGGTGATGCCGGCGCCGGTCCAGACATGGCCGTCGCGGATGAAGATGGGGTCCGCGTCTACCTTGACCGCGGGGTGGTCGGCGGCGAGTTGCTGCGCCGTCGACCAGTGGGTGGTGGCACGTCTGCCGTCGAGCAGCCCGGCGGCGGCGAGGACATGCGCTCCCACGCACACGGACGCGATGCGCCGACTCCGGCCGGCGAGCGTCTTCACCCAGCGGACCACGCCGGGATCGGCGAGCGCCTGGACGCAGCGCTGGTCGTCGACCGCGACCGATCCCGGGACCATCAGCGTGTCGATGCTCCTCGTGGCGGCCTCCTCGAAGGTGATGTCCGGGAGGACGCGCACCCCGGCCGAGGTGGTGACGGGGTCCATGGTTTCGGCGGCCAGGGCCACTTGGCAGCCGGTGGCGTCGCCCGACTCGCGCCGGAGCAGCGCGAACACCTCGGGCGGGCCGGTGACATCGAGGAGGTCGACACCGTCGAAGAGGAGAACGACGAAGAGACGGCTGATGCCGGCCGTGGGCATGGGCGACTCCGTCCAGGAGAGAGGGGCAACGGTGGTGCATGACGCGCCCGGGGGGATTCTCACCGGGTGTCGGTATCTGCAAGTTACGTGACATTGCCGCCATGCGGAGCGGGTTCGTAGCGTAGGACGTGTCGCCGCTCGGTGACCGACTTCCCTCCACCCACCACGAGGTACAGCCATGCCTTCGACCACTCTGCGGGAACTCAACGGCTTCGACCCGGCGCCGGCGTCCCTCGCGTCCGCGACGCTGATCCTGATCGACTACCAGAACACCTACACCCAGGGAGTGATGGAACTCGACGGGTGGCAGGGCGCTCTCGACGCGGGTGCCGGGCTGCTCGCCCTGGCCAGGGAAGCGGGCGCCGAGGTCATCCACGTCATCAACGACGGCGGCGAGGGCACCCCGTACGACATCAGGGCCGAGATCGGCCGGATCCACCCGAAGGTCGCCCCCGTCGGCGGCGAGGCCGTCGTCGTCAAGACGCTGCCCAACGCCTTCCTCGACACCGAGCTCGCCGACCTCGTGGACGCCGCCGGGAACAAGGATGTCGTGATCGCCGGCTTCATGACGCACATGTGTGTGGCGTTCACCGCCCAGGGCGCGTTCCTGCGCGGTAACCGGCCCACCGTCGTCGCCGACGCCAGCGCAACGCGGGCTCTGCGAACGGCAGTTGCCGAGGTGTCCGCCGAACAGGTGCACCACGGCGCACTGGCGACGATCGGCGACCTGTACGGAGTCGTCGTCCCGTCCGCCGCGTCACTGAACTGACGGCCGCACCGAGGAACCGCGCTGGAACGTCAGGACCATCAGGACGCCTTGATCGTCACCAGGTGCTTGCCGTCCATCGTGCGTACCTCGAACTTGCTGATGTCCTTCAGGCGCATCGCGGAGCCGCCCTGCGTACGGGTGGCGTCGCCGTCGTGCGGGGGCACCATCCAGCTCGTCACCGTCTGCTCGGAGCCGTCCTTGCCGACGGCGACGAGGATGCAGGCGTGCGGGCCGCCCGCGTCCTTGACCTGTACGTCGATCTGGCTGCCCCAGGTCCGGTCCTCGGCCGAGACCTGGGCCCACACGCCGGTGGCGGAGTCGGTCGCGGCCTCGGTGGCGGCGACCTGGGCCGGCGAGGAGCCGTGCGAGGTCACCATCGCGATCGCAGGCCCGCCCGCGGCGATGACCACGGCGGCGGCCACCGCGTAGAGCCACCGCCGGCGCCCGGCCCGGTGGCGGTTGGCCACCTCGCCGAGCAGCCGGTCCTGGAAGCGGGGGCCGGGGGCGGCGAAGGGGTGCACGGAGCGCGGCGTCGCGCGCCGGTACAGCATGAGCTGCCGGGCGGCGGGCCGGAACTCGGTGACGTGCGCCGTGCAGCTGGCGCACTCCATGAGGTGGTCCTCGAAGCGGAAAGCCTCCGCCTCGTCCAGCACGCCCAGCGCGTAGGCGCCGACGTCACGATGCCGTTCCAGGGACCTCATACCGATACCGAATCCTTGTGGCGATGGTGCGGGGTGGGGGTGATGCTGCTGTTGCCCACCGGTACGCACCAGACCGTCGAATCACTCAAGACCCGTTCGGAATCGCGACAAGGACATTCGGAGCGGGAAGGCCCGCGGATTGGTCCCGGCTCGGGAAAATTCGCCGGAGGTGGGGGGTCGGGGCATCGGCCGGGCGTCCGGGGCGGGAGGAAGCCGGAAGGATGCCAGGGGGAAGCCGGCAGGGAGCCGGCAGCAAGCCAGAAGGGAGCTGGGGGGGAAGCCGGAAGGACGCCGGAACGGACTCGGCGGGGGATTTGATTCAGAAGAGGTGGATCGCCAGATGCCCCAGCGGCAGGCCCAGCTGCCAGGCCGGCGTCCACACCTTCGGCCCGTCGTCCTCGCCCACGACCGGACCGCCGCCGGGCACCGCGTCCAGGTCCGGGGCGAGCAGCTCGGTCTCCTCCAGCCAGCGCCAGGCCGCCGACGCCAGCTCCAGGTTCGGGGCCGGGTCGTCGGATTCGAGCGCCTCGGCCGCGAGGTGGGCCATGCGCTCGCGGACCCAGTCCTGCCAGGGCTGGTCGTACGCCGTCAGCGACAGCCAGGTCTCCAGCTGTGTGACCACGCGGATGCCGGAGAGTTCTCCGCCGCTGTCGGAAAGGAAGATGGTCAGCGCCAGGGCGTCGCGCCCGGCGCGGAACTCGAAGGACGTGGGCGGCATCAGGTCGCCCGTCCGCAGCAGCTCGTCGGCGATGTACTCGGCGTACAACCACGCCATGGGAACAGCCAGTTCACCGTCGCCGGTGCCGTCCGTGCCCTCGTGTTCTCTGTGAAGCATCCCTTCCTGCCTTCCTCCGGTGCGTGCGCGCAGCCCGACCCCGGGCCCTCAGTCCGGAACACGGATGAGGACAAGCGGATTACTCAACCATGGTCCGCTGCAGGCGCTTTACGGAGGTTTGACTCAGCCTTCGGTTTCACCGCAGGTCGGCCGCATATCCCGGAAGAACCCGGCGCAGGGCGCGCAGCGCGTAGTACGCGCGAGACTTCACCGTACCGGGCGGAATCCCGAGCGCCGCGGCGGCCTCCGCCACACTCGCCCCCTGGAAATACACCTGCACCAGGACTTCACGGTGCTCCGGAGTGAGTGTCTTCACAGCCTCGCGCACGTCGAGCGTCGCCGCGGAGCGCTCGGCGTGATCGGCGCAGACCCGCGCGCTCTCCAATACCGCGTCCCCGACCTCGGCGGGACGCGCCTGGCGGGCCCGCCGCGCGTCGATCGCGAGCCGCCGTCCGACGGTGAGCAGCCAGGGGCGTACGGAGTCGAAGGCATCGGCGCGCAGCGCCTCGGGGTGCTGCCAGGCGCGTACGAACGTCTCCTGGAGCAGATCCTCGGCACGCTGCCGGTCGCCGTCGCAGAGCCGTAGGAGCAGCGCGAAGAGCGGCCGGCCGTGCTCGCGCTGCAACGCGGCCAGCTCGTGCTCGGCGGTCGTCCCGTTCGTGATGGTGGTGGTTCCGGCCGTCATGGGCGTATGCCACCGCAGTGCGATCGGCCGGGACAGGGCGCGGACACGGGTGTGCGGCGGACGGTCGAACCCGTCGATGAACGGTACGACGAACGGTCCGCCGGGACCGGTGCCGCACATTCCGCCTCGTCGTTCGCCCTGACGGGCCGTCCCCGGGCGCCGGACGGGCGAGCCGCCGGTGTCGCTCCTTGACTCCCGCCCGCGCGTCCCTGTGGATTCGTGTTCAACAGTGATGAAAGTAATCAAATACGAGAAACGCGACCACGACGGGGCGACCATGACGACCACCTTGACGCGGCGACAGACGAAGACGACTCTGTCGGCCCTGTCGGCCCTCCTCATCACGGCCCTGGCGGCCACCACGGGCTGCCAGGGCCAGGACCCACCCGACCGGCACCGGCGCACCGGCCACCCCGCCTCCCCCGTCGAGGCTCGCGGCTTCACCCTCGTCGCCTCCGGTGACGTCCTGCCGCACACCTCGATCATCGAGCGGGCGAACACCGACGCGGGCGGCGACGGGTACGACTTCCGGCCGATGCTGGCCGGCGTGAAACCGGTGGTGTCCGGCGCCGATCTGGCGATCTGTCACATGGAGACGGTCTACGGCGCGCACGGCGACTACACCGGCTACCCCACCTTCAAGTCCCCGCCCCAGGTCGCAGCGGCCCTCGCCGCCACCGGTTACGACGGCTGCTCCACCGCCTCCAACCACACCCTCGACGACGGCGCCGCCGGCATCCACCGCACCCTCGACGCGCTCGACCGCGTGGGTGTACGGCACGCCGGATCGGCCCGTACGGCGGCCGAGGCGGGCGGTGCGACCGTCCTGCGGGCCGGTGGCGCCAAGGTCGCGCACCTCGCGTACACCTACGACACGAACGGCTTCCCGCTCCCCGAGGGCCAGCCCTGGGCCGTCAACCTGATCGACCGGGACCGGATCGTCGCGGACGCCCGGGCCGCCCGGAAGGCCGGCGCCGACGTGGTCGTCGTATCACTGCACTGGGGCACCGAATGGCAGGACGATCCCGATGAGCAGCAGCTGAACCTGGGCAAGGAGCTCACCGCCTCCCGCACCGCCGGCCGGCCCGACGTCGATCTGATCCTCGGCACCCACGCCCACATCCCGCAGGCGTACGAGAAGGTCAACGGCACCTGGGTCATCTACGGCATGGGCGACCAGATCGCCGGCGAGATGTTCAACTACGACGGTGCCCAGGACCCGCGCGGCAACCAGAGCACCATCGGCCGCTTCACCTTCGCCCCGCCCGCGCACCCTGGCGCCCGCTGGGAGGTCAAGAAGGCCGAGTTCATCCCGCAGATGTTCGACCTCGACTCCGGGCGGGTGGTCAACCTCAACCGGGCGATCGCGCGGGGCGCCGACCTGAGCGGCGTGCGCGACCGCATCCGGGACGTCGTCCTCGGCCGGGGCGCGGCGAAGGACGGGCTCCGTATGGGGGAGTGACGCGGGGCCAGGGTGGCAGGGTCGGCAAGGGGGCGACGCGGGGTCAGTCCACGTCCACGTGGTCGAAGGTGCGCAGCATCTCCTTCAGCACGCGCGTGCACGCCCGGAGCTCGGCATCGGTCAGATCGCCCCCGACCTGCCGGTTCAGAGCGTGCTCGCGCGCGAGGATCGTGTCGATGACCGTCTCGCCCTCGCTGGTGATCCGGATCAGCGAGGACCGCTGGTGCGCGGGGTTGGGTGTGATCTCCGCCCAGCCCCCGGCCACCGCGTCGTTGACCATGCGCTGCACGAACTGCCGGGTCAGCGCCATGATCCGGCCCATCTGAGGCACCGTCATGGCCCCGTACCTGCGCAGCAGAACCAGGACCGAGCGCACGCCGACGGAGACTCCCTCGGCCTGTTCGCCCTGCTCCAGCTTGCGCAGGCCGCGCCGGTAGAGCGCGCCGATCAGGTCGAACACCTCGGAGACGCGGTCGCCGAGTTCGTCGGGGGGCAGTGGTTCGGCGGTGTCGTTCACCCGGTCATCATGACACCTCGGTTGCCAAAATTGCCTGAGGATGACACCTTGGTTGTCATGAAGGTTGCTTCGGAACTGAGCTATTTCACGTCCACCGACGGCGATCTCGCCTACCGCGACACCGGTACGGGCGACCTCGTGGTCCTGCTCCACTCCGGTTACGTCGACCATCGCCTCTTCGAGGGCCAGATACCGGCCCTCGAAGAGGCCGGTTACCGCGTCGTCGCGGTCGACATCCGCGGCCATGGCTGGTCCGCCAACGCGAGCGAGCCCTTCCGCTGGGCCGATGACCTCGCCGTCCTGCTGCGCCATCTCGACGCCGGTCCCGCGGTGCTGGTCGGGGTGTCGATGGGCGGGGCCGTCGCGAGCGACACCGCGATCGAGTACCCGGAGCTGGTCCGGGGGATCGTCCTCAGCGGGGCCTCGGCCAGCGACTTCCACTACACGGACCCGCGCTCCGCGGAATTCCTGGCCGAGTCCGCCAAAACCCTGCAAGCCGGCGACATCGAGGGCTGGCTGAAGGTGTTCCGCAGGTCCGTCGCGGGCGTGCACCGCACGACCGCCGAGGTCGACCCGGCCATCCTGGAGCGCGTGACCGAGATGGCCCTGCACACCATCGCCAAGCACACGCCGGGGGAGCACAACTGGCACGTCCCCATGACCGACACCTGGCCCCGCGTACCGAAGATCGACGTCCCGGTGCTCACCGTCAACGGCGCCCTCGACTCGCCCGACCTGATCGCCGACGCGGAACGCTTCGCCCGCACCGTCCAGAACGGCCGCTCCGTGATCGTCGAGGGCACCTCGCACTTCCCCAACCTGGAGAAGCCCGAGCAGTTCAACGCGATCCTCGCGGACTTCCTCGGTTCGCTCTGACGACCGGCGAGCGCCGACCTCCTGGCCGGCCTCGTGTACGTAGGGGGGGGAGGCGACACCCGACGCGGCACCTGCCGCGTCGGGTGCCGTCTTCGCGAACCATGCCGGGGCTACGGCACCACCGTCACCGGCCAGCGCCCCGCCTTCACCAGCCGGACCGCGACAGAACCGACGATCCGGTGGCCGGCCTGCTCCGACGCGCCCACCACGACCGCGTCCGCCTTCAGCTCGTCCGCTGCCTTGACCAGGCCGTTGTAGGGGTCGCCGCGGAAGGTGTGGAACTCCCAGCGCACGTCGAATATGCCCTTGACGCGCTCGGTGGCGTCCCGGATCTGCGCGATGAGGTCCTCGGCGATCTCGTCGGTCGTCTCGGCGACCGGCGCCCCGAGGGCCGCTCCCGTCGCCATCACCGGCTGGACGTACACCACGGCGAGCAGCGCGTGCTGACGTCGGGCCAGGCCTCCGGCGTAGGCCGCCGCGCGAAGCGAGGAATCGGAGCCGTCGACGCCGACGACGATCACCTTGGGGCCGTCCGTGCCCCGCTCGAACTGATGCGAGTGCTGCTGTTCCGTCACGGCTGCGAGGCTATCCGAAGCCCCAGGTCCCGCAGCCACACGGGATCCCGCCGGGCGATCACGGCCGACCGGACGGGCGCCCGTCGGCGGGCGCGTCGTGGCGGAAACATTGCCCTCGCCGCTGGTGCGTCGGTCGCCGAACTGGTTCCTTCGGGTGCTTTCGTAGGTCCGCACCGGTGTCGCTGAGGGGCGCCGCCCCTCTACCAGGTGACTGATGAGTCATGAAAAAGGATCAGCTGCTCACGCGGCGCCGGGCGTTGATCGCCGGTGCCGCCGTCCTGGGGGCGGCCGGGGCAGCGGGCACGGCCCGCGTCCTCACCGCCGAACCTGCCGCGAAACCGGTGCGTCACGCCGCCGCGGCCGCGGGCCCACAGGCGCGCCGCCCCCTGAAGCCCTCCGCCTACCGCCTCCAGCCGATCGCCGGATACGGCCCCCCGCACAGCACACCCGCGCGCACGCTCGTCCGTCACGAGCCGTTCCTGCGGATGTCCGGGCGCGGCCGCAGTATGGTGCTGACCTTCGACGACGGCCCCGACCCGCGCTACACGCCGCACATCCTGGCCACCCTGCGCGAGTACGACGTGCGCGCGATGTTCTTCGTGTGCGGGGAGATGGCCGTCGACAACAAGGATCTGCTGCGGGAGATGTCCGACGACGGGCACATCGTCGGCAACCACACCTGGACCCATCCGCTGCTGACCCGGCTGACGCGCTCCGCGATCCACTCCGAGATCGCGCGCACCAGCGAGGTCATCGACGACGCCTACGGGGAGCCGCCCGTCTGGTTCCGTGCGCCCTACGGCGCCTGGAACCGGGCGACCTTCCAGATCGGCGCCGAGCTTGGCATGGAGCCGCTGGCCTGGACGGTGGACACGCTGGACTGGACGACGCCGGGCGCCCGCACGATCGTCGACCGGGTCGAGGGCGGCGCGGCCCCGGGTGTGGTGGTCCTCTCGCACGACGCGGGCGGCGACCGCTCGCAGAGCGTCCGGGCGCTGCGCGACTATCTGCCGCAACTGCTGGACTCGGGCTACCACATCACTGTGCCGCGCCGGAGGTCCACGTAGGCCGTTCGAATCACCCGGGCCCCTTTGAAGGGCTTTCGCCCGCCCGGCCGTGGAACGCTCAGCGAACCTCGACCAGGCGGGCGAACACGACGACGTTTCCGTCGTAGCCGTTCTGCTTGGAGAAACCGCCACCGCAGGTGATGACGCGCAATTCGGGAGTTCCCTTGTTGCCGTACACGCGGTCGCCGGGGAAGTTGTTCTTCGCGAAGACCTCGATGCCGTAGATCTCGAATGCGGCGGTCTTTCCGTCCTTGCGCTGCACCTCGATGCGGTTGCCCTTTTTCAGTGCCCCGAGTCCGTAGAAGACGGCGGGGCCCTGCTTGTTGTCCACGTGGCCCACGATCACCGCCGTGCCCTTCTCGCCGGGCGAGACCGCTCCGGTGAACCAACCCGCGAGATTGGGGTCCTCCGGCGGTGGCGCGCCGACCCACCCGTCCGCGTCGAGTCCCACCGGCATGGCCGGCGCGTCCACCCGGATCGCCGGAATCCTGACCCGGTCGACCACGGCGTACGGCAAGGGGTCCGGCGCCTTGGTGAAAGTGCCGTGGGCCGTCGCGCGGCTGTCAGCCGCCGCCGCGGAAGCGGGCTGCGGCGGACCCACGTCGAACTCTCCGGAGCCATTCCGGATGAGAGCGAGGCCGGTCAGCAGAACAAGCGCTATCACGCCCCAAGGAGCGCGCTTCTTCTGCCGCTCCTCCTCTTCGGCCAGCTCGGACGCA
Organism: Streptomyces sp. R21; assembly: GCF_041051975.1. Classification (GTDB taxonomy): domain Bacteria; phylum Actinomycetota; class Actinomycetes; order Streptomycetales; family Streptomycetaceae; genus Streptomyces. The sequence goes on along the minus strand of NZ_CP163435.1, from coordinate 1,467,147 downwards.
GACATTCGCAATCCCCTCTCGACGCGGCCGTCGCCGCGTCCGTCGCGCATATGAGAACGCTAAGGGCAGCACGCCGGGCGGGCGACGGGTCGCGGGCGAACGGGTGGTGGAGCACCCGTGCCGTGAGCCATCCGAGTTGGCGCCGACAGGTTTTTTCTGACGGTCCGTGACCTGCGGCAATATCCGATTGTGCGGAATTCTCTCGGCGTGTCTTCTCACCGGTACGGACCATTCTCGAAATGCGGCCCTGTGCACGGCATCTGAGGGTCTGTCTGGGAGGCGCTTTCTCGCCGATCGACCGGGGACGGTTCCCGGGGCGTCTTCCGCGGAGGATCACATGCGTACAACTCGTGCCCTGGCGGTCTCTGCCGCCGCGGTCGCCGTGGTGGGGCTCGCCGCCCCAGCGGCCTCGGCGTGGGACAGCCCTAGCAACATCGTCGCCCTGCCCAGCGTCATCGCCCGGGGCGGGCAGCTGACCATCACGGTGGACGGTTCGTCCTGCACGATGGCCGGCAGCACGGTCTCCTCGTCGGTCTTCCCCACGACGGCGCTGACCCACGTCAGCGGCAACACGTCCAGCGCGAAGGTCACCATCGACAGCAACGCCAGCCCGGGCTCGTACGACATCACGGCCAAGTGCGGCGAGAACCGGTCCCTGACCCGCCCGGCCGCCTTCACCGTCATCGGCGGTGTCCGCGGCGGTCTCGGCGGCAGCAGCTCCACCGGCGCGACGCCGACCGACATGGCGATCGGCGGCGGGCTCGTCGCCGCGGCCGTCGTCGGGGGCGGGGTGTTCTGGATGCGCCGCAGGTCCGAGAAGCGGATCTGACCCCCCGTCCGGCCGCGCGGTCGGACCCCTGGCCTCCTCGGAGACCGCACGTGACAGCCCTTCGCCCCGGACCCTCCCGAGAGGGTCCGGGGCGAAGGGCTGTGCGGTGTGCCGTCAGGAGTCGTCGGCGGTGCGGCGGCGCGACAGATGCCACGCCGCGCCGACGGATCCGAGGATGAGCGCGGCTCCGATGCCGATCTCCTTGAGGTCGAAGCCGGCGATGCTGCCGCCGACACCGGCGCGGACGCCCCGCTGAACGGGCGGGACGACGGGCACGGGCGTCGGGTTGACCGGGCGCCCGGTGGCGATGGTGAGGTCGGTGTGGCCGCTCTCGCTGCCGCACTGGAACGTGACCTCGTACAGGGCACCGGGCTTGGCGTCCCAGTCGACCATGGCCGTCGCCGAGGGCTGCCCCTTGGGGATGGTCACGGTGTCGAAGACCCCAGAGGAGACCTTGGCGTCGGTTCCGCAGCCGTCCACGTTGAGCGTGACTCTGCCGCCCGCGGCGATGGTCGAGGGCTGCACGCTGAAGCCGAACGACGTGATGTTGTTGTTGCCGCCGTCGCTGGCGACGGCCGCGGGTGCGGTGAAGGTCAGGGCGGTCACGCCCAGCAGTGCGGCCGAAGCGACGCGTATCGCGCGCATGGTGAGCCTCCGGGTCCCCGAGGAGCCTTGCCGCGGACCTTTTCCGCTTGCGCCAGAAATGCACCTCGATGATCGAAACGCTAGGAAAGGGCGCGCGGGCGCGCGATCGCTGTCGCGCGAATGGGGCAACCGTGTGGGCCGCTCAGGGGAAGGCGTACGTGCACACGGGGGACGGACGCGGTGTGCCGTCCGTCCCCCGCGGAACCGGCCTACCGCGAGGCCGTGCCTCGAAGAAGCCCCGCGCCGGGGGAACCCTGGTGAGGGTCCGTCACCCGTGCAGATGCGGGAACAGAGCCGTGAACGGCTCCGCCGACGCCGTGATGCCCCGGCTGTAGGGGGCGTCGAAGTCCCAGATCAGGAAGAGCAGGAAGGCGATCAGGGCGGAGAAGAGGCCGGCGAGGATCAGCTCGCGTGTAGTGCGCCGGATCTGCAGGGCGAAGATCATGCCCACCGTGACCACGGCGCCGGTGATGAGCCCGAACCACACCACGCCGGGCATGGTCGCCCCGGTCGAGTCGGCGCGGGCGTTGCGGGCGGCATCGGCCGCGGTCACCTGGTCGACGAGCGGCTGGTAGGCCTGGGCCTCGAAGTCCGACTTCGGCTGGTAGTCGGTGACGTCCTGACGGATGCGGTCGAAGAGCCGGCCGCCGGTGGCGGTGACATGGCCGTCGTCCGCCATGGTCTTCCACTCGGTGGTGACGACGTGGCTGACATACGTGTTGACGTCGTCGCGGATGCGGTCGCGCACGTCGGGCGGGTAGACGCGGACCCGCTCCGAGACCTCGTGCAGTGCCTGCGCCTCCGCCTGCACATGGTCCTGGGCGCCGCTGCGGGCCTCCCAGACACCCGCGATGGCCAGGCCGAGGACGATGGCGTACACCACGCCGATCATCATGGTGATGTACTCGATCACGTCCGGGGTCTCGGACGGATCCTCGTCCTCGGGGGCCGAGCGGTGGCGTACCAGGGTCACGATGAGCACGACGGCGCACGCCGCCGCCATCGCGAGGGCGAGAACAAGCCAATCCGACAAGGGATGTCTCCAGGAGTCAGCGCGGGCGCAGCGCCGCGACGGCGAACACCGCGGGCACGGTGAGAAGCAGGGTGAGCGAGACCAAGGACGGTCCACTGGGGGGCGTGTGCCGGTGCGCCGAGGGGCGGTACGGCGGATAGCTCACCGAGGGTGACGACGGCTCGGGGCCCGCTCGGGGAGGGGCCTTCGGTGTCGGTGTCGGTCTCGGCGGTGGTGTCGGTGTGGGGACGACGGCCGGTGCCGGGCGCGGCGCCGTGGTGGCGGGCCGTGGTGTCGGCGCGGGCGGCGGGGGAGGTGGGGGCTTGGGTTTCGGTGTGGGTTTCGGTGTGGGTGTCGGGGTCGGCTTCGGCTTCGGCGGCGGTTTCGGGGTGGGGCTCGGGGTCGGCGTGGGCGTGGGCGTGGGTTTCGGCGTGGGGCAGGGCGTGGGCGGCGGGCTCGGGCAGCCGTCGCCCGCCACGGCCACCGCGCCGGTGCCGTCGCCGCCGGGGCCCACGGACGCGGACGCGCAGGCGTCGGCGACCGCCGTACCGCCGGGCGCGCCACCGAGGAGCCAGGTGAGGGTCAGTACCGTCAACACCCTTATGAGTAGGGCGGATCGGGTCGTTTCGGGTGCATGCACGACGAAGATCATGAGTGGTGCGCCACCGGCGTGCGCCGTAGTGACGCGGTATTGCCCCCGAATGGAGGACGCGGGCCCTCGACGGGTTTGACGCGGCGGGCGTGCAGGCGTCCACGAATGGGCTCAGGTGTGCGAACCGTGGCGGCCGGGCGACGGCTCCGTCAGTGGTCGCGGCGACGGCTGAGTCACAGGGTTCGGAAAGAAATTTGCGGGCCGGTTGAACACTTCCGCCACTCCCGCCCGTACCTAGGGCCATGCGCGGCGCAGTAGGGCGCTGCAACACCTAAGCAGACAGCGGGAGTTATCCATGAAGACCTCCTGGCGGAGCGCCTCACTCGTGGCGACAGCTGCGGCCGTGCTGGCGTTGACGACGGCGTGCGGTCAGGAAAGCACTCCTTCGACAGGCAGCCAGAACGTGGGCGCCGCGGCGGCGGCCGACGGTTACGGCTCCACGGCCAGCCCCACGGTCGGTGCGGGCGCGGGCAATGGCTACGGCGCCGATTCCAAGGACGAGCAGGGCGCGGCCCAGTCGGCGGCGGCCGGCGCGCTCGCCGTTGCCGAGAACGTGAAGCTGGGGAAGGTCGTCACCGACAGTGCCGGGATGACCCTCTACCGCTTCGACAAGGACACTGCCGAGCCGCCGAAGTCGAACTGTGACGGCGACTGTGCGACGGCCTGGCCGCCGGTGCCCGCCGACGGTGCCACCGCCGCCGCCGGCGTGGACAAGGCGGCCCTTGGTGAGGTCACCCGTGCGGACGGAAGCAAGCAGCTGACGATTGACGGCTGGCCGATGTACCGGTACGCCAAGGACACCAAGGCCGGTGACACCAACGGCCAGGGTGTGGGCGGCACTTGGTTCGCGTCCGCCCCCAACGGCAAGAAGGCGGCCCTGGAGGCCGACCTGCCGGGTCTGTCCACCCGCAACGACCCGAAGCTCGGCGAGATCATCGTCGACAAGAACGGCATGACGGTCTACCGCTTCATGAAGGACGAGGCCTGGCCGAAGCCGGTGTCGAACTGCACCGGAGCCTGCCTGGAGAAGTGGCCGGTCGTCGCGCCCGTCGACGCCAGCGACACCAAGGGCGTCCAGAAGAAGGGCCTGATGGGCTTCACCCGCCCGGACGGCGCCAAGCAGATGACCGTCAACTGCTGGCCCATCTACACCTTCTCCGGTGACAAGGCCGCCGGAGACACCAACGGTCAGGGCGTCGGCGGCACCTGGTACGCCGTCGCCCCCGACGGAAAGCCGGTCGGCGCGCCGAAGAAGTAGCGGATCACCTCCCCAGGGTTGATCGCCTCACTCGCAGGACAACGGCAACGGAACGTGGAAGGAGGGGACGAAGCCAGACACGTGTGCCGGACGAACAAAGCAGCGCGTACGACCCGGGTCCGCCCCCTCCGCACCGCACGGAGGGGGCGGACCGCTGGGCGTTTCCGTGCGCCCGGCGCACGGTTTTCCCCACCGGCTCGCGCTGGGCCTTTTGGCGTGCTTCGCAGCGATTTCGTGGGGCGCATGGGGAGCGTGTTCGGGGGGCGTTCACGGGGCGCCCGCTCGGCAATTGCCGGAGGCAGTGACCGGGAACGGACGGTCAATTTCCGTTTTGGCTCGCTCCTTTGGCGGGCGATCAGTAGCCTCAGCTCGAACACTGGATCGCTTATATGCCCCCTACGCCGTGGAGAAATAGATGGAGCGTCCCGCCTGGGCCCCCCGGAGCATCGACATCTCGGTGCCGAGCGTGTCCCGCATCTACGACTACTACCTGGGCGGTTCGCACAATTTCGAGGTCGACCGCGAGGCGGCCCGCAGGGCGATGGAGTTCATGCCGGGACTCCCCAAGATCATGCAGGCGAACCGGGCGTTCATGCGCCGGGCCGTGCGCTTCGCGGCCGATGAGGGCATCACCCAGTTCCTGGACATCGGTTCGGGCATTCCCACCTTCGGCAATGTCCATGAGATCGCCCAGAGCGCATGCCCCGGCGCACGCGTCATGTACGTCGACCACGACCCGGTGGCCGTCGCCCACAGCGAGGCGGTCCTGGAGGGCAACGAGAACGCGGACGTGCTCGCCGCGGATCTCCTCAAGCCCCAGGAGATCCTTTCGAACCCCCAGGTTCAGCGACTGATCGACCTGAACCGGCCGGTTGCCCTCCTTCTCGTTGCCATACTTCACTTCGTGGAGGACGCGGACGACCCGTACAAGGCGGTGGCCGAGCTGCGCGACGCGCTCGCGCCGGGCAGCCTGCTCGTCGTCACGCATGCCTCGTACGAGGGAATCCCGCTCCCGCAGGAGCAGGCCGAGGGCACGGTCGACGTGTACAAGAACATTCGCAACCCGCTGATCATGCGCTCGCGCGAGGAGATCGCGCGGTTCTTCGAGGGGTACGACATGGTGGAACCGGGACTGGTGCCGATGCCGAAGTGGCGGCCCGACACGGCACCCGAGGACGAGGATCCCTATTCCTTCTCCGGGTTCGCCGGCGTGGGGCGCACGGCGTGACCGCCGAGCCGGACGGACCGGAGGACAGACTGCGCAGGTTCGCGACGATCTGGAGCCGGGCGGTCTATCCCGTCACCTCCACGTCGCTGACCCGGCCGGAGTTCGAGCTGCAACTCGTGCCGCTCGCCCGGCGGTTGAGCGACGCGCTGCGGGCGAGGGTCTTCGAGGCGGCTGAGGGGCAGGCGGTCGGCGCCGCGCTCATCACGGCGCACTGCACCGACCCGGAGGCGCTCAGTCGCTCCCTCGACTGCGTCGACGCCTACCTGGTGCTCTACTGCGGCGACGACGGCCCCCAGGAGGCGTTGCGCACCCGCTCGGCGCGGCTCCAGCACGCCATGGCCGCCGGGTTCGCCAAGGCGCTGCGGGAGCGGACGCTCTCCGAGCAAGAGGCCATCTCCCGGGCCGCGTTGAACGCCCGCAGTGCGGTGGCCGAGGCGCTGCACGCCAGCGAGGCCCGCTTCCGCGCGGTGTTCGAGGGCGCGGCCATAGGGATCGGCATCGCCGACCTCGACGGGAACATCCTCCAGGTCAACGGCGCGCTGCTGCGCATGTTCGGCGGGTCCGAGCAGTCGGTGCGCGGCCGCCGGGTCCAGGAGTGGACGCACCCCGACGACGCACCCCAAGTCTGGCGCCTGTACGAGGAGTTGGTGCGCGGCGACCGCGAGCACTACCACGTCGAGAAGGCGTTCTACCGCCCCGACGGCACCGTGCTGTGGACCAACCTGACGGTGTCTCTGCTGCGCGACGCGGACGGCCAGCCCCAGTACCAGCTGGCGCTGATGGAGGACACCACCGAGCGCCGGCTGCTCAATCTGCGGCTGCGCTACGAGGCCACGCACGACGCGCTCACCGGCCTGCCCAACCGGACCCTCTTCTTCGAGCGCCTGGACAAGGCGCTGTCCGCGAGCGAGGGCCAGCGCTTCGGCCTGTGCTACCTCGACCTCGACGGCTTCAAGACGATCAACGACAGTCTCGGCCACGCGGCCGGCGACCGGCTGCTCGTCGAGGTCGCCGACCGGCTGCAGTCCTGCGCGACCGCCCCCGGCGAGATGGTCGCCCGGCTCGGCGGCGACGAGTTCGTTGCGCTGACCACCGGAACCGACACCGAGCGCGAGGTCGACGAGCTCGCCGGGCGCATCATGAACGCGCTCGTCACCCCGATCAGCATCGACGGCCGGGAACTGACCGTGCGCGGCAGCATCGGCATCGTCGAGGGCCCGGCCGGGGAGCGCGGGCCAGCAGAGGTGCTGCGCAGCGCCGACATCACGATGTACCGGGCCAAGTCCGCGGGCGGCAACCGCTTCGAGCTCGCCGACCCGGAGGCCGACGCCCGCGCCATCACCCGGCACGGCCTCACCACCCAGCTCCCGGCGGCCCTGGACCGGGGCGAGTTCTTCATCGAGTACCAGCCGCTGGTGCACCTCGGCGACGGCAGCGTGCGGGGCGCCGAGGCTCTGGTGCGCTGGCTGCACCCGCAGCACGGCGTGCTGGGCCCGGACCGCTTCATCCCGCTCGCCGAGCACACCGGACTGATCGTTCCGCTCGGCCGCTGGGTCCTGGAGCAGTCGGTGCGCCAGGCCCGTGAGTGGCAGGAACGGCACACCGACGCGGGCTCGTTGCGCATCAACGTCAACCTGTCGCCATGCCAGTTGTCCCACCCCGGCTTGGTCCAGGACACGGTCGACATCCTGGAGCGGGCCGGCCTCGGGGCGGAGGCGCTCTGCCTGGAGGTCACCGAGTCCGCGCTGATCGGCGCCGACGACGACCTGCTCAAACCGCTGCGGCGCCTCGCCGAGATGGGCGTCGACATCGCTCTCGACGACTTCGGCACGGGCTACTCCAATCTCGCCAACCTGCGGCGCCTGCCGGTCAGCATCCTCAAGCTGGACCGCTCCTTCACCCAGGGCATGCAGCAGTTCCCGGCGGACCCCGTCGACCTCAAGATCGTCGAGGGGATCGTTTCGCTCGCCCACAGCCTGGACCTGGCGGTCACGGTGGAGGGCGTGGAGACGGGCGCCCAGGCGGAGCAGCTGCGGATACTGGGCTGCGACACGGCCCAGGGCTGGTACTACGCCCGCCCGGGCCCGCCGGAGCGGCTGCACGAGCTGGCACTGGTGGACGCGACGGCGTGAACCGGCGGCGCCGGGACGGCTGTTGGGCCGGCCCGGCGCCGCTCGTCGGTCGCCCGAGCCGTCCGTGTCGCTCGTCGGTCGCCTTGGCACGGGCGGCGTGGCACGGGGAGGTGCGGGGCGGGCGGCCTGGACCCTCCGGTGAGCTCGCGCGGGACTGCTCGTGTACGGCGGCGGCCTCGTGCGATCTGCGACCGATTCCGGTTCGTCCGCGAGGCCGGTATCGTGCGGTCGTGACCGGTTCCGCGGCGTGTCCTGGAGAGGATCAACCCCGAGCAGGGGCCCCGGCTGACGACCCTGGCGTGCGAGCTGGTCTGGGCCACGACATGGATGGCCGACGCGAACGAGAGCATCGCCCCGCGGATCGGTCTGCCCGAGTCGGCCGTGGTGGTCTGGCCCGACCACCTTGACGAGGACGAACAGCCGGAGCGCAACGGACTGCACTGGAAAACCCGAACGCTCGTCGAGTGGGCAGCGGGCCGCCCGTTCATCTGGGTCGACGACGAGATCACCGGGGCCGACCGGGGCTGGGTGTCCGGGCATCACTCGGGTCAAGCCCTGCTCCACCGCGTCGACCCCACCGTGGGCCTCACGGAGGCGGACTTCCGCGCATTCGACGCATGGCTGAACACGCGGTCCGCGAGAGGGTCCCGTACACCGGAGCGCTGACCGTGCGGCACCCCTTCCCGCGATCCAGGCCGCGCTGCAGTCCGTCCCGGAAACGACCGGACCTCGTGCTCTGTCAGCCGATATGGAGGATCCGGAAGCGATCGGGTTTTGCCGGGTCCCGGTCGACGACCTGGATGGGCGGCTGAGCCCATTGCCACACGCTGATGCCTGGCGTGCGGGAGAACTGGATCCGCCCGCGGGTGCCTTCGACGGTGACGTGCGGCCAGGATGCGGCGGTGCGGGCCCGGTCCGTGCCGTGGGAACGCAGTACGCCGGCGAGGACGGTGACCGTGTCGTAGCCCTCGAAGGCGACGAAGGAGGGCGCTTCGGTCAGCCGCTCACCGAGGGCCTTCTCGACTCGTGTGCCGAGTGGGCCGAGGCGCTCGGGCAGGTAGCGCAGGAACGGGATCGCGGTGCTGTCGGCGCCCAGCAGTGTCGCCCATTCGGTGAACTCCGGTTGCCCGGCCGGAGCACCGATCATGATCTCGGCGAGGCGCTGGTCGTGGCGGACGGCCTTGACGATCGGCACGGCCGGTTCCGGGTGGCCGACCAGAAGCAGGAGGGCTGTCGCGCGGTTGTCGGCGAGTTCGTCGCAGAGGGCCGAGGGGGTGAGCGCGCTCATGTCGAGTTCGATGACGGTGCCGCCGCGCGGAGCGAGGTGGTCCCGCAGAATGCGGGTTCCGGATGCCCAGTAGACAGTCGGCTGGGCTGCTACGGCGATGCGGCTGTGGCCCGCGCCGAGAAGGAAGTCCGCGTAGACCTGCCAGCCGCGGGACTGCGGCGGGGAGAGGCGCGCGACCCATTCCGTCGGCTGTTGCGTGAGCGCGTCGAGAACCGCCGACGAGCAGAGGAACGGCAGGCCGAGAGCGTCGGCCCTGGCGGCAGCGGCGCGAGCGACGACGCTGTGATACTCCCCGGCCAGGGCGGCCACGCCGAGGCGAGCCAATTCGTCCACGGCCGCCGCGGCCCTCTGCGGATCAGCGGCGGTGTCGCGGACCACCAGCTCAAGCGGTCTTCCGGCGATCCCGCCGCCGTCATTGACGTCGCGAACGGCCAACTCGAGCCCCGCGAGCAGGTGTTGGCCTGCCTCGACCCAGCCAGGCCGAGTCAGCGGAACGAGAGCGCCGATCCGGACGGCCGATCCGTCGGTCCGCTCCGCGCCCGGCGGCGGCTGGGGCGGCTGCGGCGGCTGTGGCGTACTCATGCGTTGGCGTCTCCCGAGTGGCGGTTTGGTTGGAGTTGGCCCGGATCACGGAGTGAACGTCACCGGGAGCGCGGACACCCACCCCTTGATCACTCTACGTATCGAACATAGGTTCCAGTAAACAGGTATTGGCTCGACGCGCCTGAAGGAGCCCGGTGGTGGCCACGCTTCCAGAGATCAGGGGCTGGCCTACCTCAAGGGCAGGGACGTGACGCTGTCTTCTCGCGACTTCGCGCCGACGGCCCGTTCTGTGAATTCCTGCCCTGAAGATGACGGCGGTGACGGGGTGCGGTCAGGTCAACGCGTCCGCGGCGGATTGGGCTTCGGCGGCTTTGGCGGGAAGGTTGGCACGGGTGTAGGCGTCGGCGGCCTGAAGGTACCGACTCCTGGCTTCGGCTGGGTCGTCGAGGGCTTGATGCATGCGGGCGAGATCGAGCGAGGCCCATGCGGCATCGGTCCAGTCACCTATCTCCCGGAACATGCGGTGACCCGTGGTACTCGCGCTGATCCCTTCCCGCGTCCGAGACGCCTTGTGCAGGGCCCAGCCGAGGTTGGACCATGCAAGAGCCTCGCCGGCTAGGTCACCGTCGGCATGAAATAGATCGCGTGCCCGGGTGCACGCCTCGATGGCCTCGGCCAGCTCGCCTGTCTCCTGCCACAGGACACCGAGGCTTATCAATGCCGAAGCCTCACCTACGACGTACCCGGATGCCTGGTGCAGGTCGCGTGCGAGGGACAATGCCTCCGCGGCCTGCGACGTCTGGCCGAGATTCCTCCGCGCCTGTCCGATGTTGTGCCAGGCGCTCGCTACACCGTGGGGATCGTCGGTCGTCTCGTAAAGCTCGCGAGCGCGGATGTGTGCGTCCAGACCGTCCGGCACCCGCTTCCGCTCCCGCAGAGCAAAGCCGAGACTGTTCAAGATCTTGGCCTCGGCGACACGGTCACCGAGCCGGCCCGCGGCCTCATGGGCGGCACCGCTGATGATGATCCAGTCGTCGAAATAACGACGCCAGTTCAGGCTGTAGTCCATCAAGTGCAATGCCAGACGGACGGCCAACGACGGAGTGCGTCCGGCGCTCGCCCACGGAACCACGGCTGTCAGGCCGACCCGTTCCTGGTCCAGCCAGGTCAGCGCATCCACGAGCGTCGCGAAGTGCGCGGGACGGGCGTCACCGTTCAGGTGCCTGCGGATGTGGGCGTCCGCCTCCTGCGCGCGGTCGCAGTAGAACCCCAACAGCCTTTCACGCGCGGCTTCCCCCTCCTCCCGGAGGGCCGCGTCCGACGCCACCAGACCCGCGCCGAACGCGCGCACCAGGTCGTGCAGTCGCCACCGGGCAACCGTCGTCACCATCGTGGCCGACAGCAGACCAACGGCGGCCAGGTCCTCCAGGAGACCCACCGCCGTATCGGGATCCAGGTTGGCCAGAGCCGCCACCGCCTCGGTGCCGGTGTCGGCACCGGGAGCCAGCGCGAGCAGGCGCAGCAGTCGGGCCTGCTCGGGGGAGAGGCGGCGGTACGACACCTCCAGGACCGGTCGCAGGACGAGTGACCGGCCGTACTGGTCCGTGCTCTGTCTGCCGTTGTCGAGGACGAGTGTCGGGTCCCCGGCCTGCTCGATCTCGGCGACCAGGGAGGCGATGCTGCGATGCCGACGCCGTCGGAGCAGTGCGGCGGCGATCTGGAGGGCCAACGGCAAGTGGCCGCAGCGGTCGGTCAGTTCGCGGAGCGCGTCGGGTTCGCGCTCCGGGCGTTCGTCGCGTTCGTCGGAGTCGTGCAGGGCGCGCGTCACCAGGGCGGCGGAGTCGGCCGGTTCGAGGGTCGCGAGGTCGATGAGGCGTATGGGCAGGGTGTCAGGACGGTCCCGGGAGGTGATGAGGACCCGGTGGTGATCCGTGCCGGGCAGCAGCGGCAGGTACTGGGACGGGTCCGACGCGTTGTCCAGGATCAGCAGCATCCGGTCCCGCCGCCCGGCGAGGACCTCGCGGTACACGTCGTACCGGCGCTCCTCCGTCGGCGGCAGATCCTGGCTCCGTACGCCGAGCGCATCCAGCAGGGCCAGCACCGCCTGATCAGCCGTCACCGGGTCGTCGTCGTAGCCGCGCAGGTCCACGAAGAGCGTCCCACCGGGGAACCAGCCCCGCGCCCGATGCGCCGCCTCCACCGCCAGCGCGGTCTTGCCGATCCCGCCCATGCCGGTGACCGCGAAGATGAGAATCGGAAGCGATGTCGTATCGCCCCTGTCCGGCGTCAGGTGCGGCAACAGCCGGTCCAGCTCCGCCACCCGCCCGGTGAACCCCAGAGGACGCGGCGGCAGAGTCGCGCTCGCCCGTGGCACCGGCCCGTGGGTCGTGCCTCTACCGTCGCCTGTCGGTCCTGTCGGTCCTGTCGGTGACGGGGCCGTTGAAGGTACCGCCCCTGAAGTCGATGTGATCTCCGCCGTACGTCCCCCCACTGTCCCTCCGCCGATGGGGCCCCTCCTCGGAGTCGGAGGAACTCCCACGGGGCCGGTGCTTGTGCAGCACCGCGACCGCGACCGCCACCGCCCGCTCGGCAGCCCCCTTCTGGGAACCCGACGCGTCAGCCTTGTGCTTGCGGGCATCCGCCCGGTCGCTGATGCCCCGGATCACGAGTGCGTCCAACTGGCCGCTCAGGCGGGCCGCTTGGAGCGCCCCGGAGCCCTCCATCTCGATCGCGCCGGCGTCGTTGTAGTTCCGGCGGAGGAACTGGGCGATCTCGGACTCCGCGTCCGCGAGGACGACATCCCCCGTGGCGATCGGCATGAAGTGCGCCTGGACCTCGGGCATGTCCCGTACCGCGGAACGGGCCGCCTGTTCCAGCTTGAGCGAGCTCGGGAGGGACTTCGGGCGGACGAGGAAACCTTCAGGTGTCTGCTTGCCGCCGTGGATCTCGTAGACCGCCGTGCCCACGACGACGTCGCCGATGCCGACGTCGAGCTTGAGGCTGCCGGCGACCCCGACGAAGAGAACGGCCTCGGGGCTCAGCCAGTTGATGAGCTGGGTGGTGAGGGAGGCGGCCTGCTCGGCGCCCATGCCCAGTTCAGCCATGGCAACCTGCCAGGCAGAGCCGGGCAGTTGGCCCGTCTCGACTCGGATGCCGTCGCGGTGCACCAACTCCTTCCGCTTCTTGACGTGCGCGCGCATCGCGGCGTATTCGACCGGGATCGCGGTCAGGACCAGAACGGTCGATTGTGTCTGCGGCACACTCATAACGTACGCCGGGGGAAGGGGCCGAGCGCTGGAACGGGACGTCACCGTCGGGCAGTTGCTGCTCGCCTCGTACCAGGCGTCGCCCGAGGTGTCCGGGACCTCGGGCGACGCGGAGCGGGCCAGGGCGTAGCCGGACTAGTACCAGCCCGTGCAGCGGATCGGGGTGTCGTAGCCCGAGTCGCCGCAGGCGCGGGCGACCTGGCCGTTGCGGTCGGCGAAGGCCTCGGTCCAGACGCTGCCGCCGGTCTCGATCTCGCTCTCGCCGAGGTGCCCCTGTGTTCACGCGCATGCGTCGTCGTCCTTGTCGAGAGGTGAAGGAGCCGGCGTCCGCCATGGCCCTGCTGTCCGGCCTCTTCACGGCGGCCGGCCCCGCCGACGGATGTAAACGGAACAATCTTTTCGATCATCATGGAAATGCTCACTCAAAGGAGTGCCAGAGGTTTGGGCGGACTCTCGGCGTCCGCGGCTGATCGCGGCCGACCGGGGCCGGGCTCGGAGCCGCCCTTCCGGACCGAGACCGAGGGCGGCCCCCTCACCCCTCCAGCAGCATCCGCTGCAGCTCCCGCGCCGCCCGCGGCGGCGCCACATCGCTGCGATGCGCCAGCGCGATCGTGCGGTACAGCCCAGGGGCGGCGAGCGGTGTCACGCGAAGCCCGCGCCCCGACCGGGTGGCCACCATGCGCGGCACGACGGCCACGCCCAGGCCCGCGCGGACGAAGCCCAGTACCGCGTCCATCTCGCCGCCCTCGACCGCGAAGTCCGGCTCGAAGCCCTCGGCGCGGCACGCGGCGACCGTCAGTTCGCGCAGGTCGTAGCCGTGCCGGAACATCACCAGGCGGGCCCCCTCCAGGTCCGAGATCCGCACGGAGCGCCGCCCCCGGCCCGGCGCGGGCGCGTCCGGCGACGACACCACCACCAGGTCCTCCCGCAGCAGCTCCACCGTGGTCAGGGCGGGGGACGGGGTGGGCAGGGGGAGGACGACCAGGGCGAGGTCGAGGGCGCCGCGCGCGAGCTCCCGTACGAGATCGTGCGAGCCCCCCTCCTCGATCAGCAACCGGATCCCGGGGTAGCGGTCGTGGAAGGCGCGCAGGACGTCCGGGAGCAGGCCCGTGCACAGGCTCGGGGTGGCGCCGAGCCGCACCCGGCCGCTGCGCAGCTGGGCCAGCTCCTGCACCTCGTGACGGGCCGTGTCCGCGTCGGCCAGGATGCGCCGGGCCAGCGGCAGCAGCGCCTCGCCCGCGTCCGTCAGCGTGATGTTGCCGCGCGCCCGCAGGAACAGATCCGCCCCCAACTCCCGCTCCAGCGCCTTGATCTGCTGCGAGAGCGACGGCTGCGCGACATGGACCACATCGGCGGCCCGGGTGAAGTGCCGGGTCTCGGCGACGGCCACGAAGTACTGGAGCTGGTGGAACTGCACGACAACCACGATAGGGCATGCCTATGGAAACGAGCTGGACCATGTCTTGGACCGATCGGCCCGTTCGGCCCTAGCGTTTCGGGACATGGCTCTGGCAACGCGGACGGACCGACGACCGTCCATGACGCGCACCGTGTGGGACAGCTCGGTCGGCAAGAAGACGGTCATGGCCGTCAGCGGTCTGATCATGCTGCTCTACCTGGTCGTCCACATGATCGGAAACCTGAAGATCTTCTTCGGGGCCGGCGAGTTCAACCACTACGCGCACTGGCTGCGCACCCTCGGTGAGCCCTTCCTGCACTACGAGTGGGCCCTGTGGATCATCCGGGTGGTCCTGGTCGTCGCTGTCGTGGCGCATGCCACCGCCGCCTACCAGCTGAGCCGCCGCGACATCCGGGCGCGCCCCAGCAAGTACGTCCACAGGAAGCCGCGGTCGAGCTACGCGACGCGCACCATGCGCTGGGGCGGGATCATCCTCGGCCTGTTCATCGTCTGGCACGTCCTCGACCTGACGACCGGCACCGTGCACCCGGACGGCTTCCAGGCCGGACACCCGTACCAGAACGTCATCGACACCTTCTCGACCTGGTACGGCGACGTCATCTACATCGTCGCGATGCTCGCCCTCGGCCTGCACATCCGGCACGGCTTCTGGAGCGCAGCGCAGACCCTGGGCGCCGGCAGCCGCACCCGCGACCGCGCCCTCAAGACCATCGCCAACGTCCTCGCGTTGCTGCTCACGGCCGGCTTCATCGCCGTACCCGTGGGCGTCATGACCGGAGTGGTGAGCTGACATGACCCCCTATGCCGAGTACCCGACCGGAGAGCCGGTCGTCGACAGCAAGGCCCCGCGGGGCCCGGTCAACGAGCGCTGGGACACCCGCCGCTTCGAGGCCAAGCTGGTCAACCCCGCCAACCGCCGCAAGCACACGGTGATCGTCGTCGGCACGGGCCTCGCGGGCGGCGCCGCCGGAGCCACCCTCGCCGAACAGGGCTACCACGTCGTCCAGCTCTGCTACCAGGACTCGCCCCGCCGCGCCCACTCGATCGCCGCACAGGGCGGCATCAACGCCGCGAAGAACTACCGCAACGACGGCGACTCGATCCACCGGCTGTTCTACGACACCGTCAAGGGCGGCGACTTCAGGGCGCGCGAGTCCAACGTCCACCGTCTGGCACAGATCTCGGTGGAGATCATCGACCAGTGCGTCGCGCAGGGCGTGCCCTTCGCCCGCGAGTACGGCGGCCTCCTCGACACCCGTTCCTTCGGCGGCGTCCAGGTCTCCCGCACCTTCTACGCCCGCGGCCAGACGGGCCAGCAGCTGCTGCTCGGCGCGTACCAGGCGCTGTCCCGGCAGATCGCGGCCGGCACCATCGAGATGCATCCGCGCACCGAGATGCTCGACCTGATCGTGGTCGACGGGCGGGCCCGCGGGATCGTCGCCCGCGACCTGATCACCGGTCGTATCGACACCTACTTCGCGGACGCGGTCGTACTCGCCTCCGGCGGCTACGGCAACGTCTTCTACCTGTCGACGAACGCCATGAACTCCAACGCCACCGCCATCTGGCGGGCGCACCGGCGCGGCGCCTACTTCGCCAACCCCTGCTTCACCCAGATCCACCCCACCTGCATTCCGCGCACCGGCGACCACCAGTCCAAGCTGACCCTGATGAGCGAGTCGCTGCGCAACGACGGCCGCATCTGGGTGCCCAAGGCCAAGGGCGACACCCGTCCGGCGAACGAGATCCCCGAGGACGAGCGCGACTACTACCTGGAGCGCATCTACCCCTCCTTCGGCAACCTCGTGCCCCGCGACATCGCCTCCCGCGCCGCCAAGAACGTCTGCGACGAGGGCAGGGGAGTGGGCCCCGGCGGTCAGGGCGTCTACCTGGACTTCGCCGACGCCATCACGCGCATGGGCCGCACGGCGGTCGAGGAGAAGTACGGCAACCTCTTCGACATGTACGCGCGGATCACCGCCGAGGACCCGTACACCGTGCCCATGCGGATCTACCCCGCCGTGCACTACACGATGGGCGGCCTGTGGGTCGACTACGACCTCCAGACCACTATCCCGGGCCTGTTCGCGATCGGCGAGGCCAACTTCTCCGACCACGGCGCGAACCGGCTCGGCGCCTCCGCCCTGATGCAGGGCCTCGCCGACGGCTACTTCGTGCTCCCGTCCACCATCAACGACTACCTCGCCCGCAACCCGCACCAGGACGCGATCACGGGTGAACACCCCTCCGTCCAGGAGGTGTTGGCCGAGACCGAGGACCGGCTCAGCAGGCTCCTCGCCGTCGACGGCGACCGCACCCCCGACTCCTTCCACCGAGAAGTCGGCCAGCTCATGTGGGAGTTCTGCGGCATGGCCCGCACGGACACCGGGCTGCACAAGGCACTTGAGCGCATCCCGCAGATCCGCGAGGAGTTCTGGCGGCGCATCAAGGTCCCCGGCACCGGCGAGGAGTTCAACCAGTCGCTGGAGAAGGCCAACCGCGTCGTCGACTACCTGGAGCTCGCCGAGCTCATGTGCCTCGACGCGCTGCACCGCGCCGAGTCCTGCGGCGGCCACTTCCGCGAGGAGTCCCAGACCCCGGACGGCGAAGCGGCCCGCAGGGACGAGGAGTTCTCGTACGCGGCCGCCTGGGAGTTCACCGCCACCGGCGACGCCCCCGTCCTGCACAAGGAAGACCTCGTCTTCGAGTACGTCCACCCCACTCAGCGGAGCTACGCATGAAGCTCACCCTGCGCGTCTGGCGGCAGCAGAACGCCGACGCCCCCGGCGCGATGTCCACGTACGACGTGGACGGCATCTCGGCCGACATGTCCTTCCTGGAGATGCTCGACACCCTCAACGAGGAGCTCATCCTCAAGGGCGAGGACCCCGTCGCCTTCGACCACGACTGCCGCGAGGGCATCTGCGGCGCCTGCTCGCTCGTCATCAACGGCGACGCACACGGGCCGGAGCGCACCACCTCCTGCCAGCTGCACATGCGGTCCTTTGAGGACGGCGACACCATCGACGTCGAGCCGTGGCGCGCCTCGGCCTTCCCGGTCGTCAAGGACCTCGTCGTCGACCGCTCCGCCTTCGACCGGATCATCCAGGCCGGCGGATACATCACCGCCCCGACCGGCGCCGCGCCCGAGGCCCACGCCACCCCGGTACCGAAGCCGGACGCCGACTTCGCCTTCGAGCACGCCGAGTGCATCGGCTGCGGCGCCTGCGTGGCCGCCTGCCCGAACGGCGCGGCGATGCTGTTCACCTCGGCGAAGGTCAACCACCTGAACGTGCTGCCGCAGGGCGTGCCCGAACGCGAGACCCGCGTCCTCGACATGGTCGCGCAGATGGACGAGGAGGGCTTCGGCGGCTGCACCCTCGCCGGCGAGTGCGCCACCGCCTGCCCCAAGGGAATTCCGCTGGTCTCCATCACCAGCATGAACAAGGAGTGGCTGCGCGCGACCCGCAAGGCGGGAAGGCGTTAGCCGTACGTCGTTCGCCGTTACGGTGCGGACGGGCGGGACCGGGAGTGGTGCTCATCCCCGGTCCCGTCTCGCTTTCCCGGGCGCCCCTGGCATTCAACAAGCCCACATCCCGGCTCTCGGCGCCGGTCACGTACACGCCAATCGGAATCGGAAGAACAGGAGCGTCGGCGGACGGCGCACCATCCGGTCCTCCGACTCACCGCCGAACCGGCCCGTGACCAGGAGAGTGCCATGACCGGCGTATCCACCCTCAGCCCCCCGCAGCCCGTTGCCCCCACCCGCTACACCGTCACCCTCGCCCGCGACGAGGCCGACGTCCGAGCAGCCCAGCGGCTGCGCCACGACGTCTTCGCCGGCGAGATGGGCGCCCTGCTGGCCACGCCGCAGCCGGGCCTCGACATCGACGCCTTCGACGCCTACTGCGACCACCTGCTGGTCCGCGACACGGTCACCGGCCAGGTCGTCGGCACCTACCGGCTGCTGCCGCCCGAGCGGGCCGCGGTCGCCGGGCGGCTCTACTCGGAGAGCGAGTTCGACCTCGGCCCGCTCGACGCGATCCGCTCCGGGCTCGTCGAGGTCGGCCGCTCCTGCGTGCACCCCGACCACCGCGACGGCGCCGTCATCGGCCTGATCTGGGCCGGGATCGCCCGCTACATGGTGCAGGGCGGCCACGAGTGGCTCGCCGGCTGCTGCTCCATCCCGCTCGCCGACGGCGGGGCGCTCGCCGCGGGCACCTGGGACCGGGTGCGCACCAAATACCTGGCGCCCGAGGAGTACCGGGTACGTCCGCTGCTGCCCTGGAGCACCGAGGGCGTGGCCCGGCCCGCGCGCACCGAGCTGCCCCCGCTGCTGCGCGGCTACCTGCGCCTCGGCGCCTGGGTCTGCGCGGAGCCCGCGCACGACCCGGACTTCGGCGTCGCCGACCTGTACGTGTTGCTGTCGATGCGCCGGGTCGACCCGCGCTATCTGCGGCACTTCCTGTCGCTCATTCCGGCGGGCGGCCCGGCGTCATGAGCACGCCGAGCGTGACGGGCGCGGCTCGCGTCGCCGTACCGGGCGCGGGCCGTACGGCCCGTATCCGCATGCCGGTGATCTCCCGGTCCGGCGGCCGAACTCCCATGGCCGGTACGGCTGTTGTGCCGAGCGCCTGGCTGCCCAGCGCCCCCTGCACCCCGGGGGCCTGTGTGCCGTCCGCACGGTCGATGGCCACGGTGCCGCGCGCCGTGCTGCGGCTGGCGGCGGTCATGGTCACGCTCCTCGTCGGGATCGCGCTGACCCCGGCCGTCGCCCGGATCTCCACCGTTCGCCGCGACCCGATCATCCGCGCGTGGTGCCGTACGGTCGTGCGGGCCGCCGGTGTCCGGGTCCGGATCACCGGCGACGCCCCGCCCACCGGGGGCCTGCTCCTGGTCGCCAACCACATCTCCTGGCTGGACATCCCGCTGCTCGCCGCCGTCCGCCCCGGCAGGATGCTCGCCAAGGCCGAGATCCGGCAGTGGCCCTTGGCGGGCCCGCTCACCGCGCGCAGCGGAGCACTGTTCATCGAGCGCGACCGGCTGCGGGCCCTGCCCAGGACCGTCGCCCGGATCGCGGACACCCTGCGCGACGGCGCCGCGGTCGTGGTCTTCCCCGAGGGGAGCACCTGGTGCGGCCGGGCCCAGGGCCACTTCCGGCGGGCCGTCTTCCAGGCCGCGCTCGACGCCGGTGTCCCCGTCCAGCCGGTGCGTCTGCACTACGGCCTCGACGACGGGGGCGTGAGCACCGCCCCCGCGTTCGTCGGCAGCGACTCGCTGCTCACCTCGGTGTGGCGGGTCGCCTCGGCGCGCGGGCTGGTGGCGGAGGTGCGGGTGCGGCCGGTGCTCGCGCCGGGCAGCGCACCCGACCGGCGCGCCCTCGCCCGGGCCGCCGAAACGGCCACCGGCCTGGGGCGGGGCGCGAATATGCGGGGAGGCGCACACTTCTGACGTACCGTCAGTCCTGCGGGGTACCGTCCCCGCATGTATTCCGGAGCGTACGACCCCGCCAGGCCGGCCGTCGTCACCGCGGACGGCGGCCGGACCCTCACCTACGGACAGCTGGAAGAGCGCTCCCTGCGCCTCGCGGACCATCTGCGGACCAGGGGACTGCGCAGCGGCGACCACCTCGCGATCCTCTCCGACAACGACCCGCGCGTCCTTGAGGTCTACTGGGCCGCCCTGCGCTCGGGCCTCTACCTCACCGCCGTCAACCACCATCTGACCGCCGACGAGGCCGCGTACATCGTCCGCGACTGCGGCGCCCGCGTCCTGATCGTCTCCGGCACGCTCGGCGAACTCGCCGACAAAGTGGCCCAGTTGCTGCCGGGAGCGGCACTGCGCCTCGACGACGGCTCGTACGAGGCCGCCCTCGCCGCCGCCTCACCCGAACCGCCCGCACACCAGCCGCGCGGTGCCGACATGCTGTACTCCTCGGGCACCACGGGACGCCCCAAGGGGATCGAGCCGGCACTCCCGGAGGGCGACGTCCGTGAGGTGCCGAGCACCTTCCAACTGCTGTTCCAGCCCTTGTACGGCTTCGACGAGAACACCGTCTATCTCTGCCCGGCCCCGCTCTACCGCGCGGCGCCCCTGCGCTTCTGCTACGTCGTCACCGCTACCGGCGGCACCGTCGTCCTGATGGACTCCTTCGACGCCGAGACGGCGCTGGCGGCTGTCGAACAGCATCGGGTCACGCACAGTGAGGGGGTACCGCCCGCTCGAACGGAGTTGAGAGTGGGGGAGGGTGCCCACCATGTTCGTACGGATGCTCAAACTGCCGCCGAGGACACGGCAGTTGTACGACGTCTCGTCGCTGAAGGTCGCCATCCACGCGGCCGCGCCCTGCCCGGTCGAGGTCAAACGGCGGATGATGGAGTGGTGGGGGCCGGTCCTGTACGAGTACTACGCGGCGACCGAGGCCAACGGGATCACCTTCATCGACCCCGAGGAGTGGCTGCGCAAGCCGGGGTCGGTGGGCCGGGGCGGGCTCCTCGGCGATGTGCGGATCTGCGGCGAGGACGGCAAGGTGCTGCCCGTCGGTGAGACCGGCACCGTCTACTTCGAGCGCGACGAGCTGCCCTTCACCTACCACAACGACGCCGGCCGCACCCGCGCCGCGCAGCACCCCGACCACCCGACCTGGACGACCACGGGCGACATCGGGCACGTCGACGAGGACGGCTACCTCTTCCTCACCGACCGGCGGGCGTTCACGATCATCTCCGGCGGCGTGAACATCTACCCGCAGGAGACGGAGAACTGCCTGATCCTGCACCCGAAGGTCGCCGACGTCGCGGTCGTCGGGGTGCCCGACCCGGAGATGGGCGAGGCCGTCAAAGCGGTGGTGCAGCCTGCGCCCGGCATCGCGCCCGGCCCCGAACTGGAGCGTGAACTCATCGACTTCGCCCGGGAGCACATTGCGCACTACAAGACCCCGCGGAGCGTGGACTTCACGGACACGCTGCCCCGGACGCCCACGGGGAAGCTGGCCAAGTCCGCGCTCAGGAGGGCTTATCGGGCGTGAACCGGCGGATCGGCTTCCGCGTTGACATTATGCAGGTAATTACCTGCATAATTGATCCGTGAGCGGCGAACTGCTCAGCGAGAGCGACGGCCGGAGCCACCAGGCAGAGGAGTACGCCATGACCAACGCACCCGCCTCCGTACCGGCCTACGTCTACGTCACGTACATCCGGGCCGGCGCGAAGCAGGTCTGGGAGGCCCTGACGGACGCGGACCTCACCGCCCGCTACTGGGGACACGCCAACGTCTCGGACTGGCAGCCCGGCTCGGCCTGGGAGCACCGGCGCGCCGACGGATCAGGCGTCGTCGATGTGGTCGGCCGAGTGATCGAGGCCGAGCCCCCGACGCGCCTGGTCATCACCTTCGACGACGCCCCTGACGCCGAAGTTCCCCGCGAACCCTCGGTGGTCACCTTCCTCGTCGAACCGCACGACGACATCGTCCGCCTCACCGTGACCCACGAGAACCTCCCCAACCTGGAGATGCTCGGCGGCATTTCGCGCGGATGGCCGGCCGTGCTGTCGAACCTCAAGTCGCTCCTCGAAACCGGCGAGGTCCTCCCGCAGGCGCCGTGGGAGATGTCTCCCGCACACGCCTGAGACGCGCACGAGCGCGGAGAGAACGCGCACGACCAGAGAAAGAACGCGCACGACCACAGAAGGAAGAGGGAAGAGGACCCGATGGACACCACCCCGCTGCGGGACGCCTACCGCCTGCTGCTGGACGCCGCCGCCACGGTGGCCGAATCCGGCGACCCGGCCCCCGTCCCGCCACCCGGCGAGTGGAACGCCGACCAGATCCTGGCCCATGTCGTCATCGTCAACGCCGTCACCCTGGCCGCCGTCTCCGCCGTTACCTCGGCGGCGCACACGACGTACGACAACCGTATGGCGCACGACCCCTGGACCCTCGAACGTGTCATCGCGCGCTCCGGCGGCAACGCGGGCCTGCGGGAACGCATCCGACTCCAGGCCGACGCCCTGTGCGCACTCGGCGGCCCCATGCTGAGCGAGGCCGAACTCGACACGCCGGTACCCACGCTGCTCCTCTCCCACGGCGCCGTGATGCTCGATCAGCCCCTGCCGCTGAGGGACCTCATCGCGGGCCTCGCGGACGCGGAGCTGCCCGGCCACGCGCAACAGCTCCTGGCTCTGCTGCCGAAAGGGGTCGGGTCGGCGCGTCCTTGAGAAGCGGGTCCGGGTTTCGGAGAGGATTTGGCCATGACCGACGCGACGAAAGCAGTTCTCCAGGGCGGCCCTGACGATCTCACGGAGCGGATCGTCTCCGCCCCGGAGCCCGGGCTCGACATCAAGCTCCCGTTCCGTGGGGGGTTCGAGCACTTCAGGGCCACGACGCGTCAGCAGGAGACCTCGGAGGGCCTGTTGCCCGTGTACGAGTGGTGGGAGCGCACGGAACTCCCGGGGTAGGCGCCGTACCGGGACCGAGCCGTGGCCGCCGTGGCCCGGTCCCAGCCGGGCTGGCGGGTCGGGCGGTCCCGTTGATCCGGCGCGGCTCGGAGGAGCCCACTTGAGGGAAATCCGACGCTGAACGCTATCCGAACAGGCGTCGCTGGATCTCCCGCCGGTAGTCCTCGAGAGTCCTGTCGAGGTGTGTCGCCGTGGCCGCGGCCGCCTCGTCGGGCCGGCCGTCGCGGATGGCCCGGTAGATCTGCTCGTGCTCCACGACCGCGGACTCGGTGCCTTCACCGAGCGTGTCGTGGATCCCGATCGCGCTGGACTGCCGCTGCAGTCGTCGCGCATCTCGCACGGCACTGACGAGGAACGTGTTGTGCGAGGCGACGGCGACGCCCATGTGGAAGTCCTCGTCCGCCTGGTTGAACACCTCGACCTGCCCGTGGGTGAACCCGTGCCGACACTGCTGCATGGCCACCTCGATGGTGCGCAGCTCGGCGGGTGTGGCACGGGTGGCGGCCAGACTGCTCGCGGCCATCTCCTGAACCCTGCGGAACTCGAACAGCATGAGTACGTGATCGATGTCGACGGGGCGGAAGAATCCGCCCCAGCGGCTGGTGATGAGCATGCCCTCGTCGTCCGCGACGAACAGTCCGCGCCCCTTGTGCGCCCGGACCCGGCCCAGCGCCGAGAGGATCTTCATGGCCTCCCGCACCACCGCCCTGCTGGTGTTCAGCTGCTGGGCCAGATCGTTCTCCGTGGGCAGCCGATCACCCGCCACCAGCCGGGACTCGGCGATGAACTCGAGGATCCGCTCCGCCACGACCTCGTAGCCGGGCCGGTACTCACGCCGCGCGTCCGCACTGTTCACCGCTGCCGACGCGACGGGAGGTGCCTGCGTCGGCGGGGCCGCCTGGGCCGCGGGCGTGTCGTTCATCGGTTCTGCCTCCTGGCTGGCGCAACTGAGGTGGCTGATCGCTGTGGAGCCGCGTTCATCGTATCCCAAGCATCAATGAGTCGTACTCATCGAATGGGTAGATCCACATCATGAAGCGAGATCCCTAACCGGCGTATCCAGTGATTTATTGGATATACCGCGCTCCTTCGTTGCGTCATCGCTGGCATTGGGTGAGAAGAAGGCTGCACAAACCCTTGACTCGACCCTTGATAAGGCGGCTAATTTCTTCCGCGACGGCAAGTGGGACGGCCGTCCGCGGTCCCGACGTCCGACCGGTTCGGCCCGGCGTCAATCCATCCTCGCGCCACCTGCCCGCCTGCCCATCTGCTCGGGGCGCCCTGTGAAACCAGTGGAGTCGCACATGACCGTCAACAAGCCTTCGTCCGGCCGGGAGAGAGTGTCCAGCAGGAGGCGCGCGGTGTTGCTGGCCGGCTGCGCGGCCACCGTGGCGCTGGCCATGACCGCCTGCGGCGGCGGCAGTGCCACGGGTACGACGAACAAGGACGGCTTCGCTCAGGTGTCCCAGAAGGACGGTGCGTTGACCGTCTGGGTGGACGCGACCCGTGTGGCGGCCGCGAAGCTGTACCAGCAGCAGCACCCGGACGTGAAGCTGGACATCGTCACCTACGACGGCGACGCCAACGGCTCGAACTACCTCCAGACCAAGGTCCAGCTGTTCAACCGCACCCACAAGGGCTGGCCGGACGTCGTGTTCAGCTCCCAGAACAACGAGGCGACCTGGGCGGTCGACGCGGGCTTCGCCGCTCCGCTCGACAAGGGCCTGATACCCGCCGCGACCCTGACCGGTTTCGCCAGTGGGGCCAACGATGTCTGCACGGTGAACGGCACTCTCTACTGTCTGCGCAACGACCTCTCCCAGGCGGTGCTGTGGTACAACGCGCCTCTGCTGAAGAAGTTCGGCTACCAGGTTCCGACGACCTGGGAGGAGTTCCAGACGCTCGGCGAGAAGGTGGCCAAAGAGCACCCGGGCTATCTCGTGGGCGACGCCGGCGACTCCTTCACCCCTGAGATCTACCTCTGGGCGAGCAAGTGCGGTGCCAACCACATCACCGGCCCGAAGGCCGTGTCGGTGAACACCTCCAGCGAGGCCTGCACCAGGATGGCCAAGCTCATGGACGTGCTGATCAAGAACAAGTCCATGTCCATCAGCGGGGTCTTCAGCACCGACTTCGGCAAGAACGAGGCCGGCAAGGTCCTGCTCATGCCGGGTCCGGCCTGGTACGGCGGTGCGCTGTTCGAGGGCACCTTCAAGACCCCGGCCAAGCAGATCGGCGCGGCGCCCATCCCGCAGTGGAAGGGGGAGACCTCGCCGTCCACCGGTAACGTCGGCGGCGGCACCTGGCTGCTGTCCCAGCACTCCGCGCACATCAAGGCCGCCACCGACTTCCTGAAGTGGGTCACCACCGACAACGCCTACCAGGGCGAGAAGGCGCCGGGCTTCCCCGCGTACACGCCGGCGGCCGAGGCGTGGCTGAAGGGACAGGACGCCTCCGGCTACTTCGCCGGCGACCTGAGCGCTCTGAAGGCCGCCTCCTCCCAGGTCTGGCCCGAGTGGGGCTCGGGCCAGTTCAGCCAGGAGGCGATCTGGGCCGCCACCGTCAAGCCCGGGCTGACCCAGGGCAAGAGCGTCGTCTCGATGCTGCCGGCCTGGCAGGACTCCATCGTCAAGTACGCCAAGTCCAACGGATACAAGGTCTCCCAGTGACCCTCACCCACTCTCCGGCCGGCTCTGCCACCCGGCGCCGTCGCGGCGCCGCCCGGCAGAGCCGGGCCGGTATGGCCTTCGTCGCCGTCTACGTGGTTCTGCTGGTCGCCTTCGGTGTGCTTCCCACCGCTTACGCGATCTACTTCGCCTTCACCGATGCCGGCGGCACGGTCACGGGCTTCTCCAACTTCGTCACCACGGCGCAGGACTTCCGCTTCATGGACGCCGTGAGCCACGTCGCGGTCTACCTCGCCTTCTGGCTCCTGTCCCTTGTGGTGTTCGTGGTGGCCCTGGCGCTGCTGCTGCACCGCCTGGCCTCGGGTTCCGCCAGCAAGGCGCTGCGCTTCCTCTACTACATCCCCGGAGCGCTCGCCGGTGCCGCGAGTGTGCTGGTGTGGCTGTTCATGCTCGACCCGACGGTCAGCCCGGTCAGTTCGCTGCTGGGCGCGCTGGGGTTCCACACCTTCGGCGAGGTGATCGCGCCCGGAAACCTGCCCCTGCTGTTCACGATCATCGCCTTCTGGACCGGCGCGGGAGGATGGATCGTCGTCATGTACGGCGCGCTCAACAACATCCCCACGGACGTGATGGAAGCCGCGCGCATCGATGGCGCGGGCGCCTGGCAGACCGCCTGGCACGTGCAGATCCCGATGCTCCGCAAGTGGATCGTGTACATGGTGATCCTGGCCTTCGCGGGCGGAGCACAGCTCTTCGTCGAGCCGCAGCTGCTCTCCCTCGCCAGCGTGGGTGTGGCCGGACGCGACTACTCGCTCAACCAGCTGACGTACGACTTCGCCTTCCAGATGAACAACATCAACGGCGCCGCCGCGGTCTCCGTCGAGCTCCTGGTCGTCAGTGTGTCGGCCGCCGCCGTCTTCGTCGCACGGTCGGGGTTCTTCGATGCCGACTAGAACCTCTGGCGATCGAGTCGCCGCCGCAGTGAGCCCGGAACGGGAAGCGCCCCTCATGAGCCGATCTCACGACCACCGGCCGCCGCACCGCCGGCCTGTACGGCACCTTGGCTCCCGGCTGCTGACGGCATCCGTACTGGCCGCGTTCCTCGCCTTCTTCGTGCTGCCGGTGCTGTGGCTCCTCCTCGCGGCGACCAAGACCGACCAGCAGTTGGTCCACGACAACCCGCTGTCCTTCGGCTCCTTCCATGCACTGAAGGCCAACTGGCACGCGCTCACGGCGTTCCAGGACAACGCCGTGATGCAGTGGCTGGGCAACTCCGCTCTCTACGCGGTGATCTCGCTGGTCATCACCCTCGGCGTCGCCATTCCCGCGGGATACGCACTGGCCATGACCGAGTTCCGCGGTCGGCACACCCTGCTGGTCGCGACGCTGGTCGTGATGCTCATGCCGAACGCCACACTGGTGGTGCCGTTGTTCCTGGAGATCAACGCGGTGCACCTGATCGGCACGATGTGGTCGATCATCCTGCCGTACTCGTTCTATCCGTTCGGCGTGTACCTGACGTACATCTACTTCACCACCGCCGTACCGAGGGACCTGCTGGCGGCGGCACGGATGGACGGCTGCTCGGAGTTCCGCGTCTTCTGGCACATCGCGCTGCCGCTGGCGACCCCGGTCATCGCGCTCGTGGGCTTCTTCAGCTTCGTCGCCAACTGGACCAACTACTTCCTGCCGTACGTCATGCTCCCCGAGAGCAGCCAGATGCCCATCCAGGTGGGGGTCGGATCCCTGCTCAGCAACGTGCCGTCGTTCAATCCGGCCGTCGGTGACCTGGCGATCCAGCGCCCGCAGCTGGCTCTGGCGACGCTCGTGGCCATCACGCCCGTGCTGGTCGTCTTCCTCTTCGCCCAGCGCTTCCTGGTCAGCGGGATGCTCGCCGGCGCCACAAAGGAATAGCGGCCTGTCCCGACGTCAGCGGGATGCCCGCCGACGCCATCAAGGAACAGCACCGGCCTCGCCCGCCCGGCCGTCGCCCCCAGCGTGCGCCGTCCGGCCGCCCACCCCGAACGGAGATCCTTCATGCCCTTCAGCTCAGCCGACCGCACCCCGGCCGAGGACGTCCCCCGCGACCACCGGGTCGCGCCACCCGAGATCGAGGCGGGGGTGCCGCTGCTCGAACCGCCCGGCTGGGCCGTGGCCCAGCGGTCCCTGTTCGACCTCCTCGACCACGCCTGGCGGCGCTTCGCCCGTGACTTCACCGGTCCGGACGGACGCCTGAACTACTCCGGCGCGCTGACGACCCGCGACGGAGTGGACGATTTCTACGAGGTGTTCTTCAACTGGCCCCAGCTGTATCTCCTCGGCGGCGCCGACGATCTGCTGCCCGCCAGTGAGAAGCACTGGGAGGGCGTGACCCGGCAGCTCACCGAACTCGGCATGCTGCACGACGAGTTCGAGCGCGGCTACGACTGGTTCCACCAGGGCGAGAGCCTGCTCCTGCTCTACTTCCTCAGCATGGCCGCCCCGGACCGGTGGTCCGAACGCGCCCTGCGCTTCGCCGAGTTGTACGTCGACCGGGCCAAGGGCAACTACGACCCCGAGCACCGCGTCATCACCCGCCCTCACAACGGCAGCGACGCCGAGCGCACGGGTCTGTTCGACGGCGACGTCTATCCCTGGCTGCTCAAGGAAGCAGAGACATACGGCTTCCCGCTCGACTGGATACCCGAGGCGGGCGGCGGCCCTTACCTCCTCTCCGAGGACCCGCGTCTCGGCGCGCAGATGCGGGAGCGGATGGGTGCCGGCGACACCGCGGTCAACCTCGCCGCAGCGGGACTGGTCCTCAACGCCTGGATCCTGTCCGGCGAGGACCGCTACCGCGACTGGATCGTCGAGTACGTCGGCGTATGGCGGGAGCGCACCGAGGCGAACGGCGGTCTCGTCCCGGACAACGCCGGCCCGGACGGCGTCGTCGGCAGCCTGCTGGAGGGCCGCTGGTACGGCGGTCACTACGGCTGGTCCTGGCCGCACGGCTGGCACAGCGTGGGCCACGCGGCCTGTGCGGCGGCGCTGGCCGCGGCCACGGTCACCGGGGACGACGACCACCTCTCCATGGTCGCGACCTCCCTCGACGCCCTCATCGGCCGAGGCAAGGTGATGCCCCACACCGAGGCGGACTCCAGCCTCCCCTCCAAGTGGGCGGTCGAACTCGGCCCCGACATCCACACGCCCACGCTCCACCTTCCGTTCCGCCACAACGAGTCGGGCTGGTTCGACTACAACCCGGTCACCGCGCCCGTCCCGGTGGCCCTCTGGCACCACACGGCCTCCGACGCCGACCGTGCCCGGCTGGAGGGGCTGCGTGCGGCCGACGGCATCGACTGGCGCACCGTCCGGCCGTTCCGGGCCAAGGAGGAGTCCGGGCACGAGAAGGCGTGGTTCGCCTTCCTCGCCGGCGACGACCCCGGCTACCCCGAGCGGATCCTCGCCACCGCCCAGGCCCAGGTCCGCCACCGCCTGCGGCGCATCGACCGCTACCGCGACCTGGACGTGCCCGAGGCCGACATCCACGTATGGCAGCAGTCCAACCCGGTGGTCACCGAGGCCCTGGTCCAACTGACCTGGGGCGGCCCGCAAGTGCTGTATAACGGTGGCCTGCAGCAGGCCCGGCTGCGCTACCACGACGCCGAGGCCCGCCGTGCCGGCCTGCCCCCGGACGTGGCCGCACTGGTCACGTCCATCGACCCCGAGGCGACCACCGTCGAGCTGGTGAACCTTTCCCCTGAGGCGGTGCGCACAGTGATCGTCCAGGCGGGCGCCTTCGCCGAGCACACCATCACCGGTATCCGGTACACGACGTGCACGGACGACACGTGGATGGGGGACATGTACGACTACGGCCACACCGAGCCCGTCGTCACGGAGTCGGAGCAGCTCTGCGACAGCGCCTTCCTGACGGTCCGGCTGCCCGCCTCCACCCGTATCCGGCTCGTCCTGCGCCTCCGGCTGCGCACCGGAACACCCAGCTACCGGACGCCCTTCACCCCCCAGGAGCGTGTGTGATGAAGCGCGTCGCCCAGACCATCGGGCTGCGGCCCGAACGCCGCGCGGAGTACCTCGAACTCCATTCCGCCGTCTGGCCCGGAGTCGAAGCCGCCCTGCACCGGGCACAGATCCGCAACTACAGCATCTTCCTTCACGGCGATGTCCTGTTCGCCTACTTCGAGTACCACGGCGACGACTTCGAGGCCGACATGGCCGTCCTCGAAGCCGACCCCGAGACCCAGGAGTGGTGGAAACTCACCGATCCCTGCCAGGAGCCCTTGCCCGACCGGGGTGATGCACGCCAGTGGACGGAACTCCCCGAGATCTGGCACCTGAGCCCGCCCCCTCGCCCCCGGTCATGAACGCCATCACCGCCCCCGTTCTCATCGATGCCCACCTCCACCTGTGGGACCCCGACCAGCATCCGCAGCCCTGGCTCGACGACCCCGCCCTGGCATCGATCCGTCGCGCCTTCACCCCCGGTGACCTGCGTGCCACCGCCACCCAGCCCATCGCGGGCCGCCGTCTGCACAGCACGGTGGTCGTGCAGTGCATCCCCGACGTGCCCGAGACCGAGGAGCTGCTCGCCCTAGCGGAGCGGGAGCCGCTGATCGGGGCCGTGGTCGGCTGGGCGGACCTGACGTCTCCAGCGATCGGCGAGGTGCTGGACCGGCTGCTCGCCGGACCGGGCGGCGCGTATCTGCGGTCCCTGCGTCATCTCGTGCAGGGCGAGACGGATCCGGCATGGCTTCAACGCCCCGATGTCGAACGCGGGTTGGCGGCGGCCCGGGACCGCGGGCTCTGCTACGACGTACTGGTCCGCAGCCACCAGCTCGACCAGGCGATCCGGCTGGCCGAGCGTTTCCCCGGCCTGCCCCAGGTACTGAACCATGCCGGCAAGCCGTCGATCACCGCCGGTGAACTGGCCGACTGGGAGCGCCAGTTGAGGCTGCTGGCCGCGCACCCGCACGTGGTCTGCAAGGTGTCGGGGCTGATCACTGAGGCGGACCACGAGAAGTGGGCCGTCGACGACATCCGCCCGGTGTGGGAGATCCTGCTCTCCGCCTTCGGCCCCAGCCGCCTGATGTTCGGCTCCGACTGGCCGGTCGCGAACCTCGCGGGCGGCTGGAACCGCTGGGCCGCCACCGTCGACGAGCTCCTGGACGGCTGCTCCGACACCGAGACCCGCGCGGTGCTCGCCGGCACCGCGACCACCTTCTACCGCCTTCCCCCACTCATCCGCGTCTGCTGACCTTGCGACACCGACCCGCCCCCTGTCCGAGCAGGAGCACTTCTTGCAGCAACGCGAGATCCGCAATACGCCCGTGGCGCTCACCGGACTCGGCTTCGGCGGCGCCGTCATCGGCAACCTCTACAAGGCCGTTCCGTCCGAGGACGCGCTCGCCGCCGTCGACACGGCCTGGGACACCGGTATCCGCTACTTCGACACCGCCCCGCACTACGGCCTCGGTCTGTCCGAAGAACGCCTGGGCGCCGCCCTGCGGGGCCGCCGGCGTGACGAGTACGTCATCTCCTCCAAGGCGGGCAAGCTGCTCGTGCCCAACCCCCGGCCCCGTGGCATGGACGACGAGGGCTTCGCCGTACCCGACGACCTGTGCCGCCGCTGGGACTTCAGCCGCACCGGCGTCCTGCGGTCGATCGACGGCACCCTCGCCCGCACGGGCCTGGACCGCCTCGACATCGTCTACGTCCACGATCCGGACGCCCACTGGCGGCAGGCCGCCGGGGAAGCCATGCCCACGCTCGCGGACCTGCGCGACCAGGGCGTGATCGGCGCGATCGGCGCCGGTATGAACCAGTCGGCGATGCTCGCCCGCTTCCTGCGCGAGACCGCCGCCGACGTGGTGATGCTCGCCGGGCGCTATACGCTCCTGGACCAGTCCGCGCTGGACGACGTCCTGCCCGCCGCGCGGGAACTCGGCAAGAGTGTTGTCGCGGCCGGTGTCTTCAACTCGGGACTGCTCTCCGCCGACCGGCCCGCGGAGGGCATGCAGTACGACTACCAGGACGCCCCGCCGGAGCTCGTCGCGCGGGCGCTGGCGATCGCCGAGATCTGCGAGGCGCACGGCACCACCCTGCCCGCCGCCGCGATCGCCTTCCCGTACACCCACCCCAGCGTCGTCAACGTCACCCTCGGCATGCGCAGTCCCGAGCAAGTGACACGGAACGTGGAACTGCACCTGAGCACCGTCCCCGAGGCCCTCTGGGACGACCTCCGCGCTCAGGGGCTGATCAGGCCGGACGTGCCGCGGGCAGCGCTCACCGAGCGGAATCCGAATGGCTGACAGCAATGTTGAACCGCCCCTTCGTGAAGGGGCGGTTCAACATTGCCGGTCACCCGGTCACTGGATCGTCCAGGCCTGGTTGGACTGGTTCAGGGGCATCCACTGAGCGACGGTGGCTCCGTTCGCCGTCGATCCGCCGTTCACCTCCAGGATCTGCCTGCTCTCGAAGTTGCGGATGACGTACCCACCGCTGGTCGGCTCGAAGTACCACAGCTGGTTGCTGCCGCCGCCGTAGGTGTACTGCTGCAGCGCGGTCCCCCTCCGATGGCTGGAGGCGTTGATGTCGAGAGCTTTGCCGCTGTTCCTGTTCACGATCCTGTAGAGCTGCCCACTGACCGGAACGATGTTCCACTGCTGGTTGGCACCACCGTGGCTCGGCCACTGGATGACGCTCGCACCGTCGGCGGTGGACCCCGCGTTGACATCCATCAACTGCCCGCTGTTGACGTTCTTGATCGTGTAGTTCGTCGACGGGTTGATGTTCGGCGTACCGGTGGAGTCCTCCAGCGCCCCGCCGGCCTGCTGGACGCTGAAGTCGGCGATGAAGAAGTACCCGCCGTCGGTCTTGGCGACCCGCACGTAGCGGAACTTCTGCCGGACGTCTACGTTGCCCGTGAGCGTCGAGGCGAGCGGCAGCGTCTCCGTCTGGCGTCCCAGGACGGTGTAGGTGCCGAAGGACGGGTCGTTGGAGGCCCGGACCTCGAACTTGCCGCGGGTCTCGGACTGGTCCAGGTCCTGACGGGTTGTCAGTGAGAGCTGTCCGAGCTGGTAGGTCTGTCCCAGGTCGACCTGCCACCACGCCGAGGCGTCACTCCCGGTGGGCGACCAGCCGGTCGAGCCGTCGTTGTCGACGGCGTTGCCGGCCGACCAGCCGGAACCGAAGACCGACGAGGAGGACGCCGGCTTGTTGTGGGCGAGGTCGAGCTTCGCCGCCAGCCCCCGGTAGGCGGACTCGAGACCGGAGGCCTTGATGACCGAGTCGCCGGACGTCGTGTTGTTGGTGAGCGTGACGCTGGAGCCGTTGCGGTTCTGGTTGATGAATCCGTCGGTGTGCGACAGCACGTTGTTCGAAAGGGTCATGTTGTTCGACCCCTCGTCCATGTAGAGGCCGGCCACGGCCGAGCCGCAGGCGGCCGGCCCTCGTACCACGTCGTGGACGTAGTTGCCGTTGAGGACCGTGCCCGGGTCGTTCGAGAGGTGGTAGATGGCGGCGGAGTCGCAGAGCCGGTTCATCACGTTGCCGATGCGGTTGTAGCTGATGCTGTTGTTGCCTTCGGCGTTGACCGCCGACTGCCAGCCCCAGCCGAGCGAGATGCCGGCCCACGGAGTGTCGGAGATGTCGTTGTGCTCGATGGTGGTGCTGTTGACGAAGCCCGCGTTGATAGCGGCGGTTCCCGGGTAGTCCTCACCGATCCGGGTGATCAGGTTGTTCTTGACGGTGACGTTCTTGACCACCTCCCGGGCGTCCTCACCGGCCGGCGAGGTGGGCGGGTTGTAGACGGTGTGGTATTCCACGGTCGGGTCGGAGAACTTGCCGACCGTGATCCCGTTGCCGGCGATGTCGGAGATGAGGTTGCCGGTCACGGTGCTGTCGTGCACGCCGTGGTGCAGGTCGAGCGCGGTGGCGCCCATGTGCGTGAACGTGTTGCCCGTGAAGGAGACACGGTCGGCGTTCGCGGCCTGGACCCCGGCCGGCGGACGACCGACGTACTGGTTGTTGGAGTTGTCGGCCGAGATGTTGTAGTTGCCGCCCTGGCCGTTGAGGTAGCCGTTGTCGGTCGCCTCCATCCAGGTGGTCCGGGTGAAGGTGATCCCGGAGAAGCGCAGGTCGTGGGCGGGACTGCCGAGGCTCGTGCCCTCGACGTCGAAAAGCGTCCTGAGCGTCGGCGCCTGCACGGCGGCCGTGGACATGTCCTCGCCGGGGCGCGGTTTGTAGTAGACGGTCTGCGCGGCCGTGTCGACATAGAACTCGCCCGGTTCGTTGAGGAACTCGTGGGCGTTCTCGAAGTGCAGGGGTGAGCCGTCGGCGAGCACCGGGAAGGGCCGCTGGAACAGGATGCCCGCCTCATGGTCCTGGATCGACACGTTGGTGATGCCGTTGCTGGAGCTGAGCGACTTCAGCCGCAGGAAGCTCTCGCCCCACTGCGTTTCCAGCATCATCTCGACCTGGCTGAGGTGGTCCCAGTTGGAGACCTGCGAACTGAGCACCTTCAGCAGCTTGTTGGGCTTGTCACTGCCCTGCAGCTGGAAGTCCGAGCCGACGTCGGGGAAGCGGGCCCGGGTGGCGCGGACCCCGTTGACGTACAGCTGCCGGAAGTTGAGCGTGCCCACGGGTGCCTTGTACTCGCCGCCCGCGGCCGAGGTCCAGCCGGTGATCGCCTTGCCGCCGCTGATCACGGGCGTCTCACCGTTGTACGCCTGGTAGACAACGGTGTGGCCGTTCGTGCCCGAGTCACTGGTGCCGAAGGTGACCGGGGCGGTGAGGGGGTAGGTGCCACCGCGCAGGTTCACGACGATGTCGTCGGACATGTTCGCGTTGACGGCTCGGACTGCGGCCTGAGCAGCCTGGACGGTCTTGAAGGCCGCGGCGGTGCTGGTTCCTGAGTTGGTGTCACTGCCGTTGACGGGGTCGACGTAGAAGTTCGTGGTGGCCGCGTAGGCGGGTTGCGCGGGCAGCACGGCCGCGAAGACGACAGTTGCCGCTGCGAGCGCCTTGACCGTTCCCGCCCCGATGCGTAGGGGTCTCATCTGTGGTGTCCCTCCTGCAAACCCCGCTTCTTATGAGTTGCATTTATCGAGGCAAGAGGGGATCCCAGTCAAGGCGATAGGCAGATCTATTTTTCACTCGCGCAACATCGATGACATGCGGATGGGTTCGCCTCGGCGCCGCACACATCACCCGTGGCAGGGAATGTTGCAGGTGACAGCGGGGTTGGCCATGGCGGTCAGCGCGCTCACTGTCACTGGCTCAACCCGTCGGTAATATTGCCGCTCTTGAAATGAGTACTACTCATTGTGGTCGTCCCGCCGTCGTCATCTGCCAGGCGACGGCCGCACCGCCGGTCGCTTTTTCGGTACGCCTCCTGCGCCTGGAACCGGAGCGGCCGGTGGGACCCGATGCATCAGCTATGCTTGATCCAGAGCTGGTCGCCAGAACTCCTGGTGTCCGGTGATGCGTTGGTGGTCCAAGGAAAGACGTCCCGCTTCCTGCGGGAAGATGCAGGTGCAAGGCCTGCCCGGCGCTCGGATGCGAGACCCACCCCATGTATGCGGGGTGGGTCTCGTGCGTTGTCGGCCCGGACGACTCCCCAGTCCGCGAGGCGTCGTCCCGGGGTCGGCTATGCGCCGGGTGGGAGCGTGCGGGCAAGGTAGGGAGCCGTCGCGCTGCCGGTCACCCGGGCCACCTCGCGCGGCGGTCCCGTCGCCACGATCCGTCCGCCCGCGTCGCCGCCGCCCGGGCCGAGGTCGATGACCCAGTCGGCGCCCGCGACCACGGCCATGTCGTGCTCGACCACGACGACGGTGTGGCCCGCGTCGACGAGGCCGTGGAGCTGGCTCATCAGCACCTCGACGTCGGCCGGGTGCAGGCCGGTCGTCGGTTCGTCGAGGACGTAGAGGGTGTGGCCGCGTCGTACGCGCTGCAACTCCGAGGCCAGCTTGATGCGTTGGGCCTCGCCGCCGGACAGCTCCGTCGCGGGCTGGCCGAGGCGCAGATAGCCGAGGCCGACGTCGAGGAGCGTGGTCAGGCTTCGGGTGACGGCGGCTGTGTCCGTGTCGGCGAAGAACTCCGCCGCGGCCTCCACCGTCAGGTCGAGCACCTGGGCGATGTTCCGTCCGTGGTAGGCGACTTCGAGGGTCTCGGGGTTGTAGCGGGCCCCTCCGCAGTCCGGGCACGGCGCGTAGGTGCTCGGCAGGAAGAGCAGCTCCACACTGACGAATCCCTCGCCCTGGCAGGTCTCGCAGCGCCCGCCGGCGACGTTGAAGGAGAAGCGCCCCACGCCGTAGCCGCGCCGCTTGGCTTCGTCCGTCGCGGCGAACACCTTGCGTACGACGTCGAACAGGCCCGTGTACGTCGCCAGGTTCGAGCGCGGGGTACGGCCGATGGGCTTCTGGTCCACGGAGACGAGCCGCCCGACGCCCGGCAGCTCCTCCGTCACCTCGCCGATGAGCGTGGACTTGCCGGAGCCGGAGACGCCGGTGACGGCCGTGAGCACGCCGAGCGGGAACTCGGCGGTGACCCCGTGCAGGTTGTGCCGGGTCACCGGGCCGACCTTCAACTGCCCGCGCGGTTCCCGCACTTCGCGTAGGGGAGCGGGGGAGCGGTCGAAGAGGAAGCGGGCCGTCGCCGACTCCTCGACCGCCGCGAGAGCGGCCACCGGGCCGCTGTGCAGGACGCGTCCGCCGTGCTCGCCCGCGCGCGGGCCCACGTCGACGAGCCAGTCGGCGCCGCGCACGACATCGAGGTGGTGCTCGACGACGAACACCGAGTTGCCCGCCGCCTTCAGCCGGTCAAGGACCGTCAGCAGGGCCTCGGTGTCCGCCGGGTGCAGTCCGGCGGACGGTTCGTCGAGGACGTAGACGACACCGAAGAGCCCGGAGCGCAACTGCGTGGCCAGCCGCAGCCGTTGCAGCTCGCCCGCTGACAGGGTGGGCGTGGCGCGGTCCAGGCTGAGATAGCCGAGGCCGAGCTCGGTGACGGGCGCGATGCGGGCCTTCAGGTCCTCCGTGAGCACGCGGGCGGCTTCCGACGTCCCGTGCAGGGCCTCGGCCAGTTCCGCCAGCGGGAGCGCGGCCAGCTCGGCGATCGTGCGGCCCGCGAACGTCACGGCCAGCGCCTCGGGCCGCAGCCGGCTGCCCCCGCACACCGGACACGGCGAACTGGCCAGGAACCGCTCGGCCTTGGCTCGCAGGGTCGGGCTCTTGGAGTCGGAGAACGTCTTCATCACATAGCGCCGGGCGCTCATGTACGTTCCCTGGTAAGGGCGTTGGATGCGTCCGGCGTCCCGCACCGGGTGGACGGTGACGACCGGCTGCTCGTCCGTGAACAGGATCCACGCGCGCTCCTTCGCGGGCAGCTCGCGCCACGGCCGGTCAACGTCGTACCCCAGCGTGTCGAGCACATCGCGCAGGTTCTTGCCCTGCCAGGCGCCCGGCCATGCGGCGATGGCCCCCTCGCGGATCGACAGCGAGGGATCCGGGACCAGCAACTCCTCGGTCGTACGGTGCACTTGACCGAGTCCGTGGCACTCCGGGCACGCCCCGGCCGCCGTGTTCGGCGAGAAGGCGTCCGAGTCGAGGCGCTCGGCGCCCTGCGGATAGTCGCCCGCCCGCGAGAACAGCATCCGCAGCGAGTTGGAGAGATTGGTGACCGTCCCCACGGACGAACGCGAGCCGGGCGCGGACCGGCGCTGCTGGAGCGAGACCGCGGGCGGCAGCCCCGTGATGTCCCCGACCTTCGGCGCCCCGACCTGGTGGATCAGCCGCCGTGCGTACGGCGCGACCGACTCGAAGTAGCGCCGCTGCGCCTCCGCGTAGATCGTCCCGAAGGCCAGCGAGGACTTGCCGGAGCCGGAGACACCGGTGAAGACCGCGAGCACGTCACGCGGGATGTCTACGTCCACACCCCGCAGATTGTGCTCGCGGGCGCCCCGGACACGGACGTACGAGTCGTGCGGGCTGGGCATCGGCGGGACTCCTGCGGGGCGTGGGGCCCGGGTGCGGACCGGGCCGGCGGACAAACCCCACAATTCTAGGCCGGGCTCAGTCCCGCGACCCGGGCGAGTCTCCGGTAGGAGTCCAGCAGGGCGTTGCGGTCGTACGTACTGGTCGTGACCAGCACCTCCTGCGCGCCGGTCTCCTTGATCACTGTCTCCAGCTCGTGGGCGACCTGGTCCTCGGTTCCGGCGATGTGGCCGGTCAGGCCGGACTCGTAGAAGCCCCGCTCCTTGTCGGTCATCGTGAGGTCCTCGACACGCTCGGCGGGCGGCAGGGGCGGGAATGTGCCCTGTGTGCGGGAGCGGGCCATCGACCAGGCCTCGGGCAGCAGCAGGCGGTGTGCCGCCTCGGGGGTGGCGGCGACCGCGATGGTGCCCGAGATGACGACGTACGGCTCCGACGCCCAGGGGGAGGGGCGGAAGGCCGCCCGGTAGTGGTCGATGCCGCGCTGCATCTTCTCGCGGTTGCGCAGGTCGCCGATGACCATCGGGAGGCCCGCCTGTGCCGCGATCGTGGCGCCCTCGCCCATCGCGAGGACGAAGGGCGGCACGGTCAGGCCCTCCGCAGGCCGTGCGCGCACACCGGTCGGCGAGGTGTCGCGGAACCAGCCGAGCAGTTCGGCCAGCTGCCCGGAGAAGTCATCGGCGTCGTCCTTGTCCCGGCCGAGCGCCTTGCGCACCCCGTCCGTGAAGCCGACGGAGCGGCCCAGGCCCATGTCGATCCGCCCGGGGAACAGGGACTCCAGGACTCCGAACTGCTCGGCGACGACGAGCGGTTGGTGGTTGGGCAGCATCACGCCGCCGGTGCCGACCCGGATCGTGCGGGTGGCCGAGGCGACCGCGGCGGCCAGCACGGTCGGCGCGGAGCCGGCCACGCCGGGGACGCCGTGGTGCTCCGAGACCCAGATGCGGTGGTAGCCGAGCGCCTCCAGGTCCTGGGCCAGGCGCACGGTGTCACGCAGCGCCTCGCCGTCCTCGTGCCCCTCGCGGGTGCGGGAGCGGTCGAGCACGGACAGCCGTACGGCAGCACGGCGCGGCCCCGGGGCCCCCGGGGAGCCGCGGTGCTGCCGGTCCGGAGCGGGCGCGCCGGAAGGACCGGTGTCCGCAGTGGCCGCACCGGAGGGACCGGTGCCTGAAGTCGCCGTCTCGCTGCTGATCACAGTGGCGTCAACCGGCCTCGGCCGGGTGAAATTCCGCCGAGGTTCCCGCGGAAGCGCGGGTGGGGCGGCTTCGCCACCCGCGTGGCGGGCAGGGATCAGGGCGTCGGCGTCGATCCTCAGGCAACCAGGGATCCAGGCAACCAGGGAAGGCAGGAATGAGCATGCAGTACGTGAAGCTCGGTGCGACGGGTCTGGACGTGTCCCGGATCTGCGTGGGCTGCATGAGTTTCGGCATCCCCGGCCGCGGCCCGCACGAGTGGACCCTCGACGAGGAGGCGTCGCGCCCGCTGATCCGCCGGGCGCTGGATACCGGGATCAACTTCTTCGACACCGCGAACGTCTACTCCGACGGCACCAGCGAGGAGATCGTCGGCCGAGCGCTGACGGACCTGGCGAACCGCGACGAGATCGTCCTCGCGACCAAGGTGAACGGCGCGATGCACGAGGGCCCCAACGGCCGCGGACTGTCCCGCAAGGCGATCATGACGGAGATCGACCACAGCCTGCGCCGCCTGGGCACCGACTACGTGGACCTCTACCAGATCCACCGCTTCGACCCGGTCACCCCCGTCGAGGAGACGATGGAAGCGCTGCACGATGTGGTCAAGGCGGGCAAGGCCCGCTACATCGGGGCGAGTTCGATGTACGCCTGGCAGTTCTCCAAGGCGCAGTACACGGCACGGGCGAACGGCTGGACGCGGTTCGTGTCCATGCAGAACCACTACAACCTCCTCTACCGCGAGGAGGAACGCGAGATGCTGCCGCTGTGCCAGGACCAGGGCGTCGGCGTGGTGCCCTGGAGCCCGCTCGCGCGCGGTCGCCTCACCCGTGACTGGGGCGCGGCCACCGCGCGCAGCCGGACCGACGCGTTCGGCAGGAACCTGTACCAGGAGGGCGACCGGGAGATCGTCGACGCCGTCGCCCGGATCGCCGCCGAACGCGACGTGCCGCGCGCCCGGATCGCCCTCGCCTGGCTGCTGCACCAGGACGCCGTGACCGCGCCCATCGTCGGTGCCACCAAGCCCGAGCACCTCGACGACGCCGTCGCCTCCCTCGACCTGGAGCTCACCGAGAAGGAGATCGAACAGCTGGAGCAGCCGTACACGCCCCGGGCGATCAGCGGTCACTGACGCGGATGCCCGTTCGTCGTCGTCAGGAGTCCTGTGGCCGTACGGCGGGGTGCCGCTCGGCGGCGTACGAGGCGAGCCATGCCAGCGGAGCGTTCCAGTTGATGGCCACCTCGTTCGTCGAGTACGAGCCGATGTCGTCGATGTAGCAGGCCGCGGGCGCGCATCCGGGCAGCTGTTCCTGCGCGACCGGGTCCTGAAGCCCGCTGTTGGGTCCGCCCGCCAGCGCGCCCGCCGGAGGGTTGGGCAGCGAGGCGTCGTACTGGTGCGCCCAGAAGCGGTGGTGCTCGTTGTGGGAGTACTGCTCGCCGTACCCGGTGACGTACGACTGGTTGAGGGCGTTGCGGCCCAGCAGGTAGTCCATCGACTCCAGTACGCCGGTGCGGTAGCGCTTGGCGCCGGTCAGCTCATGGGCGACGGCCATGACGATCGCGTTGTCGGTGACCACGCTGTTGGAGCCCCAGACATATCCGGTGGCGGGGACCGGGACCGCGTAGCCCTGGCCGGCCATCGTGGACAGATAGCCGTCCGCCGCGGCCGTCACCGACTTGCGCACACGCGCGATGTCGGAGGCCGGAAGCTTGTTGGGGACGGTCGCCAGGGTGAGCCGCCCCAGCGCGGCGGTGTCCGCCCAGCTGAAGCCCAGCGGAGCGAAGGCGTCGGCCGACGTGTGCCAGGGCGAGGAGGTGACCGCGCTGCGATAGGTGCTCTTGCCGGTCGTGGCGTACAACTCGGCGGCGGCCCAGTAGAACTCGTCGGTGACGCGCGTGTCGCCGTACGCGCCGCCGCCGGTGCTGTCCGAATCCGGTGCGTACAGCGCCGGGTTGGCCTGCGCGGCGGTCCAGGCGCGTTTGGCCGCGACCAGGCACCGGTCGGCGAACTTGGCGTCGTAGGGCCGGTAGACGCGCGCGCACTGGGCCGCCGCGGCCGCCAGGTTGAGAGTGGCCGCGGTGGACGGGCGGTGCAGCTCGCGCGGCTGGGAGTCCTGGTCGGGGCGGGTGGGCAGACCGGTCCAGGCGGCGTCGTGCACCTTGTGGAAGGCCATCCCGGCGTACGGCTTGCCCTCCGGTATCTGCATCCGCATCAGGAAGTCGAGCTCCCAGCGCGCCTCGTCCAGGACGTCCGGCACGCGGTTGCCGCGCTCGGGCACGCGCAGCGTCGAGTCGCCCAGCGCCGACGCCTGACCCGATCTCTTCGCCCGCTCGAAGGAGTTGACCACCAGCCATGTCGAAATGCCGCCGTTGACCACGTACTTGCCCTGGTCCCCCGCGTCGTACCAGCCGCCCCTGACATCCTGGGTGTAGTCGCACACCCCGGCCTGGCAGGGCACGTCGGTGTCGCCCTGGTTCGGTGCGACACCGAGGTGACCGGCCGGGCGCGCGTACGCCGGGCCCACCAGGGATGCCTCGATGGGGATGCCGCTGCGCTGGTGGTAGAAGAACGCCAGCGAGTCGGAGCGCAGTCCGTCGTAGAGGTCCGTGCGGATGTCGAAGGGTTCGCTGCTCTGCCCGTCGACCACCAGGACGTACCCGGTGCCCGCCCGCTTGTACGCGGAGAAGTCCGCCACCTGGGTCGACTGCCCGGAAGCGGCGTCCGGGCCGCGGTTCACGGTGGAGCCCGAAGCGACCGTCGCGCCGGATGCGTTGCGCAGCTGCCAGGTGAGCGGCTCGGTGGCTGCGGTCACCACGGTCGCGCGCTTGGGGCCGTTGGGAAGATAGCCGACTTGGTTGACCCGTACGGGAGTTGGGGACGCAGCCTCGGCGGAGGGTGCGGCGGGGAGCCCGGCCGCACCCGGGGCGAGCGCGAGACCGCCGGAGAGTAAGGCCCCGGTCAGCAGGGCGACTGCCATGTGCGTGAGACGGCGGCGGGGCAAGGGGAATTCAGGCATGAGCGGCTCCCGGCGGGGATGAGGCGAATAGGGCGAACACCGCCACGGGCGTGCGGGCGGTGGCATTTTGGGAGCGCTCCCATGTCGGAGGATTGCATGGGCATGCCATGCCGTCAATGAGAAGTGTCGGGGCTTTTCGGGTCGGTGGAACGTTCGCCTGGTGGGTGAGTGTGTGCGGGTCGGCGGCGTTCGGTGGGGGTTCGATGTGCCCGTCGATGCGGACTTGGGCGACTTCCGTGGCGCGATCCGGGAACACCGTGTTCTGCGTGGTTCCGTCGGCGGCGGCCGTCGGGGCGGAGCTGTTGGTGCGGTCGGCCGGCGCGACTTCTCCGGACCGCAGGGATTGCGTATTTCTTTTCGAGACGTCTTCGCTGACGTTCTGTCAATCGCTGCACTCGGGATGCGAATAGGAAATTGACAGGATCTCTTGTTTCGCCTCGGTGGCCTGTGCAAAGGTGTGCCCTGTCGGCGTGCAGACAAATTCCTTCTCTCTGTACGCGTGCGATGCGCCCGACCCCTCCTCGCTTCAAAAGAGCTGTGAGAGGGGGGAGTTCGAGACATCAACCCCCCATGGGTAGTCCTTCCGTGTCGTCGGGCGGGCTACATACCCATTGGTATGGACTAATTCTGGCGTTACCTTTGGGAGGAAAGCGAACGTGAATGACCCAGCCCAGTCGGAACCCCCCACCCCGGGCCGGATGTTCGAAATGACGGACGGACAGCTCGCGGCCGACTTGAAGAAGAACCCCGGGAAGAGGCCCTCGCACTATCCCGTCGGGGAACTTCTGGACCGGCACTGGGAAGCCGTCTTCTCTTACGCACGCCTGTGCACCGATGGCGTACGCCCCGCGGGAATCCTCACCACGGCGGCATTCACGCGCCTGTTCGGGGACACGCTACGGCAAACCGGTCCTGCGACGGCATGGCGTCCGCAACTGCTGGTCACCGTGCGCCGGATCGCCGCCGAATGGGACGCGGACAAACGGCACACGCTGCTCCACCCCGAATTGCGGACCGGCTCGGGCGGCGAGCGGGCTGCCGCGCGGCTCCTCCCGCGCGAGAACAGGCGCCTGCTGTCCCGGGCGTTTCAGCGGCTTCGGGAGCCCAGCCGCTGCCTCCTGTGGCACACGGAGGTCGAGTCCGAGCAGCTGGAGGTGCCCGCCGCCCTGTTGGGCCTCGACCTCGACGACGCCGCCGTGGAGCTGGCGCGCGCTCGCGAACGTCTGCGCGAGGCCTGCATGGAGGTCCATCGAGAACTGGCCCCCGAGCAGGAGTGCCGACGCTACAGCCGCATGCTCGACGTGTCCGTCCGGCGCGGCGGCGTCGATCTCGACCCCGACCTGCGAGCTCATATGGCCCGCTGCGAGCACTGCCGCTACGCCGCCGACCAGCTGAACCAGTTCAACGGCGAACTCGCCGTCCCCCTCGCCGAGTCCGTGCTCGGCTGGGGCGCGCGGGCCTACCTCGAAGCCCGTGCGGCCCGCGCCGCCGCCGAGGTGGAAGTGGCGCCGACCGGGGCCATCGTCGAAGTGACGCCGACCGGGGCCGCCGAAACGCCCGGCACAGGCCCAGGCGTGGCTGCAGACGTGGGCTCCGGCATATCCGCCGCGACCGCCGGCGTACAGCACACGCCTGCCGGCCACCGGCCCCCGCGGGCCGAAGGGCGACGGGACGCGCGACCGCCGACCCACAAGGCCCCGCGTCGTTCCGTGCGCCGCCGCAACCTCACGCTGGCCGTGCTGACGGTGAGCGGCCTGGTGCTGGTCCCGCTCGTCCTGTGGTCCGCCCTCGGTTCGGGCGACGACGGGATGTCCGGCAACACGCCCACGGATGCGGCCAGTTCGGGCACGGGCCGGGGGCCGGGCGGCAACCCGTCCTGGATCGGCAGCGGCGACTCGGCGAACGGCGCCATGAGCGGCCGACTCCGGAACGCCGCGACCGGGCTGTGTATCGGTCTCGTCGGCAACAAGGCCGCGGTCGGTACGGAGACCGAACTCGCCTCGTGCGGCTCGGAGGCCAGCCCGCGATGGTCGTACGAGTCCGACGGACTGCTGCGGCTCCAGGACGCCCCCGACCTGTGCCTCGACTCCCACCTCGGCTACTCGGTCCAACTGGCGCCGTGCACGGGCCCGTCGAAGCCGGACACGAAGAACGTGCGCTACGACTTCACCCTTCAGGGCGCCCTCGTACCGCGCTGGAACCAGGACCTCGCGCTGACCCCCGCTTCCGCCAAGGAGAAGGCGGCACTCGTTCTCAAGTCCCGCGACGACGCGGCGCCCCAGCGCTGGACGCTCGACACGTCGGGACCCGCCCTCCAGATGGAGGTGGTCAACTGGGACTCCGAGGACACCTCCCCGGCCCCCGAGCCCTCCGGCCCTCCCCGTCACTCGACCACGTCGTCGTCCACCGCGCCGACGACCAAGCCCACCCCCACGCCCTCGACACCGAAGACGACCGCGCCGTCCGCGCATCCCACGTACTCCACGAATCCGACGAATCCCACGTATCCCGGGGGGAGCAGCTGCTACTACCCCAACTACTGCTACGGGACAGGCCGGTACGGCGGCACCGGCTACGG
Source organism: Streptomyces sp. R21 (assembly GCF_041051975.1). Lineage (GTDB taxonomy): Bacteria > Actinomycetota > Actinomycetes > Streptomycetales > Streptomycetaceae > Streptomyces. The sequence goes on along the minus strand of NZ_CP163435.1, from coordinate 1,423,019 downwards.
CGGTTATGGCTACGGGGGTTACGGCTACGGCTATGGCGGCTACGGATACGGCTACGGAGGCCAGCGCTGATCCGGAGGTCGTAGCGTGCTCAGGCGCCCGCTCCTGAGCGCACGACCGTCAGGAAGACCGACGAGGAGTTGCCGGACACCGGGACCGCGCCCTGTGTCCACGGCACCTTGAGGAAGTCCCGCTCGTCGGGTGGCGTGACGAGCAGGGCGGCGGGCGTCGCCGAACGGGCGCCGCTGACCTGCGGGTTGGAGAACGTCAGACCGGCCGAGGCGCTCTGCCCGGGCGCCAGTGTGAGAGTGGCGGGCGTGCCCGAGGACCGCTTGGGGTCCGGGCCCAGTTGCTTCCCGGACGCGTCGACGAAGGCCGCTCCCGGATAGCCGTGCAGGGTGCAGGTGTGCTGGGAGCGGTTGGTCAGGACGAGGGGGAAGTTCTCCTGCCCGGCGCCCGGGTCGTTGCGGCCGACGGATGCGCGCAGTTCGGAGGTGTGGCAGCGGGTGCCGGCGGAACCGTACGTGGGGGAGACGGAGGCGGTGCGCGGCCGGGACGAGCCGGTGCGGGAGGGCGTGACGCTGCCGGCGGGCGGCGTGGAGGTGCTCGGGGTGCGGGCCGCGGAGGCGGGCTCGCCCGTGCCGGGAAGCCGCTGCGACGGCGCGCCCGAGCCGTGCTCGGTTCCGCAGCCGGAGAGTGCGGTCGCCGCCGCGACCGCGCAGGCCCCCAGCGCCGCCCAGCCGGGCTTGTGGCCGGTGGTGGCCGACGTGCCGGGCCGGAAGGTCGTCATGTCCACGCTCCTCACGAATCACCGTACGCCTGTGGCGTGTGCGCACACTGCCGAGTGCCCCGCCATCCGGGTCCGATGCACGAGAGGGCCCGAGGAAGGATCCCCGGGCCCTCTCGCGTCACGTGGGTGCCGTCGCTCAGCGCTGGGTGTAGATGAAGCCGATCTTGTCGACCTCGTCGCCGCCGCGGCCGTGGAAGCCGGCGATCTGCCAGCCGGACGGCGCGGTGCGGGTCACACAGTCGGACGTGGTCGTGCCGGTGGCCAGGGTGCGGCCGAGGTTGGTCGTGTACTTCGCGTAGAAGATCCGTGTGTGGTCGTCCTTCGAGCCCTGGCACAGCTGGACCGACGTCGCGTACTCGTCACTGCCGAGCGTCAGCGAGGAGGCGGTGCCGCCAGTGCCGCCGTGGGTGAGCGTCGTGCCGTTGCTCAGGGTCAGACCCATCTGGTCGACGCGCGCGGCGCCGCGCAGGGAAAGGGTGGTGGCCCGGGCGGCGGCGGGAACCCGGTCGATGTCGTTGAAGTAGTCGCCGTGCGGCCCGCCGAACTGGTCGCTGAGCTGGAAGGCGGAGTTGCGCGACCAGGAGAACTTCGCGGTGATCGGGTCGTGGTCGGAGAGCATCTTGCCCTCGGAGTTGAGGAACGAGGCGTGCTCGTTGTTGTACGACGTGGCGTTGAGGGTGATGAACCTGCTGCCCCGGTAGAGGATCTTGTCGACGACCTCGCAGGTGTTGGGCACGGTGGGTCCGGTCTGGTCGCAGACCAGCGCGTCGCTGCCCTTGGCGGGGGCGGAGCCGCCGCGTATGAGCTTCACCCAGGCGTCGGTCAGCCCGTTGGAGGCGGCGAACTCGGCGATGGTGTCGGCGGATCGGGTGTAGCGGGTGTTGGTGTCACCCATCACGACGACGGCGTTGCCGGCCGAGTGCGTGCCGATGAACGAGGTCAGCTGCTTGAGGTTGTCGGCGCGGGAGGCCTCGTCGCCGTCGTTGGTGCCGGCGTTGGTGTGCAGGTTGTAGAAGTCGACGTAGACGCCCTCGGCGAGGCGCTCACGCATGAAGGTGAAGCCCTTGGGGGTGAGGCAGTCGCCCGAGTCGAGCTGGCAGGAGTTCCAGTGGGAGCGCTCGAAGTCGTCGCCGTCCCAGGCGTAGTTGGAGACGGTGTTGAGGCCGCTGCCGATGCCCGCGCCGCCGCTGGTCGCGGTGCGGTAGGCGTGGGTGTCCGTGGAGTACAGGTAGGCGTGGTAGTTGAAGTCCTCCTGGACGTTCACGATGTCGTACGGCGCGATACGGCGGCCGATCTCCGTCGTGCTGGTGTCCCGCGGGGTCGAGGCGCTGGACAGCGACTCCGGGAGTCCGGCGACGTTGTAGCTGAACACGCTGAACGAGCCCGAGTCGGCGGCCGCCGCGGCGGGTGCGGCCGCGGTGAGGCCGCCGAGGGTGGCGGCTGTCGCCGCCAGGGAGGCGAGGAGTCTGCGAACGCGAGGCATGGGGGAGGCTCCTGGGGGTGCGGGGGGTGGGGTTCGGAGCGGCTGGTGGCCGACCCCGGTATGGCGTCGGACGTGGCTGCGCCGGTCAAGATCGCGTCGATGTGCAGGACGTATTCTGCGTTCCGGACGTAACGGTCAGGGGAGTTGCGGGAACGGACGGATGACCATGAGGCGTCGGCCAGGCCCGCCGTCCGTTAGAACGTCACATCCTGCGCGAACTTCGTGGTGCCGTCGTTGGCATCCAGCACCAGCCGGTAGTTGGAGTGCCGCAGATAGCGGGTCGGGTAGTTGGTGGAGGTGCTGAACGGTTGGTCGGTATACCGAACGAGGTTCGGAAAACCGGTCGGACTGTAGGGGGTGGGCGTGTGCACGTCAATGGATCGGACGGGTCTCCAGGAGGCGAACCTCGCTGGTGCGAGCGGGAGTTCATGCGGCGAGCGGTATGTGTCGTGGTGTCCCGCTCGCCAGTGCGGGCGCCGAACCGCAGCGGCCCTCGCGGGGCTTGCCGTACGGAAGTGATGTGAGATCGCGGCGCATGCGCACTCGCCGGGGGCGACCGGCGAGGGCGCCGTACCGCCGCGCGCCGGTCACCCCCGGCGCTGTCTAGGCTGGCCCGTGTGACGCAGAACAGCAGGACCAGACCGCTCGCCGTGTTCGACCTCGACGGCACGCTCGCCGACAGCGCCCACCGGCAGCGGTTTCTGGAGCGCAAGCCAAGGGACTGGGCCGCGTTCTTCGCGGCGGCGCCGCAGGATCCGCCGCTCGCCGAGGGCGTTGCGCTCGCGCTGAAGAGCGCGGAGGAGTGCGAGGTCGTCTACCTCACCGGCCGTCCCGAGCGCTGCCGCCGCGACACCGTCGACTGGCTGGCCGCGCAGGGGCTGCCGGAGGGGCGCATCTGGATGCGGCGCAACGACGACCGCAGGCCCGCCCGGCGCACCAAGCTGGAGATCCTCCGCCGGCTCGCCCGTGACCGCGAGATCCGCGTCCTCGTGGACGACGACGAGCTCGTGTGCGACGACGCGCAGCGGGCCGGCTTCTCCGTCGTGCGGGCGCGCTGGGCGGCCGCGTCCGCGGCGCTCAAGGACGCGCAGGAGCGGGAGGGGCGGACCTGAGGGTGCCTCCGCCGATGGCGGGGTGATCCTCAGTGGTCCGCCCGGTAATCGCCCGGTTCGCTCGTTCGGGAGCTAGTCCGCGTCCTCCAGTCGGAAGCCGACCTTCAGGCCGACCTGGTAGTGCTGGACCTGCCCGTTCTCGATCTGCCCCCTGACCTGTGTGACCTCGAACCAGTCCAGGTTGCGCAGGGTCTGCGAGGCGCGGGCGATGCCGTTGCGGATGGCCTTGTCGACGCTCTCGGGCGAGGTGCCGACGATCTCGGTGACCCGGTACGTGTGGTCGGACATGCGGGAACTCCTCTCCGCCGTGGCGGGTGTGCCACGCGTCATTCCACGGTGCCCCACGGCGCGGCGGTCCGCGAGATGTCGGAGGGCCGGAAGCGACCTCTCCGGGTGCTTCCTACCCCGTACGGCGCCCGCATGCCTTGCGTACGGCGGCGAAGTGCGGCCCCTTTCGCCGTCTCGGTGGCCGGATCCGCCCTTGACGGCCGGATTGGTCCATACCAAAATCCAGCACACCCGTACGAGCGCCGAGCTCGTCCCCCACGTCGGGCCTCCCGTCCCCTGTCCGCAAGGCGGACAAGGCAGAACAGGACCCCTCGTGAGACGTCGCCTCCTCGCCCTTCTCTGTGTATCCGCCTCCCTGCTCACCGCGTGCGGTGTCCTTCCGGGAGGAGGGACCGAGCGGCGGACCGTCACGGTGTGGCTGATGAAGGACAGCGCGTCCCCGGCGTTCCTGGAGCGGTTCACGAAGGCGTTCGAGCAGGAGCACGGGGATCTCGACCTCGACATCCGCATCCAGCAGTGGACCGGGATCGGCGAGAAGGTCGAGGCGGCGCTCAAGCGGGACGACGCGGGCGCGCCCGACGTCATCGAGGTCGGCAACACACAGGTCGCGCAGTACGTCGACAAGGGCGGCCTGGACGACCTGACCCTGGAGTCGGTGCGCGACTGGGGCTCGGACGGCTGGCTCCCCGGCCTTGCCGACCCCGGCCAGGTCCGCAACCACCAGTACGGCATCCCGTGGTACGCCGCCAACCGCGTCGTCATCTACCGCAAGGACCTGTTCGCCGAGGCCGGCATCAAACGGCCGCCGGTCACCCGCGAGCAGTGGCTGGCGGACACCGAGCGGCTCAACTCCGGTGGGAACCAAGGTATTTACCTGGCCGGACAGGACTGGTACACCCTGGCCGGGTTCATCTGGGACGAGGGCGGCGATCTCGCGAAGGAGAGCGTCGGGCACTGGGAGGGGACCCTGCAGACGCCCGCCGCGCTGCGCGGCATGGACTTCTACCGGCGCCTCCAGGCCCTCGGTGACGGGCCTGCGACCGCGGATGAGGAACACCCGCCGCAGGCCGGGGTGTTCGCCCGGGGGCACGTGGCGCAGCTCGTGGCCGTGCCCGGGCTCGCCCAGGCCATCGTGCGGCAGAACCCGGACCTGGAGGCGAAGTTGGGCTTCTTCCCCGTGCCCGGCAAGACGGCCGGGGAGCCGGGTGCCGTGTTCACCGGCGGCTCCGACCTCGTGGTGCGCAAGACGACCGACAACCGCCAGGGAGCCGTCGCCGTCGTCGCCGCGCTGGCCGGCGCCAAGTGGCAGACCGAGCTCGCCCGGACCATGAACTACGTGCCGAACAAGACGAGCCTGGCGAGCGCGGTCGCCGGTGAGGAGGGAGTCGCGGCCATGGCGGCGGGCGCCGCACAGGGCCGGGCGACCCCCTCCTCCCCCGACTGGGCAGCCGTCGAGGCAGACAACCCGATCAAGGACTACATGACGAAGGTCCTCACCGGATCCGACCCGGCGACCGAGGCCCGGCGCGCCTCACGCCGGATCACCGAGACGCTGAAGGGCGGTCAGGAGTGAGCCCCGTTCCTCCGGAAGGCCGGTGCGCCTCACCCGGCCACGCTCAGCGACAGTGCGAACCGGTTCTTCTCGTCCGTCCACCAATGGGTCAACTCCAGCCCTGACGCGGCCAGTTCCGAGCGCACGCCCTCCTCGCGGAACTTCGCCGAGATCTCGGTGCGCAGTTCCTCGCCGTCCGCGAAGTCGACGGCGAGGTCGAGGGCGGGGATCTTCACCGTCTGCGCGGTCAGCGCGCGCAGCCGCATCTCGATCCACTCGTGCTCGGCGTCCCAGAGGGCGACATGGGAGAAGGCGTCGGGGTCGAAGTCGGCGCCGAGTTCACGGTTGACGACGGCGAGCACGTTCTTGTTGAACGCGGCCGTCACCCCGGCCGCGTCGTCGTACGCCGCCACAAGGACCGACTCGTCCTTGACCAGGTCGGTACCGAGCAACAGGGCGTCGCCCGGGGACAGCAGGGACCGTACGGAGGCCAGGAACGCGGCGCGTTCGGCGGGCAGCAGATTGCCGATCGTGCCGCCCAGGAACGCCACGAGCCGCGGCCCGGGCGTGCCCGGCAGGGCCAGACCGCCGGTGAAGTCGGCGATCAGCGCGTGCACGGCCAGATCCGGCTGCTCGGCGATCAGCGCCTGCCCGGCCTGGGTGAGCGCGCTCTCGCTCACGTCGACCGGCACATACGTGTGCAGGCCCGGCAGCGCGTCCAGCAGGTGCCGGGTCTTCTCCGACGAGCCGGAACCCAGCTCGACGAGTGTGCGGGCGCCCGTCGCCGCGGCGATCTCGGCGGCCCGGGCGATCAGGATCTCCCGCTCGGCGCGGGTCGGATAGTACTCGGGCAGTTCGGTGATCTTGTCGAAGAGCTCGCTGCCGTGCGCGTCGTAGAACCACTTCGGCGGCAGCGTCTTGGGCGTGCCGGTGAGGCCGTGCAGGACGTCGGTGCGCAGGGCCGCGTCGGTGGCGTCCTCGGGCAGGGTGCGGGTGAGAAGGAACGGGCTCACGTACGGGGCTCCTTGGGTGTGGCGGGTGCCAGGTGGTCGTGCGCGTCGCCCGGTTCGGGCGGGCCGCCGGTTTCGGGCTTCTCGTGGGGCTCCTTGAGCGGGGTGAGCAGAACGTCGGTGCGGCTCGCCGCGAGCAGCGTGCGGTCCGGCACCTCCTGCCAGTGCGGGTCGTCGTCGTACGGCTCGGAGGCCACGACGGTGCGGCGGCCGGGCTCGGAGAGATACCAGAGGGTGTCGCCCCAGGCCGTCGCGGTGATCGTCTCGCCGTCGGTGAGCAGCAGGTTGAGCCGCGAGCCCGGGGCCGCCTCGGCGACCTCCAGCACCGTGTCGGCCAGTGCCTGCCCCGCCTCGTCACCGCTGCGCAGCCGGTGCAGCAGCAGCGCCCAGACGAGGGCCGAGTCGCAGCGCGCCTCCAGCGAGAGGATCTCGAGCGGCGGCAGGGTCGTGACGAGCGGGGCGAGCGAGCGCGGCCACCCGGCGACCGCCCCGTTGTGGCTGAACAGCCAGGCGCCCGCGGCGAACGGTGCCGCCGCGGCCTCCCCGTCCGCGCCCGCGACGGTCGCGTCCCGCACCGCCGCGAGCAGTGCCCCCGAGCGCACCACCCGCGCCAGGTCGGCGAAGGACTGGTCCCCCCAGATGGGCCCGGTGCGCCGGTAGCGCGCCGGAACGGGATCCCCTTCGGCGTACCAACCCACCCCGAAACCATCGGCGTTGACGGTGCCGTGCCGCTGACGCCGGGGTGCCCAGGACTGCCGGAAGAGGCTGTGCGGCGGCTGGACGAGGAGCCTGCCGAGCGGCTCCTCGGGCCCCAGGTACGCCAGATGACGGCACATCAGACATCCTCCGCGGAGCGGGCCGTACGGAACCCGGAGAAGATCTGCCGCCGGATCGGGTAGTCCCAGTTGCGGAACGTGCCCCGGCAGGCCACCGCGTCCACGGCGAACGAACCGCCGCGCAGCACCTTGTACTCCGGCCCGAAGAACACCTCCGAGTACTCCTTGTACGGGAACGCCGAGAAGCCGGAGTACGGCAGGAAGTCGCTCGCCGTCCACTCCCAGACGTCGCCTATCAACTGCCGTACGCCGAGCGGAGATTCACCCTGCGGATAGCTGCCGGCCGGGGCCGGACGCAGATGCCGCTGCCCGAGGTTGGCGTGCTCGGGTGTCGGGTCGGCGTCGCCCCACGGGTAGCGCCGGGAACGGTCGGAGACCGGGTCGTGGCGGGCCGCCTTCTCCCACTCGGTCTCGGTGGGCAGCCGACGCCCCGCCCAGCGCGCGTACGCGTCCGCCTCGTACCAGCACACGTGCAGCACCGGCTCGTCGGGCGGGACGGCCTCAGTGACGCCGAAGCGCCGCCGCAGCCACTGCCCGCCCTCCCGTCGCCAGTACAGCGGCGCGTCGATCCCGTGCGCGCGGATGTGGTCCCAGCCCTGCGGCGTCCACCAGCGCTCGGTGTCGTAGCCGCCGTCTTCGATGAAGGCCTGGAACGCGCCGTTCGTCACCGGGGTGGTGTCGATGAAGAACGGGGCGACCTCGCGCCGGTGTGCGGGCCGCTCGTTGTCCAGCGACCACGGCTCGGCGGACGTGCCCATCGTGAACGGGCCGCCGGGGACCAGGACTTCGGCAGGGCCGGTGTCCAGCGGGGCGGGCGCGGGGTCCGGCGCGGTGAGGGCCGCCGGGCCCTTGCGCAGCTGATGGGTGATCAGCATCGTCTCGTCGTGCTGCTGTTCGTGCTGCGCGATCATCCCGAACGCGAAGCCCGCCTCGGTCAGCCGCGTGCCGTCGAAGCGTGTGCTCTCCAGCACGTCCAGGGCCCGCCCGCGCACCTCGGCGACATAGCGGCGGGCCTCGTCCGGCGGCAGCAGCGGCAGCGAGGGGCGCTCGGCGCGCGAGTGCTCGAACGCGTCGTAGATCCCGTCGATCTCCGGCCGGATCGCGTCACGCCCCGCGACCGCGCGCAGCAGCCACAGCTCCTCCTGGTTGCCGATGTGCGCGAGGTCCCACACCAGTGGGGACATCAACGGCGAGTGCTGCGCGGTCAGTTCGGGCTCCTCCACGCAGGACGTGAGGAGCGCGGTCCGCTCGCGCGCCGTGGTCAGCGTGTCCCGGGCCCGCTCGCGGAGCGCCTCGGGGTCCGTGAGTGCGTCGGGGGCGGTCATGTGCGGTCGTCCTTCCCGTGGAACTGGCTGAGCAGATCATCGGCCGGGCAGCGGCCGCGGGCGACGTAGCGGTCGGTGAACTGCGCGACGGCGTCCTGCACTTCGGCACTGGCGCCCAGCCGGGGCAGCGCCTCGGCCGCGGCCCTGAAACAGGTGAGGGCGGCCTCGTGCAGGTCCGGGTCGGTGAGCGCGGACCGGGCGGCCGCGTCCCACAGCGGATTGCACGGGGCGGGCCGCGAACCCGCCCGCTCCGCAAGGGGTTTCACCGTCCGGTACGCCGTCTCGGCGGCCTCCGCGTCGTCGAAGAGGGCTGCCGTCACCGCGAGCGGCACGATCCATCCGTCGTCGCCCGGCTGGGCGTCGATCATGCGGAGTTCCAGATGGCCGCGCGGCCGCACCGGCGGGAACAGGGTGGTGAGGTGATACTCCAGATCCTCCCGGCCGGGCGGCGCGTCGGAGCGGGTCCAGTCGCGGAAGGTCATGCCGTCCGGCACTCCCCACGGCCCGTCCGGCTCGCGTACGCACATCACCGGAGCGTCCAGGACGTGCCGGGCCCAGGCGGCGCGCGGGTCGCCGTACAGGGACGGGGCGCTGGAGCGGCCGGGGTCCATGCCGGCCCACAGCGACTGGCGCGTGGAACGCCAGCCGGTGCACCGGCCCTCGGCCATCGGCGAGTGGGCGAACGCGGCCACCAGCACCGCGCCCAGCTGGTGCGCGAGCCACCAGCGCCGCCCGTGCCCGAGCGGACCCGGCTCCTCGTGCCCGGCGTCCACGCACACCTGGACGGACGCGGAGGAGCACATCATGGCGCGGCCCTCCGGGCCGGTGCGGTCGAGGTAGCGCTCCATGGCGTCGTAGCGCGGCTCATGGAGGTAGCGGCTCGGGGGGTTCCAGGGATCCTGGCCGTAACCGCTGAGGCCGAGATCCGCCTCGCGCAGTACCGTGCGTACGGCGGCGAGGTCGGCGGACACGGACCCGATGCACTCCATCAGGGAGGCGGCGGGAAGGGAGCTGAGCTCCAGCTGACCGCCGGGCTCGACGGTCAGCGCCGAACGCAGGGGCAGGGTCCGCAGAGCGGCGTAGGCCGCTTCGAGTCGTGCGGGTATGACGGGGAGCTGCGGCATCCGCAGATCATGAACAATCCATTCCACTTCGACGCCGAGGGAGCGGGGCGGGCCGGTCTTGAAGCAGATGCCGCGGACCAGGGCCTCCACCTCGGCTTCGGTGACACCGGAGCGTTTCTCCGTACAGTCACTCACCGAATCGGACATGTCGGGATCCTCCTGAGATTCCACCCATGCCGCCGACCCGGCTTCTTGTGGGCCGGACCGGCACAGCTCGTCCTACCCAAGACCACACATGCGGGTTCGCACAAGGGTGCAGATCCGCTCTTTCGGGACCCGGGCGCGCTGTAGGCGGAGCCGCGAAACTCTGTTGCGCCGCATGACCAGCATCGCTCACGATGCGTTCATGAGCACGACGGGGGAGATCGCGCGGCGCGCGTTCGAGGCGCCCACGGGGGTGGCGCCATGAGCGCGCGCCTTCGTGCGATCGCACAGGAAACGGAGGAGATCGTCGCGGCGGGTGCGTACCGCGCGTCCGGGGGGCGCGAGGTGCCGATCGCCGCGGCGGTCGACGCCGCACGCGACGGCACGCGCATGGTCGGGCCAGGCTCCGTGCCGATACCGGCTGCCGCCCCCGTGGACACGTTCTTCGAGGTCACAGGCGAGAGTAGCCTGGAGGCCGCCCGCCGGCTCGCCGCTCTCGGCCCTGTCGCCGTTTTGAACTTCGCCTCGGCGCGCAACCCCGGCGGCGGCTACCTCAACGGGGCGCAGGCCCAGGAAGAGGCCCTGTGCCGGGCCTCCGCGCTGTACACGTGCGTGCTGCGGGCCCGGGAGTTCTACGACCACCACCGCGCCCACCGCGACCCGTTCTACACGGACCGTGTCATCCACTCACCTGCCGTGCCCGTTTTCCGCGACGACCGGGGGCGACTCCTGGACGATCCGTACACGGCCGGATTCCTGACCGCCGCGGCACCCAACGCCGGAGTGGTCCGGCGCACCGCCCCCGAGCGCACGGCCGAACTGCCGGCCGCCCTCGCCATCCGTGCCGAGCGAGTGCTGGAGACGGCAGCGGCGCACGGGTACCGGCGGCTGGTGCTCGGCGCCTGGGGCTGCGGGGTGTTCCAGAACGATCCGGAGCAGGTGGCCGGCGCCTTCCGGGCGCTGCTCGCCGACGGCGGCCGTTTCGCGGAGCGCTTCGACCACGTGGTCTTCGGCGTCCTGGACCGCACGCAGGGGGCCCTGGTCCGGTCGGCGTTCGAGCGGGTGTTCGCCCGGGGGGCCCTGCAGCGCCTGCCGTAGCACTCGGCGGTGTTCGTCAGAGCTCGCGTGACAAGGCCGATGCCGCCCGCGTGTCAGTGCGGGCGGCATCGGCCGCTGGTCCCGGGACGGAATCTCTCGTGCCTCCGGCGTGGCGCGGCCGGGATCAGCCGTCACCACACGGCTGCAACCTGCGCCGTAAAGATCTTCAGCGCCCGGGGATCGGTCGGTCGTAGACGTTGCTCGGTGTCACGACCTCGGTGATCGCCCGGGCCAGCAGCGAGGACGGCTCCTTGCCCTGATAGGTGATGTCGGTGTTGATCATCAGCACCAAGGTGGCCTTCTTCGACGGCAGGTAGACGGTCACGGTCTCGTATCCGGGGATGGAGCCGTTGTGCCCGATCCAGCCACCGCTCTTGAAGATGCCCAGGCCGTAGCTGGTGCCCGGGTACCCGGTCGGCAGCGTCTTGAGTCTCTGTGCCTGGGTCTCCGGCCGCAGCAGCGTGCCCGTGGCGACGACCTTCGCCCAGCGGCGCAGGTCGTGCAGGTTGGAGATCATGGCGCCGGCCGCCCACGCCCAACTGGGGTTCCAGTTCGTGCTGTTGGTGACCTCACCGGTCAGCGTCTGGTTGGTGTAGCCGCTCGGGTGCGGCCGAGGGAACTCGAAGGGCCGCGGGAACAGTGTCCAGGACAGGTGGGCGGGACGCAGCACCCGCTTCTCGACGAAGTCGACGAGGGGATGCCCGCTGACCTTTTCGACCACCAGACCGAGGAGGACGAGGTTGGTGTTGGAGTACTGGAACTGCGTACCCGGCTTGAAGGTGTTGTGGTGCTTGTAGCCGTACGCCAGCACCTGCCGCGGGGTGAACGAACGCTTGGGGTCGCTCAGCAGATCGTGCTGGAAGTCCGCGTCCGCGGTGTAGGGGAAGAGACCGCTGCGCATCTCGGCGAGATGGCGCAGCGTGATCCGGTGGCCGCCTGGCACACCGTGGAGGTAGTCGGAGATCGGGTCGTCGAGTCCGATCCGGCCGTCGTCGACGAGCTTGAGCAGCGCCGTGACCGTGAAGGTCTTGGTCTCGCTGCCGATCCGGACGAAGACGTCGGTGGTCATCGGCTTGCGGGTGGCCGTGTCGGCGACGCCTGTCGCGCGGACGTAGCATCCCTTGCCCGGCATCCACAGTCCGGCGACGACACCGGGGATGTCGGCCTGCCGACGGACCTTCTCGATGGCCTTGTCCAGCCGTGAGGTCAGCTCAGGGCCGAGTCCGTGCCGGGGGCAGTCGTCCGATCGGGAGGGGTGCGGCGCGACGGTCTGGGCCGCGGTGGCGGGAGTCGCCACCATCGGGGCCAGAACGGATGCCACGAGCAGCGCTGCGGCGAAGACACGACGGGCGGGGGTACGTGTCACGTCTCGGTGCCTCTTCCAGGTCTGGGTCGGGGCAGCCACGTCACCATCCGCGTCCTTGGCGCACGTCCGGCGCGCGGTCGCCTGCCGCACGAGTCCACCCGTTCGGCGCCGCGCAGGTCACTTGGACGTACCACGTCGGGCCGCCCGAGACGGCCGGTTCGGACTGAGTGCGGCCGCGTGGTTTCGCCGCCACGGCGTGTGCTGTCGGCCGACCGACCGTCTGCCGGCCCGCTGTGCGAACGGCGAACGCGGGCCGGGCAGACGTCGAGTCGGGCAGCCGGGCGCCCCGAAAGCCGGTCAGCGCCAGCCGTAGCGCTCCCGCAGCCGGTGCACGACCAGGTTGAACCGCATTCGGTCCAGCGCGCACGCCTCCCGGCGCATGCCGTCCTCGTGCAGCCGCAGCACCCGGTCGGCATCCACCCACGAGTCGCGCCCGGACCGGTCCCAGGGCCCGCTGCCGATCGCCACCCACTCCCGGTCGCCGTCGTGCCGCTTGCTGGAGAGCTGGACGGCGAGGAACGTGCCGGTGGCCTCGCGGGCCACGACGAGCACCGGGCGGTCCTTGCCCCGGCCGTCGTTCTCCTCGAACGGCACCCACGTCCACACGATCTCGCCGGGGTCCGGGTCGCCGTCGTGCGCGGGGGAGTACTCCGTCTTCACCCGGCCCACCTCGCGGGGCTCGGCCTCGGTGGTCGCGGAGGGCCCGTAGCGGCCGGGGACGTCTGCGTCGGTCTCATCGGTAAAGGCAGTCACGCGGGTCACGTTAGAGGCTGTCCGGCCCAACCCGTCGCGCGGGTCCGGGTGATGGCCCGCAGGCTCGGCCCATGGTGAGACGACACGCATGGCGCACCCGGGCCAACTGGGGAGCCCTCGCACTGGCCCTGGCGGCCCTGACCCTCGCACCCGGACCGGCGCCGGCACACGGGACGGCACCACGACCCCGTACCGTCTCCGCCTGGCTGCCCTGGTGGGACCAGCGCGCCGCATACGACAACGCCCTCAGCCACGCCGCCCAACTGCGCACCATCAGCCCGTTCTGGTACGAGACCAAGGGCGCCGACCGCATCGACGGCCACCCCGGCGCCGGTGAGCGGCGCATCATCGACGGGCTGCACCGCGCGGGCATCCAGGTCGTGCCCACGGTCATGGAGCAGCTGAAGCCCGGCGCCCTGGCCGCCGTTCTCGCCGGGGCGGAGAGCCGCGCCACCCACATCCGCGCGCTCGAACGCCTGGTCCGCAGCCGGTCCTACGACGGCATCGACCTCGACTACGAATCCATCGCCCCGACGGGGGACGCCGCGTACCGGAAGGTCCGGGCCGACTACGCCACCTTCGTCGCCGGCCTCTGCGGCCGCCTGCACGAGCTGGGCAAGCAGTGCTTCGTCACCGTCTCCCCGCAGACCGCGAACACCGGCCGCGTCTGGGACTACCGCCGACTCGGCGCCGCCGCCGACCGGCTGCGCATCATGGGCTACGACCTCCACTGGTCCGGCGGCCCGTCCGGCCCGCTCTCCTCCCCGGACTGGTACGACGACATCCTGCGTCGCGCCACCGCCCAAGTCCCGGTCCGCAAACTGGAGATGGGCCTGCCCGCGTACGGCTGGGACTGGGCCGCCGGCACCCCCGGCCACGCCCGTCACGTCACCTCGAAGGAGGCGGAGGCCCTCCGCCGCCGTGTCAGGGCCCCCTACCGCCTCGACCCGATCTCTCGCACTCCGCACTTCACCTATGTGGAGAACGGCACCCGCCGCACCGTCTGGTACCAGGACGCCCGCGGGATCGCCGAGGACCTGCCGGTGCTCCGCAAGTACGGCGTGACGCACACGGTGCTGTGGGCCCTCAACTTCGAGGACCCACAGCTGTGGCGGACACTTGCCTGACGTCCGGTTTGGCGAGCGCCCTTCCCGGCCGCGACACGGCCGGGAAGGGCGCTCGGACAGCGCAATCTCTAGGTCACTCCTCGTCCTTCTCGACCGGAACCTTCTCCGTACGGGGCGGTGCGAAGCCGTTCAGACCGGCGGTGTTGCCCGGGGCCGCGACCCCGTTCTGGTTCATCGAGGCGAGCAGCTGGCGGGCCAGGCCGAGACCCGTGCCGCCCATGGTGAGGGCCTTGGTGAACATGTCCGACATGCCGTCGGCGCCGTTGAGGAGCACCATGTGCTCGACGTTGCCGAAGGCGCTCGCGCCGGCCTGGACGATCTCCGGCCAGTTCTCGGCGAGCTGCTGGGCGACCACGGCCTCCTGGTTCTCGGCGAGGGCGGCGGCCCGTGCCTTGATGGCCTCCGCCTCGGCGAGTCCCTTCGCCCGGGTCGCCTCGGCGGCCGCGAGCCCCTTGGCCTGCGCGGCGGCGGCCTCGGCCTCACCGGTGGCCCGGGTCGCCTGCGCCGTGGCCAGGCCGCGCGCCTTCGTCGACTCGGCCTCGGCGCCCGCTGCCGCCTTGACCCGGGTCGCCTCGGCGGCGGCCGCCAGTTCGGTCTCCTGCGCCTTGGCCTGCGCGGCGGAGATCCGCGCGTCACGCTCGGCCTCGGCCCGGGCCCGGGTCTCGTACGCCTTGGCGTCCGCGGGCTTGCGGACGTCCGCCTGCAGCTGCTGCTCGCGGCGGTGCGCCTCCAGTTCGGCGACCCGGGTCTCCTGGACGACCACGTCCTGCCGGGCTGCGGCATCGGCAAGCGGTCCGGCCTGCTGGGCCTTCGCCGCCGCCTTGTCCCGCTCGGCCTGGTAGCCGGCCTGGAGGATCTCGCTGTCCCGGGTCGCCTCCGACATCCGGGCCGCGGCCGCCTGTTCGGCCTCGGTGGCGAGACGGTTCGCCTCCGCCTGTGCGATGCGTGCGTCGCGCTGTACGGCGGCGGCGTGCGGCATCGCGAGGTTCTTGATGTAGCCGGTCGGGTCCTCGATCTCGTGGATCTGCAGCGAGTCGACGATCAGACCGAGCTTCTCCATCTCCGTACCGCACGCGGCCCGCGTCTGACCGGTCAGCTTCTCCCGGTCGCGGATCATGTCCTCGACGGTCAACCCGCCGACGATGGACCGCAGATGACCGGCGAACACGTTGTGCACCCGCTCCGACATCATCTTCTGCTGGTCGAGGAAGCGACGGCCCGCGTTGGCGATCGACACGAAGTCGTCGCCCACCTTGAAGATGACCACGCCCCGCACCTTGAGCGGAATGCCCTGGGTGGTCACGCAGTCCACGTGCAGCTCGGTCTCGTTGAGGTCGAGCGAGATCTTGCGCACCGCCTGTACACCCGGCAGCACCAGCGTGCCGCGCCCCGTGACGATGCGGAATCCCATGCCTTCTTCAAGGCCTTCGGTCCGGTGTTTCGAACCGGAGATGATGAGTGCTTCGTTGGGCTCCGCGACGCGCCACATGAGCTTGAAGACCACAACGATGAAGATCAGCGCGAGGACAACTGCCCCCGCTACGACGCCGACAACCATCGGCATACGCCCCCTTTGAATGGTGCCCTTTCGGCACCGAACGAAGGGAGTGTGCTCCTGTGCGAGTCCCGGGTACAGCCGCTGACGAATCCTTGTTGCAATCTTGACGCATACGGCTCTCACCTGGCAGGACGCGCGCTCAACTGACGTATGACACAACGTCAATCGATAGGGGCGGACGGCCAGTTGTCGTAAGCCCTACGGGGAGGGTCAGCCGTCGTAGGCGGCCGACACGTACACCGTGCGCGGCGGCAGGTACTCCACCACCATCACCACCGTGCCCCGCTCCAGGCGGTCCTTCGCCGAGGCGGGGTAGGCGAGAAAGGCCTCGGCACCGCCGCGCACCCGGACGATCACCTCACCGACGAGCCCGGGCCCGACCGTGCCGGTCACCCGTCCCATCAACCCGACCATCGGAGCATCGTCCATGGTCACAGCGTACGGTCCCCACCCGCCTACGCGGCCGGTGCGTCCGTGGCGGCCTGCTGCGGCGGCCACTGCTCGTGCCAGCGCAGGTCGGCCTCCAACTGCGCGGCCAGCGACACGAGGAGCGGCTCGCTGTTCGCCGGGCCGAGGAGCTGCGCGCCGACGGGAAGGCCACCGGCGACGAATCCGGCGGGGACGTTGACGCCGGGCCAGCCGAGGATGTTCCAGGGCCAGGCGTAGGGGCACGCGGCGATCATCGCGCGGTCGGTGGCGAAGCCGCCGAGGCTCAGCATGGAGCCGATCCGCGGCGGGGGAGCGGCCGTCGTGGGCGCGAGCATGACGTCGTACGTCTCGAAGAGTGCCCCGACGCGCCGGTGCAGCGTCGCCTCGGCGCGCCGGGCCGCCCGCAGCGGGGCACCGCCGAGCAGCCGGCCCAGCCGGGCGGCGTCGCGGGTGCGCCGGTCCAGCAGTGCGGGGAAGGGGGCCTCGCGGACCCGTTCGGCGAGCCCGGCCGTGGCGCGCGGGATGAAGGTGAGCCCGATCTGCCCGTACGCCGGATCGGCCTCCTCGACGGTGTGTCCCAACGCGGCCAGTGTGTCGGCGAGCTGGACGATCCGGGCCCGTACGTCGGGTCGCAGCCGTGCCGGCAGCGCGGTGAAGGGCGGCTTGAGGGCGAGGGCGATACGCAGTCGGCCCGGCTCCCGGCCCACCGCGTCCGAGACGCGCAGCGCGGGCGGCCGGTGCAGGTCCTGTTCATGGTTGCCGCTCGCCGCGTCCAGGAGCAGGGCCGCGTCCTCGACCGTACGGGCGAGCGTGCCGTTGACCGTGATGCCCTGGAAGGACTCCGGGCGCGGCCAGGTCGAGATGCGGCCGCGCTGCGGTTTGATGCCGATCAGGTGGGTCCAGGAGGCCGGTATCCGCACCGACCCGGCGCCGTCCGAGCCGAGGGCGGCCGGCACCAGGCCCGCGGCGACCGCCGCCGCCGAGCCGCCCGACGAACCACCCGGCGTGTGCTCGGAGTTCCACGGATTGCGGGTCACCCCGAACGCGGGGCCCTCGGTGAACGGCCACTGTCCGAATTCGCAGGTGTTGGTCTTGCCGAGGATCACCGCGCCGGCCGCGCGCAGTCGCCGTACCGCCTCCCCGTCCTCCACCGCGGGCGGGAACTCACCCTCGCAGCCGAACGCGGTGGGCTCGCCCGCCACGTCCATGTCGTCCTTGACCGCCACCGGTACGCCCAGCAGCGGCCGTCGCACACCGGCCGCGAGTTCCTTGTCCGCCGCGTCGGCCTCGGCGAGCGCCGCCTCGGCCCGTACGACCCGGAAGGCGTTGACGGTGGACTGCGTCGACTCGACCCGGGCGAGGGCCTGTTCGACGAGCGCGCGGGAGGTCACCTCGCCGTCGGCCAGGGCGCGAACGCACTCGGCCAGGCCCGCGGCACGGTCAGGAGTCATGAGGGCACCTCCGGAAGCACGTTGTCTACCGAACGGTAACGTCCGTGCGCGGGTCGCGGTACGGGAAGCGGAACTTCCCTCGAGGGAAACGGAGTTCGCGACTTCAAGACGGCGCCCCATACGAAACACAGGTTTCACACAGTGGTCACCTGCCCGTGTTGAAAGCGTTGACGCGCACGCGACTCACCCTTACCGTCTGATCGAATTTCCGAACCACGTTCGGCATGCCGAACCTCCCTGGGGAGTTGCACGTGACCGCATCGGCCAACGCCGGTCTTTCGAGGTCCCTCCCGCCGTCCCGCCGCAGCCTGCTGCGCGCGATGGCCGCCCTGCCCGCCTCGGTGCTCGTCCTGGGCGAACTGCCGGGCCTGCTCGGCACCGCCGCGGCCGCCGCACCCCCCACAGGCTCCGCCACCCGCTACACCATCGTGCCGTTCCTCAACAGCGACGACGGCACCGTCAACGTCTACCAGTCCGACGACGCCACCGACTTCCGGCTGCTCAAGGCCTCCGCATACACCCCGCCCAGCAACCGGATCCGCGACGCCAGCGTCTTCAAGCACACCAACGGCTACTACTACCTGACCTACACCACGCACACCTGGCAGGACACCAGCACGACCATCGGCTTCGCGCGCAGCTCCGACCGGGCCAACTGGACCTTCCTGTACGACTACACGGTCCCGCTCACGAACCTCTCGCGCGCCTGGGCCCCCGAGTGGTTCGTCGACAGCGACGGCAGCGTCAACGTGATCGTGTCCTGCTCGACCACCAACGACGAATGGATCTTCACGCCCTACCTGCTCAAGGCGACCAACTCCGCTCTCACCACGTGGAGTTCGCCGGTGGCCCTGTCCGGCATCGGCAGCAACCACATCGACACGTACATCGTGAGGATCGGTTCCACCTACCACGCCTTCACCAAGAACGAGACGACCAAGTACATCGAGTACGCCACCGCCACCAGCCTCACCGGCCCCTACACGATCAGCAGGACGGGCGACTGGGCGGGCTGGGGCAGCTACCGCGAGGGCCCGGCCCTGGTGCAGCTCGACAACGGCGGCTGGCGGATCTTCTTCGACGGCTACGGCGACGGCAGTTACTACTCCAGCGACAGCTACGACACGTTCGCCACCTGGAGTGCGCCGGCCAAGCTGCCCGTCATCTCCGGCACGGCACGCCACTTCACCGTGGTCAAGGAGACCGTCTCCGGAGGCGTGACCCTGCCGACCGGCGTCACCCGCTCCTTCCGGTCGGCCAACTACTCCACCCGCTACTGGCAGGAGCAGTCCTCCCTGCTCAACCTCCCCGTGGTGACCAGCTCCAGCACCACGTCCGAGAAGCAGGCCGCCACCTTCACCGTCGTAGCGGGCCTCGCCGACGCGAACGCCTTCTCCTTCCGCGACGCCTCCGGCAACTATCTCCGCCACTACGGCTTCCGAGGCCGCTTCGACCCCAACGACGGCACATCGACCTTCGCCAAGGACGCCACGTTCACCGCCCGCACCGGCACGACGTCCGGTTCCATCCGCTTCGAGTCGTACAACTACCCCGGCTACTACCTGCGCCACTACAACTACCAACTCCGCGTGGACCCGACGGACGGGACGGATCAGTTCCGGCAGGACAGTTCGTTCGTGCCGGTCGGGGCCTGGGGCTGAGCTGCACCCTTGCTGACCCCTGTGGGACGCGGTGAGCGCTTCGTTGTGGGTCCTGTCGGTGGACGGCCTTCTTGCTGGGAATCGCTGTCTCCCTGGCCGCAAACGTCGCGGCAGTACCGGCCTTGGAATGGAAGCCGGTACTGGTCGCAGGATGGCCGCCTGTTGCATTGCTGCTGTCGGTCGAGCTTCTGGTCCACCGCCCAGACGAGCAGACGATGAGCTGGGCGCGGAAAACCACTGCCACCGACAGCGGTGAGGGGCCCGGCGGTCGGCGGTCGGCGACACGATCCACCTCGTGGCCGAGCTGATCCCACCAGCTGCCACTTCGGCGGGGGCCGGGTGCGACAGACGGTCATCGAGATGTACGGCCTCTTCCTCTTCGTCACCATCGCACGGCGGCGTGCCCTTCGCGGGTGAGCATGAATGAGACATTGGTCCGAGGAAGACCCCTGGGCGGACGAAGACCCCGGTCTGCTCGTCCGTCCCTGACACCGTGACCGAGTTGATCTCGCTGATCAGCAGTGTCCGGCCACCGACCCGCGATCAGCGGCTGCAACCCGAGCAGGGGGAGATCCGTCCGGCGCTGGACCTCGCGGCCGAGGCCTCGGCGGGTTGGCAGCCGGTGTAGCAGCCCCGTTGGTCAGCCGGTGGCGGTGAGGGGCTCCCACGCTGCCTCGGGGTCCAGCGGACGGTCGGGCCGGTCGCGCTTGAACGCCTCGGCCTGCTCCTCGACCTTCGGCAGGGCATGGTCGGGCGCACCGAATCCGCGGAACAGGGTCGCGCAGTAC
Source organism: Streptomyces sp. R21 (assembly GCF_041051975.1). Lineage (GTDB taxonomy): Bacteria > Actinomycetota > Actinomycetes > Streptomycetales > Streptomycetaceae > Streptomyces. The sequence continues at coordinate 1,403,126 of NZ_CP163435.1, read as the reverse complement.
TCACGGGCCAGGAAGGGCGCGTCCCACTCACCCTCCGGGTTGACCCACTGGTAGGTGTGGTTGTGGAGATTGAGGAACTGCAGGGTGGCCAGCCGCGGCGGCAGCGCACGGAAGGTGCCCTGGCCGACGGCCTCCGCGAGCAGCCCCGAGATCAGCTCCTCGAACTCGGCACGCTGGCCCAGCAGTGTCTTCAACTCCGGGCCGCTCAGACTGCGGTAGTCGTGTTCGTAGACCCAGATGTGGTCGAGCCTGCGGAAGATGATCGTCAGCAGCGACTCCGACAGCAGGCGCAGCCGCAGCAGGGGACTCGTGTCGAGCTCCGCGATCTGCCGGGCCCGGGACAGCAGCGGCCCCATCACCCGGGACTGGATCTCGACGAGAAGGTTCTCCTTGGAGCCGATGTAGTAATACAGGGCTCCCTTGGCAAGCCCGACCGCCCGGCCCAGGTCGTTGATGGACGTCGCCGCGTATCCCTGCCGGGCGAACAGCTCCGCCGCGACATCGATGATCTTCTGGCGTCTGACCTCAAAGCCCGGTCCATGTCCCGGCGGTCGTGGCATGGGTTCTCTCCCCGCTTGGCATCACTTCGCTTGCTGGCCCAAACGGTACGTCAAGAAGGCGGAGCTCAGGCGGGACATGGACGCGCTGTTCGCGCGGGGCGTGGCGCTCAACCCGTGCCTCACCCTGAGGGCCCGAACACCCATACCCTGGAGACACTCGTCCTGTGACGAGTGTCTCTAGTGAGGAGTGGCGCATGACCACGGTAGGGATTGCCACCGGTGCCGGACGCGGGACGGGAGAGGCATGCGCGAGGCGCCTCGCGGACATGGTGGACGTGCTGCTGCTCGCCGACCGGAACGACGCCGCCGCGGCGGCGGTCGCGAAGGACCTGTCCGGTTCCGGGAGAGCCGTCGTCGAGCCGTTCGGCGTGGACGTCACCGACCGGGAGGACCTCGCCAGGCTGGCCGAGCGCGTCAGCGGGCTGGGCACGCTGCGAGCCGTCGCGCATGCCGAGAGCATCGAGCCGGAGGAGGCCGACTGGCGCGGGATCATCGAGGTCGATCTGGTCGGCACCGTGCTGCTCGGCGAGACGCTCCGCCCCCTGGCCACCGCCGGCACGGCCTTCGTGTACTGCGCCTCGGTGTCCCCGTTGATGGCTCACATCGAACCCGACCCGGTGGTCGCGGCCGTACTGGACGACGCCGGGCAGGAGGGCTTCCTCTACCAGATCCGCGAGGCGATCGGCCCGGCCGTGGAGGATCCCGCGTGGGCATATCCGTGGGCCACCTACGGGGTGCAGCGCTTCGCCCGGGCCGAGGCGGTGCGGCTGGGGCCTGTGGGCGCACGTGTGTGCTCGCTGTCGCCCGGCGCGATCGACACCCCGCAGACCCGGCTGGAGGCGGCGCGGCACGAATCGGTGCGGCAGCTCATCGGGCGCACGCCTCTGGGCCGCACCGGTCGGTGTGAGGAGGTCGCCGCCGTCGCCGCGTTCCTGCTGTCGGACGAGGCGAGCTTCGTGAACGGTGTCGACATCGTCGTCGACGGCGGCCTGTGCGCCGCCGTGCAGGACGAGTGACACCGACGCCGGCTCACGAGGCCATTGCCTTGAGGTTCTCGATGTCGGTCAGCCGCTGTGCCGTGGAGCGGGCCAGGGGGCGGACCTGGAGGGTGGTCACTCCGGCGGCCCGGAAGGCCGCGAGCCGTTCGGCGACGTAGGAGGCGGGGCCGATCAGGGACGTCGCCCGCAGCAGGTCGGCGGGCACGGCGGCCGCGGCCTCGTCCTTACGGCCGGACAGATACAGCTCCTGGACGGCGGCCGCCGCGTCCTCGTAGCCGTAGCGGCACGCGAGGTCGTTGTAGAAGTTACGACTAGGTGCCCCCATCCCGCCTATGTACAGGGCCAGTTGGGGCCGGGCGAGATCGATCAGGTCGTCCACGTCCTCGCCGATGGCCAGCGGTGGCGAGACCACGACGTCGAGCGGCCCGAGGGCGGGGTCCCGCAGCGCCGATCCTTCGGCCAGCGCCGGGCTCCGTACCCCGGCCGCCCGCTCCGGGTGGAAGAACATCGGCATCCAGCCCTCGGCGATCTCGGCGGCCAGAGCCACGTTCTTCGGTCCGATGGCGGCCAGCACGATCGGAATGCGTTCGCGCACCGGCCGGTTGATGAGCTTGAGCGGCCGGCCCAGTCCAGTGCCCTGCTCGGGCGGGAGCGGGATCCGGTAGTGGCGCCCTTCGTGCACGACCTTCTCCCGGCGCCAGACCGACCGGCAGATCTGCACGATCTCGCGCGTGCGGGCCAGGGGAGCGGTGTACGGCTGCCCGTGGAACCCCTCGATCACCTGGGGACCGGAGGCACCGATGCCCAGGGTGAACCGTCCGTCGGAGACGTAGTCCAGTCCGGCCGCGGTCATGGCTGTCAGGGCGGGCGTGCGGGTGTAGATCTGGAGGATCCCGGAAGCGATCTCCAGACGTTCGGTGTGTGCGGCGATGAACCCGAGCTGGCTGATCGCGTCGAAGGAGTAGGCCTCGGTGACGAAGACGATGTCCAGCCCGGCCTTCTCGAAGTCGCGGAGCATGGCGACGGTCTCCTTGAAACCGCCGCTGTAGTCCAAGGGCATACCAATGCGCATCCCGACCCCCACCCTTTGCAGCCGCGGTAAATACAGTACACTCTATAAGTCATTCCTCGGTGAAGGTGGTGCCGCAGGTTCGCGGCTCGGGACCGGTGGTCGTGACGCACTGAACGGGCCTGCGTGGGTTCGACCCGGAAAGGAGACCTGAACCGATGGACGGCATCGATGTGGCGCGGTACGCGCTGCGCGCGGTGATCGGCGGCACGATGATCGCGCACGGGGTACGGCACGGGCGCACTCTGGACGGTACGGCGGGATGGTTCGGATCCGTGGGGTTCCGCAAGCCGCGGCTGCAGGCTGCGGCCAGCGCGGTCGTCGAGGTCGGAGCGGGCGCTGCCCTGGTGGCCGGAGCGGCGACCCCGCTGGCAGCGTCGGCGGTCGTCGGAACAATGGGCGTCGCCGCACGGGCGGTTCATCTGCCCAACGGGTTCTTCGTGGTGAACGAGGGCTACGAGTTCGTACTCAACCTGGGCACGGCGTCCGTGGTGCTCGCCGGGCTCGGGCCGGGCCGGTTCAGTGTGGACCGGGCGCTCGGGCTGGACGGAAGGCTCAGCGGCCCGCAGTGCGCAGCGCTCGCGGCCGGACTCGGTCTCGCCGCGGCGGCCGCGCAGCTCGCGGTCTTCTGGCGGCGTCCACAGTCCGAGGAGGGCTCGGGCGGCGAGCGTGAGGCGCATTGAAGCGCCGTTGTCCCTGGACGCTTGCTGAGCGGGACAGGGTTCACCGTGCCGGTCCGCTGCTTTGAAGGTACTGTGCGGTGACTGTTTAACAGGATACTCTTTTCCAGGGAGGGCGATGACGGACGATCCTGCCGAGCCCGTACGGCGATGGCTGCGCAGCCTGGGGGACTCCCCGCTCCTGCCCCCCGCCGCGGCCGCGACCGGCTGCCCGCTCATGGACTGGGCCGCCTCCGGCGCCATGGAGCTGACCGGCCAGGCGGATGGACCGCCTGTCCTGTCGCCCGGACCAATGGCGGCCCTGCTGCGGGAGACAGGCGCAGCACTGGCGCACCTCGCAGGTCGCCCGCACCTCATCGACCTCGCCCTCGTCCTCAGCGGCCGCGCAGGTGCCATGAACCTCACCCGGCGCGGACGCACCTCCGCGGGCGGCGCGACCCGGTTGCTTCGGGCTTCGGACGGCTGGTGCGCGGTGACCCTGAGCCGCCCGCACGACCTCGAACTCGTCCCGGCGATGTTGGGCCGGCCCGACGTGACCGCCCCCTGGCAGGAGCTCACCACGGCCGTACGTGGCGCCAAGGCGAGCGAATTCGCCGACCACGTCCGGATGTTCGGCGTACCTGCCGCTGCCCTGCCGGCCGAGCCGCCCCCCGTGGCCTCACCGTGGCAGGCGTTCACCATTGCCGCACCCGACGGGGACGTGAAGCTGGAGGGTGCTCTCGTCGTGGACCTCTCCTCGCTCTGGGCAGGCCCGCTGTGCGCCCGCGTGCTCGGCCTGGCCGGAGCCAGAGTGATCAAGGTGGAGAGCACCCGGCGTCCCGACGGCGCCCGCGCCGGGAACCGGCGGTTCTACGACTGGCTGCACGCCGGGCACGAGAGTGTCGCCGTCGACTTCACCCTGCCCGAAGGGCGAGCCGCGCTCGCCGACCTGGTCCGGGCCGCCGATGTGGTGATCGAGGCGTCCCGGCCGCGTGCGCTGGCCCAGTTGGGGCTGGCTCCGGAAGGGCTCGACCATCGGGCGGGCAAGGTGTGGGTGAGCATCACGGGGTACGGCCGCAGTCATCCCGAACGGGTCGCCTTCGGCGACGACGCGGCCGTCGCCGGCGGCCTGGTCGGCCGGTCGGCGGACGGTGAGCCGGTGTTCTGCGCCGACGCGGTCGCCGATCCGCTGACCGGGCTCGTCGCCGCACTGGGCGCGATGGGTGCCCTGGCCTGCGGCGGGGGACAGCTGATCGACGTCTCCATGCGAAACGTTGCGGCGGCGTTCGCCGCGGCTCGTCCGGCCGATCATGGGCCCCATCCGGTACGGACAGCAGCAGCGGGGACGGTGGTGGAGTGCCCGGCGCTCGGCCGGACGCAGAAGGTTCTCCCACCGCGCGCGCCGGTACCGGAAGGGACGGCGGCCGAGATGGGCGCCGACACGGCCCGCATCCTCAACCAAGGTACTGGGCTCCGTGGACGAGCCGTCCCTCGATGAAGGTGGCGCGCACCTGGCCGGCGTCCGGAGCCCGCAACGCCTCTCTCAACGGCCGGTCCAGCAGGACGAGGTCAGCCGGTCGCCCCACCGCGACCCGTCGTGGCGGGCCTCCGGGATCATCCAAGGGGGAGAGCAGGGCCCGCAGCACCACTTCCACCGGAACCCGCTCGTCGGCCCCGAGCACACGCCCGGCCGGTGTCAGCCGCTCGGACGCGGCCCGCAGGCACGCCCAAGGGTCCGGATCGCCGTACGGGGCGTCGCTGCTCGCGGCCACCCGGACCCCGGCACGCAGCAGACCGGCGTACCGCCACAGGTCGGGGCGGTCTCCGGGATCGACTCGCTCCCAGTAGTCATCGCCCCGCAGGGCGACCAGCGTCGGCTGCGTGACGACCCGGATCCGCCGGGAGGCCAGTTCCCGGGCAGCGGCCGGGTCGGCGACGGCGCAGTGCTCCACGCGGTCCCCGTCCAGGCCACCTGCCAGGTGGAGCGCGGCCAGGGTGAGCGCCAGGGCCGTACGGGTCACGCAGTGCACAGCGACGGGCCGGCCGTCCGCGTGGGCCCGCCGCATCCGCTCGGCGAGGTCGTCGACGTCCGGGAGAGCGTGGTCGGCGACCACCAGCTTCAGCGGGCCCACGCTCAGCCGTGAATGGGGCGGGAGACCGGCGTCGGCGGCCATCACCATGACGTGCTGGGGGAGTTCCGCCCGCCGCACAGCCTCTGGGACGACCCCGGTGGCACCCCGGTCCGGTGTCGCATCGGCGACATGGGTGACACCGAGGGCGGCCAGCTGTGCGCCCACCGCCCGGAGAGACGGAGCCCGTCCGCCGAGGGCCTCGCGCAGCCAGGCGTCGGCGCGCCACAGCCGCCCGGTCGGCCGGCCTGCCGTATCGCGTTCGATGCCGTTGTGGGCGGCGGACACGGCGCCGAGCCGTTCCAGACCGGGGGAGTTGACGAGCCACAGCGCCCCGGACCGGTGCTGGACGCGCACCGGCAGCACGCGGTTCCACGCGTCGAGGACGGTCCGGTCGAGAGCACCGTGGACCACATCGTCGTACCCGACCGCTCGCACCCAGCCGTCCTCGCCCGCCACGGCTTGTGCGAGGGAGGACGCGAGACCGTCCCGGGAGAGGGCGGACACGTCGAGCGAAGCATGCTGTGCGGCCATGGCCGCCAGATGAAGATGGTGGTCGGCCAGACCGGGCAGCAGCGCGCCGCCGTAGCCTCGTGCGACGAACTCATCCGGCTGTGGCCGCAGTCCACGGCCCAGCTCGGTGACGACACCGCCCCGGATCCGGCAGTCGACCGGACCCTGGCGCGGGTGCAGTTCCACGCCGTGAAGCAGTACCTCACCGCTCATGGCCGTCGTCGATCTCGTCAACCAACCCCCACCGCCGGGCGGTGACAGCGCCGACCCGCGCCCCGCTCATCATCATCCACGCCGCCCGCCACCGGCCGATCCGCCGTGGCACGCTCACCGTGCCGCCGGCGCCGGGCACCAGACCCATCGCGACCTCGGGCAGCTGGAAGAACGCCCCGGGTGAAGACACCAGTCGTCCCGCGAAGGCGGCCATCTCCACACCCGCACCCACGGCCGCGCCCTGCACCCGGACCGTCACGCGGTCCCGCATCCGGTCGATCAGCCGCCAGGGCGCCCGCTCCAGTCGTACCAGGTACGCCGCCACGAGGTCCGTTGCCGTCCCGAACTCGGCGAGCTCGCCGCCGCTGCAGAACACCGGCCCGGCACCGGCCAGTTCGATCCGGCCGACCGTGCCGTCGAGGAGGGCGACTTCCAGGGCCTCGAACAGTTCCTCCCGCATCCGGAAGCTGAACGCGTTCCGCCGGTGCGGGCGGTCGAGCAGGAGGGACAGCCGGTCGTTCTCCCGCCGGACGCGGACCAGTGGCCCCTCCTTCCGATAAGCCTGAGGCGTGCCCCGGTCGTTGAGCCAGGACGCGAACTCCGTCCCGCCGAGAAGCATCGAGTACGCAGCCGCCTCGGCCGCCAGGCCCTGAGCGGCGCTGAGCTGCGGCGTCTGCCGCAACAACTGCCCCAGAGCCAGGCTGGCCCGAGGCCGACGCTCGACGAGCCGTACCAGCTCGTCGAACGAGACCAGCGGATCGTCGACGGGCACCAACTCCCGTGCCTCGGCGCTGACACGGGGTGCCGCCAGGGTCAACGTCAGTGCCTTCAACAGCGGTCGTAGCCGGTCCGGCGGCTGCCGGGTCGCGATGCCGAACGTCAGGGGCAAGGAGTCGGCCTGCCGTGCGGCCTCGGCTTCGATCCGGCTCGCATCGGCGTCGTGCCAGTCGTCGAGAACCAGGCACCGCACGGGGTTCCCCACCAGTCCGTCCGAACGGAGCATCAGTCCTTCGTCGTTGTACACCGAGCCTCCTCGATTCGATGCCCGCGGCGGGACACGCCGACCTGACCCCTGTGGCACAGCCTCCTCGAACCGGTCATGTCCGGCCGCGCCGCATGGCGTCGGCGACGAGTTCGCCGATGAGGACGGCGGTGGCCGCCGGGCCTCGCAACGGGGGCGTCGGCAGGATCGACGTGTCCGCGACACGCAGACCGTTGACACCGTGCACTTTTCCGCAGGGGTCGACGGCTGCCCCGGGATCGTCTGCGGGGCCCATGGGAACCGTGCCACACGTGTGGTGGGACGTGCCGAGATGCCCCAGGATCCACTCGTCGAGCAGTCGGTCGTCGTCCAGCACCTCCGCCGATGGTTCCGTGAGCCCGCCGGAGACGGCGGCGAAGTCGGTCGTGCCGACCAGCTCGGCGGTGGCACGGACCGCTTCACGCATGCGCCGCCGATCCTCCGCGGTCGACAGATAGCCGTAGTCGAGGCTCGGAGGCGTCGCGGGATCGGCGGAAAGGATGCGCATCCGACCGCTGAGTCGTGGTGTCTGGACGGAGATCAGGAACGCGAGCGGCGCGCCGGGAACGGACACCTTCCCGCCCGTCAGCCCGGCCACGGGGACCAGGGACTGCAGGATTTCCAGATCGCCTGGGTGGCACCCGTCCGACGAGGACAGGTGCAGGACTTCACCGAGCCAGGAGCAGGCGGGCTCCGGCATCGACCGCCGGGGCAGCCACTCCAGCACCACCTGCGGATGATCGCCGAACCCGGCTCCGACGGCGGGAGCGTCCCTGACCACGGGAACGCCGAGGGCCTCCAGCTCGCGACGTGGCCCGACACCCGACAGATGCAGCAGATGGGCGGAGCCGAACGCCCCCGCGCAGAGCACGACTTCGCCGCCGTGCACAACCCTGCGGTATCCGTTCCGCTCGACCTCCACGCCGGTCGCGCGGCCGCGCTCGACGATGACCCTGAGGACCGTACTGTCCCCTTCCACCAGGAGGTTGGGACGGCCGGACGCGCCCAGGAGATGGCTGATGCCGGTGTTCATGCGCACCCCGTCCACAACGTTGGACGGCACTGGACCGAATCCCGGCGCGTCCTGGGCGTTCTTGTCCGGTTCCTCGGGAAAGCCCAGTCTGCGAGCGGCCGCCCGGAACGCGTCAACTGCGGGGTGGCGATGGTTCGCGCGGCGGACGTGCACCGGTCCGCGGTCGCCGTGCAGCGGGTCGGCACCATAGTCGAGGTCGGTCTCAAGAGCGCGGAGAAACGGCAGCACCCGGTCGTACGACCAGGTCGCGCCGCCGACGGCCGACCAGCGGTCGAAGTCGTCCCGCCGGGCACGCACGAAGTACCCGCCGTTGACGGTGGTCGAGCCGCCGAGCCAGCGCCCCCGGACGACCGTGTACGGACGCGTCGGAGTGAGGTGCACGGCGTACGGCTGGACGGCCCGGTGTCCGGGTTGTGCGCCAGGCACGAGCCGTGCATTCAGCAACTCGGGTGCGAACGCCGACGGGTGACGCGGCGCCGGACCCGCCTCCAGCACCAGCACGATGCGGCCGGGGTCCTCACTGAGTCGCGCCGCGAGGACGGCACCGCTGCCCCCGGCGCCCACCACAATGACGTCGGGGCGGCGTACCCGGCTGTGCCCGTTCTCGGTGTGTTTCATGGGCAAGCGATTGAAATCGCCCTGACCGCCCCGCGCGGCGCCTCGTCCCGGTAGCCGGGACCGGCCCTCGTACTCGCTGTCCCGGTGACCTACCGTCAGCCGCGTTCGACCAAGTGGGATGCCTAGGGAGAGTCGCATGAACGAGCTCCGCTCCGCCCTGTCCGAACAGGCCGCCGCCGAGGCCGAGCCCGACCCCGCCGCAGCCTCGGCGCCGCTGATCGAAGGCGAGGATCTGTTGGAGGAGATCTCCATCGACGGCATGTGCGGCGTCTACTAGGCGCCGCCCCATGACAGGCATGGACCTCGACCGCGCATGGGACCTGCACCCGCAGGTCTCGGTGCGGCCGGAACCCTTCGGCGCGCTGCTCTACCACTTCGGCACCCGCAGGCTGACGTTCCTCAAGGACCGCCGGCTGCTCGCGGTCGTCCAGCACCTCGCCCACACCCGGACGGCCCGGGCCGCCTGTCTGGCCGCCGGCGTCGACGAGGCCGAACTGCCGCGGTACGGCCGGGCCCTGGCCGCGCTCGCCGAGTCGTCGATGGTCGTCGGAAGGACCTCATGACCGCCACGTCCCGGCTGGTCGACCTGTTCGAGTACGGGCTCGACGCGCCGATCTGCCTCACCTGGGAACTGACCTACGCCTGCAACCTGGCCTGTACCCACTGCCTGTCCAGCTCCGGCCGGCGCGATCCCCGAGAGCTGAGCACCGAGGAGGCCAAGGCCGTCATCGACGAACTGGAGGCCATGCAGGTCTTCTACGTCAACATCGGCGGCGGCGAGCCCACCGTCCGCGCCGACTTCTGGGAGCTCCTCGACTACGCCACGGCCCACCACGTGGGCGTGAAGTTCTCCACCAATGGCGTCCGGATCACCCCCGAAGCCGCCGGGCGTCTCGCCCGCAACGACTACGTGGACGTCCAGATCTCGCTCGACGGCGCGACCGCCGAGGTCAACGACGCGGTGCGCGGGCCCGGTTCGTACGCGACGGCGCTGCGGGCGCTGGAGAATCTCGCCGCCGCCCAAATGAGCGACTTCAAGATCTCCGTGGTCTGCACCCGGCACAACATCCCGCAGCTGGACGACTTCAAGGCGCTCGCCGACCGCTTCGGCGCCCAACTGCGCCTGACCCGGCTGCGCCCCTCCGGCCGCGGCGCCGACGTCTGGGACAACCTGCACCCCACGGCCGCACAGCAACGTGAGCTGTACGACTGGCTGTTGGCGCACGGCGACAACGTGCTGACCGGTGACTCCTTCTTCCACCTCTCCGCCTACGGCCAGTCCCTGCCCGGTCTCAACCTGTGCGGCGCCGGACGCGTCGTCTGCCTGATCGACCCGGTCGGCGACGTGTACGCCTGCCCGTTCGCCATCCACGAGGAGTTCCTCGCCGGCAACGTCCGTCAGCCGGGCGGCTTCTCGGGAGTGTGGCGCGACTCGGAGCTGTTCCGGCGGCTGCGCACCCCGCAGCACGGCGGCGCCTGCGCCTCCTGCGCCTTCTACGACACCTGCAAGGGCGGCTGCATGGCCGCGAAGTTCTTCACCGGGCTGCCGCTGGACGGCCCGGACCCCGAGTGCGTGCAGGGGTACGGGGAGGAGCTGCTGGCCCACCGCGACGGAACTCCGGTGCCCAAGCCGACCGGCGACCATTCCCGCACAGCCGTGGACCTCGTCCTCACCCGCCGCCCTCCGGTGAGCGACTGCGCCGAGGACCCGCTGGCCGGGCTCGATCTGACACCTACGGGAAAGGGCGGGGCCCATGCCTAGGAACCCCTGGTTCGAGACGGTCGCCGAGGCCCAGCGCAGAGCGAAGAAGCAACTGCCCAGCTCGGTCTACGGCGCGCTCGTCGCCGGCTCGGAGCGCGGCCGTACGATCGACCACAACATGGCGGCCTTCGCCGAACTCGGCCTCGCCCCACGCGTCGTGGGCCACCACGCCGACCGTGACCTGTCCACGACCGTCCTGGGCGTGCCCACCAGGCTGCCCGTGCTCATCTCGCCGACCGGCGTGCAGGCCGTCGACCCGGACGGGGAGGTGGCCGTGGCCCGCGCCGCGGCGAGCCGGGGCGTGATCATGGGCCTGAGCTCGTTCGCCAGTAAGCCGGTGGAGGAGGTCTCGGACGCCCAGCCCGACTTCTTCTTCCAGCTGTACTGGAGCGGCACCCGCGAGACCATGGTGCAGCGCATGGACCGGGCCAGAGCCGCGGGTGCCAAGGCGCTCATCGTCACCCTCGACTGGTCCTTCTCTCATGGCCGTGACTGGGGCAGCCCCGCCATCCCGGACAGGCTCGACCTCAGGACCATGCTGCGGTTCGCCCCCGACGTGCTGCCCCGGCCCGGGTGGTTGTGGAAGTACGCCCGGTCCGGCCGTCTGCCCGACCTCACCGTGCCCAACCTGCGGGCCCCCGGCGGCGATGCGCCCACCTTCTTCGGTGCCTACGATGAGTGGATGCAGACCCCGCCGCCCACCTGGGAGGACGTCAAATGGCTGCGTGAGGAGTGGGGCGGCCCCTTCCTCCTCAAGGGCGTGACCCGGGTCGACGACGCCAAGCGGGCGGTCGACGCCGGGGTGACGGCCCTGTCCGTGTCCAACCACGGCGGCAACAACCTGGACACCACCCCGGCCACCATCCGGATCCTCCCCTCCATCGCCGAAGCCGTCGGCGACCAGGTCGAAGTCCTGCTGGACGGCGGGGTCCGCCGCGGCGGCGACGTGGCCAAGGCACTCGCCCTCGGCGCCCGCGCCGTCCTGATCGGCCGCGCCTACCTCTGGGGCCTCGCTGTGAACGGACAGGTCGGTGTCGAGAACGTCCTGGACATCCTGCGCGGCGGCCTCGACTCGGCCGTCCTGGGCCTCGGACACTCCTCCGTCCACGAACTGGGGCCCGGGGACCTGGTGATACCTCCTGGCTTTCCGCTGGCCTTGGGAGGCGGGGAACACTTCGCCTCGGCCGGCTGACCATGGCCGTGCGCCGAGCCCTGGGCGACATGGTCTGGCCGGCCGTGCCGTCCGGCGAGCTCGTGCTGGTCCCGGTCGGCTCCACCGAACAGCACGGTCCGCACCTGCCGTTCGACACCGACACCACGGTCGCCCACGCCGTCGCACGGCGGGCGGCCGACGCCCTTCCGGGACCACCGCTGGTGGCACCGCCGCTCGCGTACGGCGCCAGCGGCGAACACGCGGACTTCCCGGGCACCGTCTCGATCGGGCACGAGGCACTGCGCGCGGTCCTCGTGGAGCTGACGCGCTCACTGGCCCTGTGGGCGGGCAGAGTCGTCTTCGTCAACGGCCACGGCGGTAACACCGCCACCCTCGTCGCGGCCGTCGGCCTGCTGCGCACGGAGGGCCACGACGTCGCCTGGACCGGTTGCGAGACACCAGGCGGCGACGCGCACGCCGGCCGCACGGAGACCTCCCTCATGCTGCACCTGGCACCCGAGCGCGTACGGCTCGACGCCGCGGTCGCCGGTGACACAAGCCCACTGGCCGTCCTGCTGCCGGAGTTGATGGCCCGCGGTGTCCGCGCAGTCTCGCCCTCCGGTGTGCTCGGCGATCCCGCCGGGGCCTCGGCCGAGGAGGGGCGCCGGGCTCTGGACGTGATGGTCTCAGCCACGGTCCGCCGGATCACGGCATGGAACGCCGACGCCCGAGGCCGCCTCGCGGAGGCCGAACGCCGATGACGCTTCCCCTCGGCTTCGTGGTCCGACTAGACCGACACACAAGGGTCGTCGACGGCAGCCGGGCCCTCCTCGGCGGCTTCCCGACCCGGCTGCTGAGACTGACCCCGAAGGCCCGACGGCTGCTCGTCGGCAGGACGCTCCCCGTGCGCGACGCGGCGAGCGCGCTCCTCGCCGACCGGCTCCTTGACACCGGCATGGCCCACCCCGTCGTCGCCTCGCTCCCGCCGCCCGCCGACCCCCGGTACACCGTCGTCGTACCGGTGCGCGACCGCCCACGCCAACTGGACCGTCTCCTGAGGAGCATCGGCACGGACACCCCCGTGCTCGTGGTCGACGACGCCTCCCGACGGCCGGCCGCCGTGGCCGAAGTCGCCGCTCAGCACGGCGCCCGGACGGTCACCCTGGCCGCCAACGTCGGACCCGCCGGCGCGCGCAACGCCGGACTCCGGCTCGTCACCACCCCGTACGTGGTCTTCGCCGACTCCGACATCGTGCTGGACCCCGACACGGTCCCGACCCTGCTGAGGCACTTCGCCGACCCCCGGGTCGTCATGGCCGTACCCCGCATCACCGGCCTGCCCACCACCGCCACGACCTGGATCGAGCGGTACGAGAACGCCCGGTCCTCTCTCGACCTCGGCGCCCACCCGGCCCCGGTGCGCCCCGGCACTCCCGTCTCCTGGGCGTCCTCGGCCTGCGTGGTGGCGCGGGTGGGCGCGCTGGCGGAGGGCTTCGACGAGCGCATGCGGGTCGGGGAGGACGTCGACCTGTGCTGGCGGCTGATCGAGGCGGGCGGACGTGTGCGGTACGAGCCGGCCGTGCGGGCCGCGCATGAGCATCGCGTGCGCATACAGGACTGGTTCCTGCGCAAGGCCGTGTACGGCACCGGGGCCCAGCCGCTCGCCCGGCGGCACCCCGACCACATCGCACCCGCCGTGTTCGCCCCCTGGGGCATGGCGTTCGCCGCCGCGCTGCTCGCCCAGCGCCGCTGGTCGGTCCCGGCCGCGGGGGCCGTCCTCGGCGTCGTCACCGTGCGTATCGCCCGCAAGCTCGACGGCACCGACCATCCCTACCGGCTCGCCGTGCGCCTCACCGGCAACGGCGCCCTTGCCACCCTGGCGCAGACCTCCGCACTGCTGACCCGCCACTGGTGGCCCCTGACGGCAGTCGGCTGCACGCTCTCGCGTCGGCTGCGCCGGGCCACGGCGGTCGCCGCTGTCGCCGACATCGCCCTCGAATACCGTCGTGATCAAGCCACTCTCGACCCCCTGCGCTACGGCGTCGCCCGCCGCCTCGACGACCTCGCTTACGGCGCCGGCGTCTGGTTCTCCGCCCTCAAGGGCCGCTCCACCGCCGCACTCCGCCCCCGCGTCACACACTGAGGCCGCCCAGTCCCGGTCAGCGGAAAGCGCCCAGCGGGTGCTGGTCCCACGCCCCGACACTGAGGCCAACTGGCCGCCGGCGACGCGCGGCACATGCGAGGGATCAGTGACCGGGAGGTGTGCGGAGTGACGCATGAAGTGGTCGGCCGTGTCGAGGAGTTGGGTGCAGAACTGGCCGGGCTCGCCGACGAGAACGAGTCACTCGGCAAGCTGAGCGAGAGGACCGTCGAACTGCTCCGTTCCGCGGGGGTCATACGGCTGCTGCAGCCCAAGGAGTTCGGCGGATTCGCCGCTCACCCCCGGGACTTCGCGGAGGCGGTGATGGCGGTCGCGCGGCACGACGGTGCCGCCGGCTGGGTGTGCGGTGTCGTCGGGGTCCACCCGTGGGAGCTGGCCCAGATGGACACCCGTCTCGCCCACGAGGTCTGGGACGAGGACCCGGACACCTGGATCGCCTCTCCGTACATGCCCAACGGCATCGCCGAGCCGGTGGACGGCGGCTATGTCCTCAGCGGTCGCTGGCCGTTCTCCTCGGGCAGCGACCACTGTCGCTGGGACTTCCTCGGCGCGCTCCTCGGCGACGGCAAGGGCAAGCCCGCCGGGCCCATCACCGTCATGCACGTCGTCCTGCCCCGCTCCGACTACGAGATCATCGACGGCACCTGGGACGTCGTGGGACTCGCGGGCACCGGCAGCAAGGACGTCGTCGTCGACAAGGCGTTCATCCCCGAGTATCGCACGATCAGGCAGGAGGCCGTCCAGGAGGGGGCCGCCGCGGAGGCGGTCGGGCTCACCGACACCCTCTACAAGCTGCCGTTCGCCTCGATGTTTCCGCTCGGCATCACGGCCGCCGTCATCGGCATCTGCGAGGGCGCCCTCGCCGTCCACCTGGCCCAGCAGAAGGACCGGGTCGCCGTGACCGGCGTCCAGGTGCGCGACGACCCGTATGTCCTCTACGCCGCCGGGGAGGCCGCGGCCGAGATCGCCGCCTCCCGGGTCCAACTCATCGACGGCATCAGCCGGTTGTACGACCAGGTCGAGGCCGGCAAGCCGATCAGCCTGGAGGACCGTGCCAACGTACGGCGCAACCAGGTCCGTTGTGCCTGGCGTGCCGTCTCCGCGCTGGACGAGATCTTCGCGAGGTCCGGCGGCAACGCGATCCGGCGCAACAACCCGATGCAGCGGTACTGGCGGGACGCCCACGTCGGACTCCAGCACATGATCCACGTGCCCGGCACCGCGTACCACGCCAACGCCCTGGCACAGATGGGACTTGAGCTGCCCGAGTCGATGCGCATCCTGATATGAGCGACGGCGTGACGCACACGCGGACGCCGGACGCGATCGACGGGCGGCTGTTCCGCGACGTACTGGGCAACTTCCCCACCTCCGTGGTCGCGATCACCACCACGGACGCCGAGGAACGGCCGCACGGCATGGTCGTCGGCACCTTCACGTCCGTGTCGCTGGAGCCGCCCCTGGTGTCCTTCCTCGCGGACCGCTCCTCCATGACCCTGCGGACGATCAGGACAGCGGGCCGCTTCTGCGCCAACGCGCTCGCGGGCAACCAGGAACGGCTGTCGCGGAAGCTGGCGGGTGGCCCGGCGCAGGAGCGGTTCGCGGACACGACCTGGCGGACGTCGCCGCTGGGCAGCCCCGTGTTGGACGGGATCGTCGCGTGGGTCGACTGCGCGGTGGAGCAGGTTGTCGAGATCGGAGATCACCTGTTGGTCGTCGGGCGGGTCCGTGACCTGCGCGTCGAGTCGCTCAAGACCCCGCTGCTGTTCTTCCGGGGCGGATACGGCGACTACATGTCGAGCGCGGGTCAGCTGCTCGACAGCCTCGTGGGCTGGCACGAGATCGGCCGGTAGGCACCGGTCGGCACAATAGGGAGCCGTAGATGAAGAAAGACCTCTACATAAGACTGCAGAGAATATCGGCGTGGTGCGGCGTCATCCTCTTCGTGGGATTCCTCGCCGCGTTCGCCGTGGGCCACCTCACTCCGCCGATGAGCCCGACGGAAAGCCCCGAGGATGTCGTCGCTTTCCTCAAGGACCACCGCACGGGGATCCTCACCTGTGTCGCCCTGATGGTTCTGCTCGTCCCGTTCGAGTATCCGTACGTCATCGTGACGAGCATGCAGCTGCGCCGGGTCGAGGGCGGCTGGGGGCTGCTGTCCATGACCCAGCTCACCACGGGCGTGGTGGCCCCGCTCGGGTTCTTCTTCCCGCTCGCGATCCTCGCCGCCGCGGCCTACCGACCGGAGAGCCACTCCGTCGACGTCCTGACCGCGATGGTCGACACCTTCTGGCTCATGTTCGTGGGCAACGCCTGCATCTTCGTGCTCCAGGTCTGGTCGATCGGATACGCCGCGTTCATCGACCACACCCGGGAGAAGCCGCTCTTCCCGCGCTGGTACGGCTGGCTCAGCCTGGTGCTGGGAGTGACGCTCGTCCCGGGCGCCTTCGTCTTCCTCAACCAGGACGGGCCACTCGCCTGGAACGGACTTCTCGCGAACATCATCCCCTCGGTCGCGTACGCCGTGTGGAAGATCGCCACGCCGTACGTGCTGCTGAAGGCGATCACGAACGAGGAGAAGGAACTGGCCGGGAAGCCGGAGAACGAACCGGTGACCGTGTAGGACCGCCACAACAGCTGTGGCCCCGCGACCGTCGTCGCGGGGCCACAGGCGTGTGCGGAGACTAGACGGACAGCGCGAACCCGCCCGTCACCCGCAGGGTCTCACCCGTCACGAACGACGCCTTCGACGAGACCAGATACAGCAGTGCCTCGACGATGTCCTGCTCCCGGCCCTCCTGCCGCAGGATCTGCTCCCCGAGGACACGGTCCGCCTCGGCGGGGGAGAGCTGGGCCCGAACGGCGTCGGTGAAGATGAGACCCGGCGCGATCGCGTTGACCCGGATCCCGTCGGCGGCGAACTCGCGCGCGAAGGACACCGTGAGGCCCCGTACGGCGAGTTTGGAGACGCCGTAGATGCTGCGGTTCGCATAGGCCGCCGATGACGAGATGTTGACGATGGAGGCGCCGGGCCGTCCCCGCATGGCCTCGTGCGCCGCGAGCGAGCAGATGACGGTGCCCATGACGTTGACGTCGAGGACTCGGCGCACCTTGGCCAGGCCCAGTTCGGTGAAGGGCTTGTTGTAGGCGGCGTGCAGGCCGGCGTTGTTGACCAGGATGTCGAGCCCGCCGTGGCGTTCGACGACCTCGCTCACGACCGCGCCGACCCCGGCCTCGTCGGCCACGTCGCAGGCGACGCCGGTCGCGCCCAGGCCCTTCGCGGTGAGTTCCGCCGCCGCCTCGGCCGCGGCGGCGCCGTCGATGTCGGCGAGCACGACATGCGCGCCGAGGGTCGAGAGGGCCTCGCCGAACGCCTTGCCGAAGCCGCGGCCGCCCCCGGTGATGAGGGCGACCTTGCCCTGGTGCTCTGTGTTGTCCGGCATCAGAAGAACCTCACTTCGGGCCGAACCGCTGACCCGCGTCGAGCCGCAGGCACTGGCCGTTCAGCATCGGGTTGTCGACGACGGCGAGGGCGAGCCTCGCGTACTCCTCGGGGCGCCCCAGCCGCCTGGGGAACGCGGCGTCCTTCACCAGCGCGGCGCGCGTCTCGGCGGGGATCTTCTCGGTGGCGCCCGTCTCGAACAGGCTGGGCGCGATGGCGACCACACGGATGCCGAGCGAGCCGAGATCGCGGGCCATGGTCAGGCTCATCCCGGCGATCGCCGCCTTGGCCGCCGAGTAGGCGACCTGCCCGATCTGCCCCTCGAAGGCAGCGATCGACGAGGTGTTGACGATGACGCCCCGTTCGCCGTCGGGCTCCTCGGGCTCGTTGCGGCTCATGTGCGCGGCGGCCAGCCGGCTGATGTTGAAGGTGGCGACGGCGTTCAGGTCGAGCACCCGGCGGAAGGTCTCCAGATCGTGCGGACCGCTCTTGCCGAGGGTGCGCCGTACGCTGCCGCCGCCCGCCGTGGTGACCGACACGTGCAACCCGCCGAGCGCTTCTACGGCGGCGTCCAGCGCGCCCTCCGTCGCCTCGAAGTCGGTCACGTCGACGGGATGGAAGCTCGCGCCGAACGCGGCGGCGACCTCGGCACCGGCCGACGTGGGACGGTCGAGTACGGCGACGTCGGCGCCGCGGGCCGCGAGCAGCTCGGCGGTGGCCCGGCCCATGCCGGAGGCGCCGCCGAACACCACGGCCTTCTTGCCCTTGATCTCCATCGGGAACCTTTCGGATCGTGCGGCTCAGGCAGACACGGGAGACCGCCGCAGGAGGGTGCACAGCCGGTCGCGGTGCACGGCGGCATCGCCGTACAGCACGCTGTCGGCCCGGGCGCGGCGCAGCAGGAGGTGGAGGTCGTGCTCCCAGGTGAAGCCGATGCCGCCGTGCAGTTGGAGCGCCCGGGCGGCGACCTCGGCGGCCCCTTGAGAGACGTACGAGGCGGCGGCGCAGGCGGCCCGGTCGGCGTCGTCGGCGCCTGCGTCGGCGGCCATCGCCGCGTAGGAGGTGGCGGCCCGGGCGCCGTGCACCAGCAGAGCCATGTCGGCGCACTGGTGCTTGACAGCCTGAAACGTGCCGATCGGCTTCCCGAACTGCACGCGGGACTTGGTGTGTTCGACCGTGAGCTCGAGCATGCGCTCCATCACCCCGAGCGCGTCGGCGCACCGCAGCACCGACGCCTCGTCGAGCAGCCGCTGGATCTCGTCGGGCCCGGCGGCCAGGCGGCGCTCGCGCGGTACGCGTAGGCCCTCGAACCGGACCTCGTAGAACGAGCGGGTCAGATCCAGGACCTGCTGCCGGCGGACGGTGACACCGGGGGCGGCGCGGTCGACGAGGAAGGACGCCGGAACCCCGTCATGGCGTGCGGTGACCAGCAGCCACCTGGCACCGCTCGCGTCCTGCACCGCCGTCTTGACCCCGTCGATGACGATCGCGTCCCCGTCGGCCTGGGCGATGGCGCGGACGCCGTCGAGGGACCACGGGGCGTGCGGTTCGGCGACGGCCCAGGTGGCCCAGCCCGACCCGGCGGCGAGCTCGGGCAGCACCTCGGCCCGCAGCTCGGGCGTCGCCGCAGTGGAGAGTGCCCTCCCGACGATCGCGGTGGGCGCGAACGGACCCCGCCCGAGCGCACGCCCCATCTCCTCGGCGACGAGGGCGAGTTCCACCAGACCCTGACCTGCGCCGCCGTACTCCTCGGGCAGGGCCAGACCGGGCCAGCCGAGGTCGGCCGTCAGCCGCCACACCTCGGGATCGACGTCCTCGTCGCGATCCGTCCATGCCCGCACGTGCTCGATCGGGGCCCGGTCCGACAGCAGGTCGCGCGAGGCCTCACGGAGCATGTCCTGCTCCTCGCTGAGCTCGAAGTTCACCCCAGCAAGGTATCCTCTTTTGTCGACGTGGTCGAGATATTGGCGCGATCTCTCCCGGACCCTGCCCGTCGGGACTTATTTAAGTACTCTGAATTCCATGGTTGATGCCGTTCTTCTCTCCGCGTGCCGCACCGCGATCGGAACCGCCCGCCGAGGAACCCTGCGGGACACCGACGCCTTCGAACTCGCCACGGTCGTCGTCCGCGAGGCCGCGCACCGCAGCGGGCTGCCGCCCGAGTCGATCGACGACGTGGTCCTCGGCGAATCCCTGGCAGGAGGCGGGGACATCGCCCGGTACGCGGCGATCGAGGCGGGCTTGACCCATGTGCCCGGCCTGGCGCACAACCGGCACTGCGCCTCCGGACTCGCGAGCGTGGCGACCGCCGCCGCGAGTGTGCGGGCCGGGATGGACCGGGTGGTGATCGCGGGCGGAACGCACTCGTCGTCGACGGCGCCGGTGGCCCGGCGGCGGATCCCGGGCGCCGACGACTGGCAGGACCCCTGGATGGCGCCCACCCATGTCCCGACCCCCGAGGCGCCCAACGACGACATGGGTGTCCTCGTGGGCTGGAACACGGCAAGGCTGGCCGGCCTCACCCGTCAGGAGATGGACGCCTGGGCGCTGCGGTCCCACGAGCGGGCCGTACGGGCCATCGACGAGGGCCGGTTCGCCGACGAGATCGTGCCCGTCAAGGTCACCGGGCGGGACGGTGCGATCTCGGTCTTCGACATCGACGAGCATCCGCGCCACGACACCAGCATGGAGAGGCTCGCCGCGCTGAAGGTGCTGCACCCCGAGATCGAGGGGTTCTCCATCACGGCCGGCAACTCCAGCGGCATCAACGACGGCGCGGCCGCGGTCGTCGTCGCCGGTTCGGACGTGGCCGCCGCGCACGGAGTGACACCCATCGCGACCGTACGGTCCTGGGCGAGCGTGGGCGTCGACCCGGTCGAGACGGGCCTCGCGCCGATCGCCGCGATCCGCAAGGCACTTGACCGCGCCGGGCTCGGGATCGAGGACGTCGACCTGTTCGAGGTCAACGAGGCCTTCGCCGCCGTGGCCGTGGCCACCACCCGTGAACTGGGCCTCGATCCGGAGCGGGTCAACCCGTTCGGCAGCGGGTGCAGCCTCGGCCACCCCATCGCGACCACCGGAACTCGCATGGTCGTGACCCTGGCGCACGAGCTGCGCCGCCGAGGCGGCGGGATCGCGGTCGCGGCCATGTGCGCGGGCGGCGGCATGGGCTCGGCCATGGTCCTGACGGTCTGAACGCCCGTGATCGAATCCGGAGCCGAGGGACTGGACGGTCGTTGGACGGACGGCGTGACCTGCTGAAGTCGCCGCCGACGCTGAAGGTGGCGCAGGGGGTGGGTTTCATGACGTCGTACGCACCGGTGGAGAACACCGAGGCGACCCGCATCTGGCCCGCAATGCTCAAGAAGTACGCCAAGTCCGCCTCCGGTATTCCCTCGTTCTCCCAGGCGGTCGGCTGAATCAGCGCGGACCTGCTGCACGGGCTGGAGAAGGCGGGCTGCACCGCGAGCCAGGACGAGCTGATGGCCGCACTGCACGCCGACAAGAGCTGGACCGCCGGAGGGCTGTTCCCGCAGCCCGCCGACTTCAAGAACAAAGGGTCCTACTCGCTCGGCGGCCCGGGCGGCTGCACCTTCGTCTCCCTCCTGAAGGGCGAGGAGTTCGTGCCCGATCCGGAGGGAGTACCGGCCTGCGGGGAGCAGATATCCGGCGTGAAGGTCACCGTCGAGTAGCGGCCGGGCGGCATGCGTCTCAGCGTGCCGCCCAGCTCACCGTCTTGGTCTGCAGATACTCGTCCAGCCCGAACTTGCCCCACTCCCGGCCCAGTCCGCTCTGCTTGTACCCGCCGAACGCGGCCCGCGGATTCACCCCGGCGCTGCCGCCGTTGATCGCGACACCGCCGGCCCGGATCCGGGCCGCCATGTCGTACGCGGTCAGGGTGTCGGCGCTCCAGACGGCACCGGCGAGGCCGTACGGGCTGTCGTTCGCGATCCGCACCGCCTCCTCGTCCGTGCGGAACGAGATGACGACACCGACCGGTCCGAAGAACTCCGTGCGCGCGATGGTCATGTCGTTGTCGACGCCGGCGAAGAGGGTCGGTTCCACGAAGTAGCCCCGGTCGAGGCCGGCCGGACGCCCGCCGCCGCAGACGAGACGCGCCCCTTCCTTCTCACCCACCTGGATCAGCTTCTCGACCTTGTCCCGCTGTGCCTCGCTGATCAGTGGGCCCATGGTGGTGGCCGCGTCGGCCGGATCGCCGACCCTGACCCCGGCGAGCGCCGTGCTCAGCCGGTCGACCAGCTCGTCGTGGACGGACTCGTGCACGAGCGTGCGGGTCAGCAGGGAACAGCCCTGGCCGGCATGGGTGGTGATGCCCGCGAGCGCCGAGCGGACGGCGCCGTCGAGGTCGCCGTCGGCGCGGACGATGTTGGCCGACTTGCCGCCGAGTTCGAGGACGACCTTCTTGAGTGTGGGCGCGGCCTGGGCGTAGACCAGGCGCCCGACCTTGTCGGACCCGGTGAAGCTTACGAGGTCGACCATGGGGTGCGTGGTCAGCTCGTGGCCGGCGTCGACGTCACCGGTCACGATGTTGAGGACCCCCGGCGGCAGCCCGGCGGCGTCGGCGAAGTCGCCGATCAGCAGGGACTCCAAGGGAGTCGAGGGCGCCGGCTTGAGTACGGCGGTGCAGCCCGCGGCGAGCGCCGGGATCACCTTCATCATGCTGAGGAAGAAGGGGAAGTTGTAGGCGGAGATCAGCGCGCACACGCCGAACGCCTCGCGGCGCAGCACCCCTTGAGAGATGCCGATGCCCGGGGCGATCGTTGGGTCCATCGGGCGCTCCCAGGCGAAGGCCGGCATCACCCGCTCGGCCATGTCGCGCAGGTGGGTCACCGGGACCCGGGTCTGCAGGGTCTCGGCCAGCGCGCGGACCGAGCCTGCCTCGGCCATGTTGACGGCCACGAGTTCGGGCAGCCTGCGCTCCATCTCCTCGGCCATGCGCAGCAGGACGGCGGCCCGTTCCGTGGGCTTCATCCGGGGCCACGGGCCCTCGTCGAAGGCGCGCCGGGCCGCCTCGACGGCCTGGCGTAGATCTGCCGGAGACGAGCCGGGGACCTCCGCCACCGTCTCCTCGGTTGCCGGATTGCGCACGAGTATCGGAGCATCCGACCGGCCCGGGGTCCGGCGCCCGTCGATGTAGAGCTGCGAAGAGAACGAGTACGCCGTCGTCATGTGTCGTCTCCTGATCGTCTACAGCGCGTGCAGCGCGTGCAGCGCGTGCAGCGCGGGTGGATTTAAGTGTACTGAATTAAGGATCCTCGGGAAGGGTGGGGCGAGCCGTCAGCTTTGTGTCAGCGGTCGGTCAGCCTTCGGGCTGCATTGATCCACTATTCCGTATGCTGAATCATTGACTGGACCGTTCGGTACAGCTAACTTCGGCCTCATCCGCGGGTTGGGTTCTGCCACGAACGACGAGGTTCGAAAGAGGTACCGCCTGTGTTCAAGGAATTTGTCGTGTCCGGCGACTCGCACATCATCGAGCCGGTCGATCTCTTCAAGGCCCGGTTGCCCAAGCACCTTCGCGAGCGGGCGCTTTGGGAGGAGGAGTTCACCCTGGACGAGCCCATCGTTCCGGGCGGCCACACCGAGTTCAAGAAGCTGCACACCATCGGGTTCGACGGCTGGACCATCTCCAAGTACCGCCAGACCGGCGGGGAGACCCCGGACGGCGATCCGGAGCACATCATCCGTGACATGAACCTCGACGGCGTCGACGCCTCGGTCATGTTCCCCAATCTCTCGCTGTTCGTCCTGTTCACCGACGACCACGAACTGTCCATGGCGCACGCTCGGGTGTGGAACGACTACCTCGTTGAGCGCTATTTGCCCTACAAGGACCGCCTGCGCCCGACAGCGGCGATCCCCCTCACTGACGTCCCCGAGGCGGTTGCCGAGATCGAGCGCTGCGCGCGGATGGGTCTCGGCGCGATCCTCCTGCCGGAGATCCCGCCGCTGCCGTACTACGCGCGGGAGTACGACCCGGTCTGGGCGGCGGCCCAGGCGCACGGGCTGCCGGTGTTCATCCACGTGGCGACGGGCGGGGTGAAGGTCAAGGAACAGGTGTCCGGGACGGCGCAGACCGTTCGGGGCCTGATGACGTCCATGAACATGGGCAAGGGCAACCTGACCGACGACATGGTGGCCGGCCGGACCATGGGCAGCGCGGTCGGCGCCGCCGTGGCCGGGCCGCAGGGCATCATCGCCAGCCTCGTCGGCGGCGGTGTGTGCGAGCGCTTCCCGGACCTGCACTTCAACCTGATCGAGTACACGGCGGGCTGGCTGGTCTCCTTCATGGGCTACATGGACAAGGCGTGGAAGACCGGCACCGGCCAGGACCCTGACTGGTGGCTCGGTTTCTGGGACGACAACCGCGGGCCGAAGGAACAGCCCTCCATGGGACGGCTGTTCGCGATCAACGACCAGTGGCCCTACCCGCTCAAGCCCACCGAGTACGTACGGCGCCAGATCCACGTGCAGTTCGCCGACGACCCCACCGCCGTCAAGGCCCGCCACATCACCGGCCTGTCGACGATCATGTGGGGCAACGACTACCCGCACGCGGAAGGCACCTTCCGCAGCAGCGCCGAGTGCATCGCCGAGAACTTCGAGGGCGTCGACGACGCGGACCGCGCGGCCATTCTGGGCGGCACGCTCGCCGACGTCGTGGGCTTCGACAAGAGCAAGAAGCTCGCGCCGCTTCCGCAGGACGCCTGAGCCGCCGGCACACGGCCCCGGAGCGCTGTCGCTGCTCCGGGGCCGGTCGCCGTACGCGTGTCGGTCACGCTGCTTCCGGTACGGCACCCACGAGCGCGAGGGACGCCCGGGCGTAGGCGGCCCGACGCCTCCGGCTCACCATGAAGCTCGGCGGTGCGAAGTAGCCGACGTCGCGGGGGAGCGAGCCGGCACGGCGCGCGAGGGCGTCCTTCGCCTCGGCGGTCGTCCCGCAGACGGCGATCTCGGTGAGCATCTCGTCGGTGACCGCCCGCGCCATGCCGTCCGTGTCGCCGGAACGGAACGCCGCACGCAGCCGTGCGACGGGCTCCTCCCAGCCGTGGTGGGCGACGAACGGGTCGTACGTCTTCACCGTGAGGTAGAAGGCGATCATCCGCCGGGCGTCGGCGACGGCGCGTTCGGGCGTGGTGTCGTCGACCGCAGTGATGATCCAGCCGTGTTCGAGCGGACGGGTGACTTCCGCGCGGCCGCGCTCCACGGACGGCCGTACGACCTCGTTCCACCAGGGGCCCGTGAACAACCCGTGCCCGATGACTCCGTCGGCGACCCGGCCCGCGGTGGTGGCCATGCGGGTGTTGAACGCGGCGAGCAGGACGGGGATGTCGAGCCGGCCCAGCACCGGGGCGCGGACGTCTGCGTCGAGCTCGTAGAACTCACCGGAGTAGTGGACGCGTTCGCCGTTCTCCGCGCGCAGCCAGGCGCGTACGGCGCCGACGGTCTCGGCGATCCGGTCGACGGGGCGCTCGCCGGGCACGCCGAGCCAGTCCCGGTTGATGCGGAACGCCGCGCTGCCCAGGCCGAGGAAGAGGCGGCCCGGCGCTTGGGCGTGCAGATGGCGCAGGGCGGTGGCGTGGGCGTAGGGGGTGCGGGCGAACGCGTAGGCGATGGCGGGCCCCGCCAGGGCGTGCTCGGTGTTCGCCACGATGTCGGCCACCGTGAGGTAGGCGTCGTGGTCGGCGAACTCCCCGGCGCAGAAGGCGCTGACACCCGCCTGCTCGGCCTCCCGTCCGACGTCCCGGCCGGGCCAGGGCATGCCGAACCGCATGAGTGCCTCCCTATTGCTGAATCCTAAAAAAGTGCACTTATTTAGGGAGGGTAGGGGAGGGTCAGCGCAGTGTCCACTGCCCCCGGGGCACCGCCGAGCGGTCGATCTCGGCCTTGCCGATCGGGTTCCCGATCTGGGTGTACGACAGCCCGGTGCGCAGCGCCTGGGTGCGGGTCGAGTCGAGCGACTCCCAGATCGCCCGCACGGTGCCCTGGATCGCGGCGGGCGGTTTGGCGGCGATGACGCGGGCGATGTCGTCGGCCCGCTCCCACAGTTCATCGCGCGGGAGCACCTCGCTGACCAGGCCGATCTGCAGGGCACGCGCGGCCGACACGCGCTCGTCGAGGCCGAGCAGGGCGATGCGCAGCGCCTCGCCGAGGGGGATGCGCCGGGCGAGGCCGATCGGCTCCAGGGCGGCGGTGAGTCCATAACTGACGTGCGGATCGAAGAACGTGGCCTCCTCCGAACAGATCAGGATGTCGGCCTCGTTGAGCCAGTAGAAGGCGCCGCCGGCGGCCATGCCGTGCACCGCGCACACCAGGGGTTTCCACACCTGGTTCAGCTTCGGCGAGAGGTACTCCCCGGGATCGGTCTGCGACCAGACGTTGGGTCGGCGCTCGATGCCCTCCTTCACGTCCATGCCCGTGGAGAAGGCCCGGTCACCCGCGCCGCGCAGCACGACGACGTGTATGTCGTCCTCGGACTTGACGGTGTCCCAGATGGTGGCGAACTCCTCCAGCATCCGCTGGTTGAAGCCGTTCATGACCTCGGGTCGGTTGAGGGTGATCGTGGCGACGTGGTCGGTCACCTCGAACAGGACGGTTTCGAGTTCCATCCGGCAGCTCCGTTCGCGACGTGATCTCGACGTGATCGAGGTAAGTAGTATACTTTTCTCTGGTTACTCGGTACCCCTTACCCGGTACCACGAGAGCCGCGGAGGACACTGCGATGAGGCCACGCGTGGGGCAGATGCTCGCCAGTACGGTCGACACGACGGCGGTGATCGTCGTGCGGTGCCCGGACGAGGACCTGGAGATCACGTGCGGCGGGGCCGCCATGGTCGAGGGGAACGGACCGGGTGTCACCGGTGAGCCCGACCCCGATCTGATGGGCGGTGCGCTGCTCGGGAAGCGGTACGCCGACGAGGACCTCGGTCTCGAGATCCTGTGCACCAAGCCGGGACCGGGCACGCTGGCCGTGGGCGGCGTCCCGATGCCGATGAAGAGCGCCAAGCCACTGCCGGCCTCGGACTGAGCGGGCGGGCCGCCCGTGAACATATCGATGCTGTCGGACATGGCTGCCGAGGGCTTCGGCGACCGGGTCGTCGTCGGGCGCACAGACGACGGGCTTACCGCCGGGCGACTGCGCGAACTGGCCGTCGGCGCGGCGCAGTTGGTGCGTGCTGCCAAGGCCGACGCGATCGTGTACCTCGCAGTGAACGGTCCCGCCCTCCCGGTCGCACTCTTCGCCGCGGCCCGCTCCGGAGTGCCGCTGGTACCGGTCAACTACCGCCTGGGCGAAGCCCAGCTGGACGCGCTGCTGGCGAACCACCCCCGCGCGCTGGGCATCGCCGACCCGGAGCACGGCGAGGCGCTGCGCCGTGCCGGCCTGCCGGTGCGGAGCCCCGCCGAGTGGCTGGCCGAGGCCGCCGGGCACCCCGCCGTCGAGGATCCGGGGCCGACCGACTCGCCCGCCGTCCTCATCTACACGAGCGGCACGACCTCCGCGCCCAAGGGCGTGGTCCTGCGCCACCACAACCTCGTGTCGTACGTGCTCGGCACGGTGGAGTTCGCCGGAGCCGACCCCGACGAGGCAGCCCTCGTGAGCGTGCCGCCGTACCACATCGCCGCCGTCTCCAACGTGCTGACGAACCTGTACGCGGGGCGCCGGGCCCTCACCCTGGAGCGGTTCACGCCGGACGGCTGGCTCGGCCTCGTACGGGAGCAGCGGATCACCAACGCGATGGTGGTACCGACCATGCTCGCCCGCATCATCGACACGGACGGCCTGGACCGCTCGGTGCCCTCGCTGCGCGCGCTCGCCTACGGCGGGGCCCGGATGCCGGTGCGGGTCATCGAGAGCGCGCTGCGCGAGTGGCCGCACGTGGACTTCGTCAACGCCTACGGACTCACCGAGACCTCGTCCACGATCACCGTCCTGGGGCCGCAGGAGCACCGGACCGCCGTGGCGAGCGACGACCCCGTCGTGCGGGCCCGGCTCGGCTCGGCCGGACTGCCCGTGCCAGGTGTCGAGTTGGAGGTCCGCGACGTATCCGGCGCGGTCGTCGCCCCCGGTGAGACCGGGCAGATCTGGGTGCGCGGTGAGCAAGTGTCGGGGGAGTACGCCGGACAAGGCTCCGCGGTCGACGAGCTCGGCTTCTTCCACACCCGCGACCAGGGCCACGTCGACACCGACGGCTACCTCCACATCGAGGGCAGGGCCGACGACACGATCATCCGCGGGGCCGAGAACATCGCGCCCGCCGAGATCGAGGACGTCCTGCTCGACCACCCCGACGTCCTCGACGCGGTGGTCGTCGGCGTCCCGGACGAGGAGTGGGGCCAGCGGATCGAGGCGGTGGTCGTCCTGCGGGACGGTGTGACGGTCGACGCGGACGCCCTGCGCGCGCAGGTGCGCGGCACCCTGCGCGGTTCGAAGACACCGGACCGCATCACGAGTTGGCGTGAACTGCCTCGCACGCCGACCGGCAAGCTCGTACGCCGCGACATCGTCGCGGCGCTGACCGTCGGCCGACAAGGATGAGGACATGAGCGTCGTCGCCAACAGCGCTGATCTGACAGGGGAGTTGACGGAACGCACGGCCGCAGTACTGCGCGGCTGGGCCCCCGAGGCCACGGTCGACTCCGTCGAGCCGCTCGTCGGCGGTACGTCGAGCCTCACGTACGTAGCCACACTGGCGGGGGTCCCCGGCGGATACGAACGCGTCGTCCTCAAGGTGGCCCCGCCCGGCCTGGAACCGGTCCGGAACCGGGACGTGCTGCGTCAGGCGAGGCTCATGCAGGTGCTGGCGGGTGTGCAGGGCGTACGAGTGCCGAAGGTGCTGTTCTGCGACAAGGGCGAGCCGACGGCCCGTCAACCGTTCGTCGCCATGGAACTGGTGCCCGGGGACTGCGTCGAGCCGGTGCTCGTGCCACGGGGGACCGTGCCCGCGGGGCAGGTACGCGCCCGTGCCCTCGACGCGGCCCGGATGCTCGCATATCTGCACCGAGTGGATCCGAAGCGAACGGCCCTGGCCGTGGAGCCCGTTGTCACGCTCGGCGCCGAGATCGACCGCTGGACCCGGGCGTTCACGACCGTGCCGGAGGATCTGCGCAGCGGCTACGAGGCGGTCGCGGACCGGCTGCACGCCACGATGCCGTCCGCGATGATGCCGGTGTTCACCCACGGCGACTACCGGCTCGGCAACACGCTGTGCGACGGGGACTCGGTCAATTCGATCATCGACTGGGAGATCTGGGCGCTGGGTGACCCCCGCGTCGATCTGACCTGGCTGACCTTCTTCACCGACGAGGCCCGGCACCCGGCGTCGCCCTCCGACGAGCCGACCGGGATGCCGGGGAAGGCCGAACTGATCGACGCCTACCAGGAGATCAGGGGGGAGCCTCTGCGTGACCTGGGGTGGTTCGAGGCGCTGACGAAATACAAGGAGTCCGCGGCGACCGCGCTGTTGATCAAGCGCGCCCGAAAGGCGGATCGCCTGGCCGACATGCACCGGCGGATGCTGCCCGCGCTGCCGGTGTTGCTCGATGAGGCGACTGCGTTGCTGGGCTAGTGGTTCGGCTGCCGGTTCGTCGTGGCTGGTCGCGCAGTTCCCCGCCCCCCTTTGGGGCGCTGCCCGACCCTGAATTGCCTAGTACAGCCCGCCGTCCACCCTGATCAGCGACCCCGTCGTGTAGCTCGACGCATCACTCGCCAGATACAGCGCCGTACTGACGATCTCCTCCGGCCGCCCCGGCCGACCCACCGCGCTGCGCGTCGTCCGGCGCTTCTCCTCCGCCCAGGCCTTCGAGATATCGGTGAGGAACGGCCCGGCCGAGATCGTGTTGACGCGCACCGTCGGCCCGTACTCCAGGGCGAACACCGTGGTGAGCGCGTTGAGCGCGGCCTTGGCGCCGGCGTACGGGCCGAACCGCGGCTGCGGGAACAGCGCGCCCGAGGAGGAGACGTTGATGATCGAGCCGCCGTCGCCCTCGGACATCCGCTGCCCGATCAGCGAGGCGAGCCGGAACGGGCCCTTGAAGTTGACCCCGATCACCTTGTCGAAGAGCTCCTCGCTGGTCTGAGCCGACGAGGGCGCCACCGGCGACATGCCCGCGTTGTTGACGAGGACGTCGACCTTCCCGAACGCCTCGTACGCAGTGTCGACGAGCCGGCCGAGATCGTCCCAGTGACCCACGTGCGCCGCGACCGGCAGGGCGCGCCGGCCCAGGTCGCGGACCTCCTCCGCGACCGTCTCGCACGCGTCGAGCTTGCGGCTGGCGATCACCACGTCGGCGCCCGCGGTGGCGAAGGCCCGCACCATCTCCAGGCCCAGGCCCCGGCTGCCGCCGGTGACGAGCGCGACCTTGCCGGACAGGTCGAACAGGTCGGCTGGGGCGATGGACTTGTCATCGCGCCCGTTCGTCACGCGTCCGCCCGCCCCGACAGGCTGTCGTCCTCGATGATGTGCGCGTACCGCTTGCGGGCGGCATCGAGCTTCGGCGGGATGTGCTCGCTGGGGAACAGTCCCTCGGCCGGACGGTAGTTCTTCAGCAGCTGCTTGGCGATCGTGGTGCGGTGCACCTCGGTCGGGCCGTCGGCCAGGGCGAGGTTCGGTGCGGCCATCCACCACTTGGCGAGCGGGAGTTCACCCGTCGTGCCGAGCGAGCCGTGCAGGTGCACCGCCCGCTGGATGATGTCGTGCAGCACCTTGGCCGTCTGCACCTTGCACATGGCGATCTGAGTGCGGGCCGCGCCGTGCGGCTGGGTGTCGATGATCCACGCGGTGTTGAGGACGAGCAGCCGGAACTGCTGCAACTCCACCCATGAGTCCGCGATGAACTGCTGCACCGCCTGCTTCTCGGCCAGCAGCGTGCCCTGCGTACGGCGGGACAGCGCGCGCTCGCACATCATGTCGAAGGCGCGGGTGCACTTGCCCACGGTCCGCATGGCGTGATGCACCCGGCCGCCGCCCAGGCGGGCCTGGGCCACCTTGAAGCCCTCACCGGGGCCGCCGAGCATGGCGTCGAGCGGCACGCGGACCTGGTGGTAGCGGATGTACGCGTGGATGCCCTCGTCGAGGTTCTCGCGCTCGTCCATCGTGCCGACGTTGCGCTTGATCTCGATGCCGGGTGTCTCGGCCGGGACGATGAACATCGACATGCGCTTGTGCGGCGGCGCGTCCGGGTCGGTCACCGCCATGACGATGAGGAAGGCCGCGTACCGGGCGTTGGAGGAGAACCACTTCTCTCCGTCGATCACCCACTCGTCGCCCTCCCGCCGGGCTCGGCACGCGAACTCCTTGGGGTCCGCGCCCGCCTGCGGCTCGGTCATCGAGAACGTGGAGACGATCTCGCCGTCCAGTAGGGGCTGCAGGTAACGCGCCTTCTGCTCCTCGGTGCCGAACATGGCGAGGATCTCGGCGTTCCCGGTGTCCGGGGCGGCGGTGCCGAACACCGTCGGCGCCCAGTAGGAGCGGCCGAGGATCTCATTGAGCAGGGCGAGCCTCACCTGGCCGTAGCCGGGGCCGTCCAGATCGGGGCCGAGATGGCAGGCCCACAGGCCCTGCTCCCGGACCTGCTGCTGCAGCGGCCGCAGGATCGCGCGGGCCTTCTCGTTGCGGGTGTCGTACGGGTCGCCGCCGTGCGGAAAAAGGAGATCGAGCGGCTCGACCTCCTCACGCACGAAGGCCGCCGCCCAGTCGAGCTTGGCCTGGAAGTCAGGTTCGATCGTGAAATCCAGCATGGCAAAAACAGTATACTTTTTATTGCCCCCGGTCCATACTCTGGGGCAGACTCAGCGCATTGGGTATGCGCAATAGCGAGATGAGTCGCGGAGGAGTTGGTCTGATGCAGAGGCCGATGGAGGGCGTGCGGGTGCTCGAAGTCGCCCAGTTCACCTTCGTCCCGGCGGCGGGCGCCGTGCTCGCCGACTGGGGTGCCGACGTGATCAAGATCGAGCACGCCGAACGCGGCGACGCCCAGCGCGGGCTGGTCCGGGTGCTCGGGTACGAGGCCGCCAGCAAGGGGTCGTCGTTCTTCCCGATCATGGAGGGACCCAACCGGGGCAAACGCAGCGTCGGGCTCGCGCTGGAGAAGCCCTCCGCGCGCCCCGTGCTGGAGGAACTGATCCGGGGCAGCGACGTGTTCCTCACGAACTTCCTGCCCGAGGCGCGGGCGAAGCTGCGGATCGACCTGGAGGACGTCCGGGCGATCAACCCCGACATCATCTACGTCCGCGGCAGCGGCTTCGGCGCCCGAGGGGAAGAGGCGGGCAAGGGCGGCTACGACAGCACGGCCTTCTGGGCGCGCGGCGGAAGCGCCGCCGGCGTCACCCCGCCCGGTGCGGACCGGATGACCCGGATGCCGGCCGGTGCCTACGGCGACTCGATGGGCGGCATGACCATCGCCGGGGGCATCGCCGCCGCCCTCTACTCCCGTGCCCGGACCGGTGAACCATCCGTCGTGGACGTGTCGTTGGTCGGCGTCGGTGCCTGGGCGACGCAGTTCACGGTCAACTTGGCGCTGATGACCGGTGGCCCGCTCCCGGTCAACACACCGCCCCGCCACGGTTCGGCCACCAACCCGCTCATCGGCGCCTACCGCACCTCGGACAACCGCTGGATCGAACTGTCGATGCTGCAACCCGGCCGGTACTGGGCCGAGTTCTGCAAACTGGCCGGCCGCGAGGAGCTGGGCTCCGACGAACGCTTCGACAGCACCGAGAAGTTGATGGCGAACGCCGCCGAGGCCGCCGCGATCGTCGCCGAACTCATCGCCTCCCGCCCCTATGCGGAGTGGGTCGAGACCCTCTCGCAGGGCGACGGCCAGTGGGCGGCCGTACAGAACGCCTGGGAGGTGGGCCAGGATCCCGCCCTGCGCGCCAACGGTCTCATCGCCCCCGTCGTGGACGCCGACGGCATCGACCGTGAACTGGTCGCCAACCCTGTCCAGTTCGACGAAACCCCGGCGAGCCTCACCAGGGCACCCCAGTTCGCGGAACACACCGACGAGGTCCTGCGCTCCCTCGGCCTGAGCGAGGACGAGCTCATCGGCCTCAAGATCGACGGCGCGGCGACCTGAGGGACGTACGAGAAAGGAGCCGTGATGAGTGCGACGCTCGAACCCGACGGAACGCATGACGGTCTGCCCGCCTACCACTTCGACAACCGGCTCGGCGGCCCGGTCCTCAGCCACCAGGAGCGCTGGGACGAGATGGCCGGCACCCACTCCGGCTTCCGCAGCACCATCGCCCGCGGCTACTGGGTCGTCACGGACGGCCCCGCCGTGCAGCAGGCGCTCCAGGACTGGCGGACCTTCTCCAACAAGTCGGTGACCGTCCTCGCGCCGGACCCGGAGTTCCTGTGGATCCCCGAGATGCTGGACCCGCCCACGCACTCCGTGTGGCGGCGCCTCCTCGGCCGCTACTTCTCCCCGAGCACCGTCGCCGCCCGGGAACCGGAGATCCGCCAGGTGGCGGGGGAGATGATCGACAAGCTCAGGGGCCACGACAGTGCCGACGTGCTCGACGACTTCGCGCGCCGTTTCCCCACCCTGATCTTCATGCGCCTGATGGGCCTGCCCGAGGAGGACCTGCCCACCTTCCTCGCCTGGACCCACGAGCTGCTGCACCTCTCGCACGGTGAAGACCCGGACGGCGCCCGGCAGATGACCGCCATGCGCGAGGTGTCGGCCTACTTCGAGGAACAGATCGCCCTGCGCCGCAAGACCCCGCGCGACGACCTGCTCTCTCACGCCATGGCCTGGCGGATCGACGGCGAACCGATCGACGACCGGGACATGCACGCTTTCTGCATCCTGATGTTCCAGGCCGGCTTCGACACCGTTCCCATCTCCATCGGCTGGGCGCTCTACCACTTCGCCACCCATCCCGAGCAGCGGGCGGAGATCCTCGCCGACCCGTCCCTCATCCTCACCGGGGTCGAGGAGATCCTGCGCGTCTACTCGTTCGTCGTCCCGGCACGCAAGGCGACGAAGGACGTCGAGATCGGCGGCTGCCCGGTCAAGGCGGGGGAGATGGTGATGCTGCCGCTCGCGGTCACCAACCGAGACCCCGAGCGCTACGACAACCCGCTGCAGGTGGACCTGCACCGCAAGGCCACCAACCACATCGCCTTCGGCTCGGGCCCGCACCGCTGCCTCGGCTCGCACCTGGCCCGCCTCGAACTCAACGTGGCGGTCGAGGAGTGGCACCGGCGCATCCCCGACTACCGGGTCGCCCCCGGCCAGGAGCTGTGGCAGCACGGGAACATGTACGGCATCAAGTCGCTGCGTCTGGAGTGGTGACCGGGCATGACCCCTCCTCTCAGCGCGACGGATCTGTACCACACCGGGATCGTGGTCCCGGACATCGAGGCGTGGAAGTCCCGGATGAACGAGGTCGCCGGCTACCGCTGGACCGAGACCATGACCCGCGACCTCCAGGTCCGCCTGGCCGACGGCGACCGCGCGCTGCGTCTGCGGTACGCGTACTCGCTCGACGCACCGCACATCGAACTCGTCCAGGAGGTCCCCGGCACCCCCTGGACCGCGGCCGAACGCATCGCGACCCACCATCTCGGCTACTTCTGCGACGACGTCCCGACGACGTCCAAGCGGCTGGAGGAGGCGGGCTTTCCCCTGGAGGCGTGCGCGATCGTCGACGGCAGCCCCTCGGTCTTCGCCTACCACCTGGATCCCTCCGGCGTACGGATCGAGATCGTGGACCGCGCCCGGATCCCGGACTTCGACGCCTACCTCCGCTCGAAGGCCCCGACGTGGCAGTGACGTTCACCGAGGAACAGGACGAACTCCGAGCCGTGCTGCGCCGTTTCCTGTCTGAGAAGGCGCCGAGCGAAGCGGTGCGCCGCTGGATGGAGTCCGACGAGGGCCACGATCCGGGGTTGTGGAGGCAGATGGCGGGCCAACTCGGCCTGCACGGGCTGGCGTTGCCCGAGGAGTACGGCGGTTTCGGCGGCGGGCCCGTCGAGTTGGGGATCGTGATGGAGGAACTGGGCCGGGTCCTGCTGCCCTCGCCGTACTTCGCCACCGTGGCCCTCGCTGGACAGGCCCTCGCAGCGTCCGGCGACGACGCGGCGAAGGCCCGCTGGCTGCCCGCGATCGCCGACGGCACGCTGACCGGAACGCTGGCGCTGGCCGAGGAGAGCGGGTCGTGGAACGTCGAGGACGTGACGACCGAGGCCGTCCGAGGCGACGGCGGCTGGCGGGTGTCGGGCACGAAGATGTTCGTCATCGACGGCCACAGCGCCGGCCTGCTCCTCGTCGTGGCCCGCACGGACGCCGACCCCGCACTGTTCGCCGTCGAGGGAGGGGCGAGCGGAGTGACCCGCACCCGCCTGGAGACCCTCGACCCGACACGGCGGCTGGCGCGGATCGACCTCGACGGCGCCCCGGCGCTGCGGGTCGGACCGGAGGGGGACGCCACCGCGTATCTGCGCACGGTGCTCGATCTCGCGGTCGTGGCACTGGCCGCCGAACAGGTCGGCGGGGCGCGGGCGTGTCTGGACGCAGCGGTGGAGTACGCAAAGGTACGGGTGCAGTTCGGCCGCCCCATCGGGTCGTTCCAGGCGGTCAAGCACAGTTGTGCCGACATGCTGCTGAAGGTCGAGGGCGCGCGGTCGGCGGCGTACCACGCGATGTCCGTGGCGGCCGAAGGCGTGGGGGACCTGCCGGTGCCGCCGACGGCCGGGAGCGCGGGCGAACTACCCGTGTCCGCCGCCCTCGCCGCGTCCTACTGCGCCGACGCCTTCACCCACGCGGCCAAGGAGAACATCCAGATCCACGGCGGCATCGGCTACACGTGGGAGCACGACGCGCACCTCCATCTCAAGCGCGCGAAATCGTCCGAGCAGCTCTTCGGCAGCCCGGCGACGCACCGGGGGCGACTGGCCGACCTGGTCGGCATCTCCGTAGCCACGGTGAAGGAAGGCTGAGCCACGTGGGAATTCGCGACCGCCTGTTCCGGCTGCTGGCCGAAGCGGCCGCCGACGCCGAGGCGATCGAGCACGAGGGCGAGTGGTGGACCTGGGGGCAGGTCCAAAAGACCGCCCGGCAGGTCGTCGAGGCGCTGGACGCGGCGGGACTGCAGGAGGGCGCCCGGGTGGGTGTCGTCCTCGAGAACCGGCCCGAGCACGTCGCCGTGGTCGCCGCGGTGCTCGCCTCCGGACGCTGTCTGGTGATGCTGAGCCCCTTGCAGCCTGCCGCGCGGCTCGCGGCCGACATCGCCGGCTGCGAGATGCCCGTCGTCGTCTCCGGCGCCGAACCCCTCGCCCGCGAGGGCGTGTTGGGGGCGGTGACCGCGCACGGAGCGGCCCTGGAGCTGGGCACGGACGGCACCTTGCGACCCGTCGGCGGCACGGCACCGGCGGTGGCGCCGGCCAACCCCGGAGTCGTCGTCGAGATGCTCACCTCCGGCACCACCGGCCCCCCGAAACGCGTCCACCTGCGCACCGGCCAGCTCGACCAGGCGCTCGTCTCCGGCGGTCAGACCCCGAAGCCGGACCGGCTGCTGTCGCGGTCGGCGGCGCTCGTGGCCACCCCCCTCGTGCACATCGGCGGCCTGTGGCGGGCGCTCGCCTGTCTCGCGACCGGGCGCCGCATGCTCCTGATGCCCAGGTTCGCCGTCGAACCGTGGGTGAGCGTGGTGGAGCGGCACCGGCTGCGGGCGGCGAGCCTGGTCCCGGCGGCCATCCGCGCCGTCCTCGACGCGGGCGTGCCGAAGGAGCGGCTGGCGAGCCTCCAGGTCCTCACCTCCGGCACCGCGCCCTGCCCGGCCGAACTCGCCGACGGCTTCTTCCGGACGTACGGCATCCCCGTCCTGATGACCTACGGCGCCACGGAGTTCGCCGGAGCGGTGGTCGGCTGGACGCTGCCCCTGCACGAGCGGTGGTGGCAGCGGAAGGCGGGCAGTGCTGGGCGCGCCTTCGACGGGGTCGACCTGCGGGTGACCGGCGAGGACGGAGCCGAGCTGCCCGTCGGCCGGACCGGCCGGCTGGAGGTCCGCACTGAGCAGAGCACTCGGGGCGGCCGGGCGTGGACGCGCACCAGCGATCTCGCCCGGATCGACGCCGACCGGTTCGTCTGGATCGAGGGACGCGCGGACGACGCCATCATCCGCGGCGGCTTCAAGGTGCAGCCGGAGACGGTCAAACGCGTCCTGGAGACCCACCCGGCCGTGCGGGAGGCGGCCGTGGCGGGGTTGCCGGACGCGCGGCTGGGCGAGGTGCCGGTCGCGGCGGTCGAGGCCGAGCCGGGACGGCCCGCCCCGGAGATCGCCGAGCTCGTGGCGCTGTGCCGCGGCCGACTCACCCCGTACGAGGTCCCGGCGCACATCGTCGTCCTGGACGCCCTGCCCCGGACCCCGTCGAGCAAGGTGAGCCGGGTGGAGCTGCTGGACCTCGTCCGAACCCGGATCGCGCAGGAGGCACGGAGTTGACCACCACCGAGCAGTTCGGCCTGCTGACCGACGAGGCCGTCGAACGCTCCCGCCGCCGCCTCGGCGTCCCCCAGCCCCAGCGCAACCCCCCGCACAACTACGAGGTGACCTGGGACGGCGTACGCCACTTCGCATACGGCTACGGCGACGACAACCCCCTCTACTGCGACCCGGAGCACGCCTCCGGCACCCGCTGGGGCTCGCTGGTCGCACCGCCCACCTTCCTCTACACGATGGGCGAGGACGCCGCCCCGACGCCGGACGCCGAGACCAAGGCGCTGCTCAAGGGCGACCCCTTCGCCGGACTCGGCTCCTACCAGGCGGTGATGGAGTTCGAGTGGTGGCGCCCGCTCCAACTCGGCGACCGCTGCCGGGTGTTGCAGACCCAGGTGGGTGTCCACCTCAAGCCCAGCCGCTTCGGCGGGCGCACGGCCCACGTGGTCCGCGACTACCTCTACGCCAACGGGCGCGGCGAGATGCACGCTCTGCGGCGCGGCACGTGGATCAACGCCGAGCGGCACACCTCGAAGAAGCGGGCGAAGGAACAACTCGTCCAACAGCCGTACACCGCCGACCAACTCGCCGAGATCGACGCGGCCTACGCGGCCGAGACCCGGCGCGGCGCCGAGCCCCGCTATTGGGAGGACATCGAGATCGGCGAGGAGCTCCAGCCCCGGGTGAAAGGGCCGTTGACCACCACCGACGTGGTCGTCTGGCACCTGGGCTGGGGCATGCAGCTCACCCCGCCCGGCGCGTTCGGGATCGCCGCGAAGGTCCGCCGCAAGGCACCCGGCCTCTACCCGTCGAACCCGCTGAACATCCCCGACACCGTGCAGCGCCTGCACTGGGAGCCGGAACGGGCAAGGGAGTTGGGCCTGCCGGGCCCCTACGACTACGGCGGCATGCGCGAGACCTGGCTGTGCCATCTGCTCACCGACTGGATCGGCGACGACGGCTGGCTGTGGAAACTCCGCTGCGAGCACCGGAAGTTCAACTACCAGGGCGACACCACCTGGGTACGCGGCACCGTCGTCGACAAACGTCAGGTGGACGGGCGGGCCGAGGTGCACATCGAGGTGCGCTGCGAGAACCAGCGGGGCGAGGTCACCACCCCCGGTACGGCCGTCGTACTCCTGCCGACCCGCGACCGCGCCGTCGAACTGCCGGCTCCGCCCGCCGACGACCTGGACGGCATGGTCGCGCATGAACTGGCCAGGTTCGCCGTCAATTGAGAATCCAGGAGGCATACGTGTCGGACGAAGTACTGGTGGAACGCCGGGGCGCGGTCCAGGTCATCACGATCAACCGCCCGGCGAAGAAGAACGCGCTGGACGCCGGAGTGGCCGCCGGAGTCGCGGCCGCGGTGGACGAACTGGACGAGTCGGACGAGCTGAGGGTCGGCGTGCTCACCGGGGCGGGCGGCACGTTCTCGGCGGGCATGGACCTCAAGGCGTGGCTGAAGGGCGAGACGCCCGCGATCGAGGGCCGCGGACTGTGCGGGATCAGCATGACCCCGCCGCGCAAACCGCTCATCGCCGCGGTCGAGGGCTGGGCCCTGGCCGGCGGCTTCGAACTCCTGCTGGCCTGCGACCTGGTCGTGGCCGCCCGCACGGCACGGCTCGGCGTGCCCGAGGTGACCCGGTCGCTCGTCGCCCGCGCGGGTGCGGCCCTTCATCTGCCGCGCCGGATCCCGTACGCCATCGCCGTGGAACTACTGCTGACCGGTCAGCCGATCGACGCCGAACGCGCCGCCGCCTACGGCCTCATCAACCGGCTCACCGACGAGGGCGGCGCACTCGACGGCGCACTCGAACTCGCCGAGACCATCGCGAAGAACGGCCCCCTGGCGGTCGCGGCGACCAAGGAGATCGCCCGCTCCACCGCCGACTGGACCCTGGACGAGGCATGGGGCAGGCAGTTCGACATCGCCGAGCCGGTGTTCCAGTCACAGGACGCCCGGGAAGGGGCGGCGGCCTTCGCGGAGAAGCGGGCGCCGGTCTGGAAGGGGCGCTGACCGTGACGGCGGGACCTCTCGCGGGCTGCCGGGTCGTCGAACTCGGCGGCATCGGACCGGGGCCGTTCGCCGGGATGCTCCTGGCCGACCTCGGCGCGGAGGTCGTCCGTGTGGACCGACCGGGGCGGGCCGACGAACCGGACGCGGGCGGACCGGCGGACGTGCTCAACCGGGGCAAGCGGTCGGTCGTACTCGACCTGAAGAACCCGACGGAGACCGCCGCGCTCCTCCAACTCGTCGAGCGTGCCGACGTGTTGATCGAGGGCTTCCGCCCCGGCGTCACCGAACGCCTCGGCATCGGCCCGCACGACTGCCTGGCCCGCAACCCCCGCCTCGTCTACGGCCGCATGACCGGCTGGGGCCAGGACGGACCGCTCGCCGCAGCGGCCGGACACGACATCACCTACATCGCGCTGACCGGCGCGCTCGGCGCCATCGGCGACCCGGACGGCCCGCCGCAGATCCCGCTGAACCTCGTCGGCGACTTCGGGGGCGGCGGCTGCTACCTCGTCATCGGCATCCTGGCCGCCCTGCACTCCGCCCGGCGCACCGGCCAGGGCCAGGTCGTCGACGCCGCCATCGTCGACGGCACCGCCCACCTCCTCGCCAGCACCTTCGCCAAGCTCGCGCGCGACGAGTGGAGCGACGAGCGGGGCGTCAACCGCTTCGACGGCGGCTGGCCCTTCTACGCCGTGTACGAGACCAAGGACGGCCGCCATGTGGCCGTCGGCGCGCTGGAGCGCAAGTTCTACCGGAGCCTGCTCGACCTGCTCGGCCTGGACGTGGACCCGGACCGGCAGCACGACCGCTCGGCCTGGCCGGAGCTGCGGCAGCTGCTGACGAAGCGGTTCGCGGAACGCACCCGGGACGAGTGGGCCGAGCTCTTCGAGGGCACGGATGCCTGTGTGGCGCCCGTCCTGAGCCTCACGGAGGCGGCCGCCCACCCCCATCTCGCCGCCCGCGCAAGCCTGTTCACCCGCGACGGAGTGGTCCAGCCCGCCGCCGCGCCCCGCTTCTCGGCGACGCCGTCCAGCCCGGGCGGGGTGGCCCCGGCGGTGGGCGCGGACACCCGAGCCGTGTTCCGCGACTGGGGCGTGCGCGTCCCCGAATGACCGTACTGATCAAGGGAGTTGTCATGCGAGACGCCGTCATCGTCGACGCCGTACGCACACCCATCGGCAAGCGCAACGGCACGCTCGCCCCGGTGCACGCGGCGGATCTGTCGGCCGAGGTGCTCAAGGCCCTCGCCGAGCGCACCGGCATCGACCCCGGCACCGTGGACGACGTGATCTGGGGCTGTGTCACCCAGATCGGCGATCAGTCCAGCAACGTCGGCCGGTTCGCGGTGCTCGCCGCCGGCTGGCCCGAACACGTCCCGGCCGTCACGGTCAACCGGGCCTGCGGCTCCAGCCAGCAGGCGGTCGACCAGGCCGCGCACGCCGTCATGGCGGGCCAGTACGACCTCGTGGTCGCGGGAGGCGTCGAGACCATGAGCCGGGTGCCGCTCGGCTCGCACCGGACCACCGGTCAGCCGTACGGCCCCAAGGCGATAGCCCGCTATGACGGCTTCGAGTTCAGCCAGGGCGTCGGCGCCGAACTCATCGCCGAGCGCTGGAAGTTGAGCCGCACCCGCCTGGACGAGTTCGCCTCCGAGTCGCACGCGAAGGCCGCCGCCGCGATCGACGCGGGTGTCTTCGAGGACCACATCGTGCCGATCGAGGTCGACGGCACCAAGTTCGGCGTGGACGAGGGACTGCGGCGCGGCACCTCGGTGGAGAAACTCGCCGCACTCAAGCCGTCGTTCAAGGAGGACGGCGTGATCCACGCCGGGAACTCCTCCCAGATCTCCGACGGCGCGGCCGCCCTGCTCATCACCACCCCGGAGCATGCCCGCGAGCTCGGCCTCACGCCGATCGCCCGCTACCACTCGGGAGCGGTCAGCGGCGCGGACCCGATCACGATGCTGCTCGGCCCGATCCCGGCGACCGAGAAGGTGCTGCGCCGCTCCGGCCTGACCATCGAGGACATCGGCGTCTACGAGGTCAACGAGGCCTTCGCCCCGGTGCCGTTGGCCTGGCTGGCCGAGACCGGCGCCGACCCCGAGCGGCTGAACCCGCTGGGCGGGGCGATCGCTGTCGGTCACCCGCTCGGCGGTTCCGGCGCCATCCTGATGACACGGCTGCTGGCCCGGATGCGGCGCGAGAACCTCCGCTACGGGCTTCAGACCATGTGCGAGGGCGGCGGCACCGCGAACGCCACGATCATCGAGCTGGTGTGATGACCCGGCCCCTGCCTCAACCCACGCTCGCCAGCGCCGAGTTCTGGAGGTCCGGCGCCGACGGGGTGCTCAGGATCTCCCACTGCGCGGACTGCGGACGGTACTTCCACCCGCCGCTGCCGGTGTGCCCCTCGTGCAGAAGCCGCGCCGTGGCCCTCGCTCCCGTCTCGGGCCGGGCCGTGGTCGTCGGCTTCAGCGTCAACCACCAGACCTGGCTGCCGAAGTTCCCGCCGCCGTACGTCGTCTCCGTGGTCGCCCTCGTCGAGGACGACCGGGCGCGGCTGACCACCAACATCGTGGGCTGCGCGCCGGACGAGGTAAGGGTCGGCATGCCGGTCCGCGTGCGCTTCGAGCAGCTCGAAGAGGACGTGTACGTCCCCCTGTTCGAGCCGGACCCGGAGACCGCGGAAGGCCCGTTGCCCGCACCACGCGAGGTCCGGGCACGGCCCATGGCCTCCCCGCGGAAGTACGAGGACAAGGTCGCGCTGACCGGCGTAGGGCAGTCACGTGTGGGCCGCCGCCTGATGGTCGACCCGCTCTCCCTGACCGTCGACGCCTGCCTGGCCGCGGTCGCGGACGCCGGGCTCGACCTCGACGACATCGACGGGCTCTCCACCTACCCCGGCCCACGCCCCGACGGCATGAGCGAGGGTGGCGTCACCGCCCTCACCGAGGCCCTGCAGCTCCGGCCCACCTGGGTCAATGGCGCGGGCGAAGTGCCGGGCCAGATCGGCTCGATCACCGCGGGCATGCTGGCGGTCGCGGCCGGCCTGTGCCGCCATGTGCTGTGCTTCCGTACGGTCTGGGAGTCCTCCCACGCGGCCATGGTCCGGTCCGGCCGCTGGGAGACCTCCGGTGCGCGCGCCACCGGCATGTTCGAGTTCCGGGCGCCCTTCGGAGCCATGTCGGCCGCCCAGTGGATCGGCTGCAACGCTTCCCACTACATGCACCGTTACGGCGTAGGCCGCGAGGCCCTCGGTGCGATCGCCGTCACCGCCAGGGCGGGCGCGGCCCGCAACCCCGAAGCCCTGCAC
Organism: Streptomyces sp. R21; assembly: GCF_041051975.1. Taxonomy (GTDB): domain Bacteria; phylum Actinomycetota; class Actinomycetes; order Streptomycetales; family Streptomycetaceae; genus Streptomyces. The sequence goes on along the minus strand of NZ_CP163435.1, from coordinate 1,361,001 downwards.
CGCGACCCGATGACGCTCGACGACTACTTCGACGCCCGGATGATCACGACCCCGTTCGGCCTCTACGACTGCGACGTCCCGTGCGACGGAGCGGTGGCCGTCGTGGTGTCGGCGATCGAGACGGCGTACGACCGCCCCCGCCCGGCCGTCCTGGTCGAGTCCGTGGGCACGGCCGTTCTCGAACGGCTCAGCTGGGACCAGGACACCCTGACCCACACACCCCAGTCCCAGGGCCCCTCCGCCCACCTGTGGACCCGCACCGACCTCACCCCCGCCGATGTCGACGTGGCGCTCCTCTACGACGGGTTCACCTTCAACGCCCTGTCCTGGATCGAGGGCCTCGGCTTCTGCGGGCCGGGCGAGGCGACCGACTTCATCGCCGGCGGCAAGACCATCGCCCTGGACGGCGACCTCACGCTGAACCCGCACGGCGGCCAGCTTTCGGCCGGCCGCCTGCACGGCTACGGCTTCGTCCGCGAGGCCATGCTGCAACTGCGCGGCGACGCGCACGGGCGCCAGGTCGAGGACGCCCGGCTCGCGGTGGTGACGGCGGGCGGGGGAGTGCCGTCGGGGGCGATGCTGCTGAGGAGGGCGGAGTAGGCGGCTCCGGAGAAGTGACTCTTCAGCAGCAGCTCTTCAGACGCGCTCTGCAGAAGTAGCTCTACAGCAGCGACTCTTCAGAAGATGACGACGACCTTCTCTGCCGCGCCCGGAGTCAGCGCGAGCTCGAACGCCCGGTCCACCTCCGAGAACGGCACCCGGTGGCTGATCAGCTTGGCGAACCGGTCCTGGTGCGCGGCGAGTTCGGCGGTGACCTCGAAGATCTCGGTGGGGTAGCCCTGCGAGGCGATGAGCGTGAGCTCGCTGCGCAACATCCCACCGAGGTCGATGGCATCCGACTTCTTCTGAACGGCCACCATCACCAGCTTCGCCTTCCACTTCGCGGCGTCGACCACGGTCTGGAAGACGGCCGGGGCCCCGGCGGCGTCGATGTAGATGTCGGTGCCCGGGCGCGGCTGTCCGAGCGCGTTGGCCGCCTGGCCGTGCAGTGCGGTCAGCCGGGCGGTGACGTCCTCGGTCCTGGAGTCGATGACCACGTCGGCGCCGACGGCCAGCGCGATCTCAAGCCGCTCGGGGATGACGTCGACGACGACCACGTGCTCCACGCCGCGCAGCTTCAGCCAGATCGTGGCGCCCAGCCCGATGGGCCCGGCGCCGAAGACGACGACCCTGTCCGTGGGCTTCGCCCCGGAGCGGTTCACACAGTGCCGGGCGACCGCCATCGGCTCGTTGAGCGCGGCCACGTCGAAGGGCAACTCGTCCGGGAACACCGCCACGCTCTCGCCCAGTACGGCGTCCTCGATGAGCAGGTACTCGTTCATCCCGCCGAGCTCGCCGCCGCAGCCGATGATCCCGGACGGCGCCCCCTGCGGGTTGACGACCACCCGGTCGCCGACCTTCAGGTCCGTGACCTCGGCGCCCACCTCGACGACCTCACCGGCGGGTTCGTGGCCGAGCGGCAGCGGGACCACCGAGCCGTCGGGGTGGTTGTAGGGGGTGCCGCCCATCTGGACGAAGAACGTGTCGGTGCCGCAGATCCCGCAGGCGCGGATGCGGACGAGCGCGTCCCTGGGGCCGGGCGCGGGGCGCTCGACCTCCACGACCTCGATCTCGTTCTTCGCGCCGCTCAGGACGGACTTCATCGTGGCCATGGAGGCTCCTTGTCGAGGCGGAGGGTCACCAGGTGACGGGCAGCTCGTAGATGCCGTACGCCTGCGAGTCCTCCTTGAACTTCAGCTCCGAGACGTCGACCGCGAGCCGCAGGGACGGCACGCGGCGGAACAGGGTGCTGAAGACGACATGCAGTTCGATGCGGGCCAGCTGCTGTCCGACGCACTGGTGGGGGCCCCAGCCGAACGCGTGGTGGTGCGCCGCGTTGCGGGTGAGATCCAGCTTCTCGGGCTCGGGGAAGGCCTGCGGATCCCAGTTGGCCGCGGGGAGCGAGGCGATGATGCCCTCGCCCGCGCGGATGGTCTCGCCCTCGAACTCGATGTCGTCCAGCACCACCCGCCGGGCCAGCAGGTGCGGGATGGTGAGGTACCGCAGCAGTTCCTCGACGGCCTTCGTCACGTACTTCGGGTCGTCGGCGTTCTCGCGCAGAGCCGCGAGCTGGTCGGGGTTCTCCAGCAGCAGCGCGGTGCCCAGGGTGATCATGTTGGCGCTGGTGTCGTGGCCGGCCACCAGCAGGATGTGCCCGAGCGCGGCGGCGTCGGGCATGGTGAGCACGCCCTCCGCGACCTTGGCCCCGAGGTCGGACAGCACGTCCTCGCCGGGCTCGGCCGTCTTGGCCTCGATCAGACCGGTGATGTAGCGGCGCAGATCAGCCGTCGACGTGGCGGCTTCCTCGGGCGTCTTGAAGCGCGCGTTGGTGACGCCGGCGTGCTTCTGGAAGAAGTCGTGGTCCTCGTACGGCACCCCGAGCAGCGCGCAGATCATCAGGGACGGCAGCGGCAGGGACAGGGCCTCGTTGAGGTCGACCGGCTTGGGTCCTGCCAGCATCCCGTCGATCAGGTCGTCGGTGATCTGCTGGATCTCCGGGCGGAGCTTCTCCATCCGGTGCCGGGTGAAGGAGTTCGACAGCATCCGGCGCCAGCGCGTGTGCTCGGCCCCGTCGGCGTTGTTGATCAGCGGCTGTGTCTGCGCGGCGTGCGCCTTCATGGCCTCGGTCGTGTGCGGGTAACCGGGCGCGCCGATGTTGGCGCTGAGCCGCGGGTCGGTCATCAACTGGCGCTGCGCGGCGTGGCTCGTGACGAGCCACGGGGCGGTGCCGTCCCAGGTCCTGGCGCGCTGCACGGACTTGCAGGTCTCGTGCAGTGCGAGCAGGGCCGGCGGCGGCGCGAACGGGCACTGGCTCGACCGGGGGGTGGGGAACTCCGGCAGTTGCTCGGCGACTTCGGCTCCGGACACGTTCTCGGTCATGGTTCCTCGCCTTCTCGTTGCTCCGACGGAAGATTACGTCGACCGGTCGGTACAATCAATGGCTCGAGGTGGGACGGGCGGGGATCAGCGCGTCTCGCGCGGCAGCCCCAACCCCCGCTCGGCGATCTGCGTCCGCAGGACCTCGTTCGCCCCGCCCGCGATCGTGTACGCACGCGAGTACAGATGGGCGTCCTGCCACCAGCCGTCGGCCACCGCCTGAGGGTCGCCCTCGGTGAGCAGGCCGTCCGTGCCCTGCAGGCGCAGACCGAAGTCGGCGAGGTCGTGGTTGAGCTCGCTGAAGAAGATCTTGCCGAGGAGGGCGTCGGCCGGCTGTTCCGTGCCGTGCAGCATCCGCGACTGCGCGAGGCCGATCATCGCGGCGTTGACGTGGACCCGGGCGGCGAGTTCACCGAGGGTCTGCCGGGTGGCGGAGTCGTCGAGCCCGTCCGCGAGCCGCACGAGCTCCTCCAGTACGGCGGCCAGCTCGGCGCCGCGCGCGGCCACCCCGGATCGCTCCCGGCCCAGGCTGCTCATCGCCACCCGCCAGCCGTCGTTCACGCGGCCGATCGCGTGCGCGGCCGGGATCCTCGCACCGTCGAGGAAGACCTCGTTGAAGTCGGTGGTCCCGGTGATCTCGCGCAGCGGCCGCACCTCGACCCCCGGGCTGCGCATGTCCAGCGCGAACGCCGTGATGCCCCGGTGCTTCGGAGCCTCGGGGTCGGTGCGCGCGAGCAGGTAACCCATGTCGGCGTGCTGGCCGTTGGTCGTCCACACCTTCTGGCCGTCGACGACGTACACCGCGTCGTCGCCCTCGCCCTCGCGGCGCGCCCGGGTGCGCAGCGCCGCCAGGTCGCTGCCCGCCTCCGGCTCGCTGAACAGCTGGCACCACACGTCCTCGCAGCTGCGGATGCGGGGCAGGAAACGGGCCCGCTGCTCGTCGGTGCCGAAGTCGATGAGGGCCCCCGAGGCCAGCGAGGCCGCGCCGACCGGCGGCCAGGTGCGGGCGCGGGCGATCTCCTCGGCCACCACGGACGGTTCGAGGGGATGGGCGTCGGGCCTGCCGCCGTACTCGACGGGCCAGTCGATGCCGAGGAAGCCCGCCTCGTAGAGCTTCGCGGTCCACTCCCGGACCGCCGGCATCAGCCCGGGTTCGGGGGCGCGCACCCCGGAGTGTGTCTTGATGCCGGGCGCGTGCTCCGTGACGAAGGCGCGCACTTTCCCGCGGAACGCCTCCAGCTCGGGCGTGGACTCCAGTCGCATCGCTGTCCGCTCCTTGTCGTCCTGCGGCCGTGGGACGGGTCGTCCTGCGACCAAGACGCGAAATGAGTATACTTTAACCATGGCGTTGGCCTGCCTGCCAGTGCCCGGTGTCCGTGGCGAATAGACTGGGGATCCGCAATATCCCCGCAGAGGAGTTGGCCCATGGCGACTGCCGTCGACCGCGAGCCCGCCGACGGCGAGACCGGTCTGCCGGTCGGGAAGCTGGCCGCGCAGACCGCGCAGCGCATCGAGGCGACCGTGATCCGCCAAGGCTGGCCCGTCGGTGAGTCGCTGGGCTCCGAAGTGGACCTGCGCGAGCGGCTGGGAGTGAGCCGCGCGGTGCTGCGCGAGGCCGTACGGCTGGTCGAGCACCACCAGGTCGCCAGGATGCGGCGCGGCCCGAACGGCGGGCTGATCGTGTGCGCCCCCGACGCGGGACCGGCGACCCGGGCCATGGTGATCTACCTGGAGTACGTCGGCACCAGCGTCACCGACCTCCTCCAGGCCCGCCAGCTCCTCGAACCGATCGCCGCCGGCCTCGCCGCCGACCAGATCACCGAGGAGGGCATCGTCACCCTCCGGGCCACCCTCGAATCCGAACTCGGCCACTGGGACGATCCGTCGGTCCACTCCCAGGACCCCCTGCACCCGGTGCTCGGCCAGTTGTCCGGCAACCCGGTCCTGCACCTGTTCATCGACGTCCTCACCCGCCTCACCGCCCGCTACGCGCACACCTCCCGGCGTATCTCCAAGGCGGAGATGCATGCGGCGAAGGAGACCTCGCACCGCGAGCACCGTGCCGTGGTCGACGCCGTCGTCGCCGACGACGGAGCCCGCGCGCAGAGCGAGCTCACCGCCCATCTGGAGTCGGTGGCCGCCTGGATCGAGAAGCACAGGGTGCGCCGCGGGCAGCGGATCTCCGGGAACGTCGTGGAGCCGGAGCTGGTCGAGGGGCCGCGGGCCAAGCTCGCCGAAGTGGTGGCCGCCCGGATCCACGACGACATCGCCGCGCGGGGCTGGCAGGTCGGCATGGTCCTCGGTTCGGAGACGGATCTGCTGTCCCGCTACGAGATCAGCCGGGCCGTCCTGAGGGAAGCCGTACGACTGCTGGAGTACCACCAGGTCGCCCGGATGCGCCGCGGCCCCGGCGGCGGACTCGTCGTCACCGAGCCCGAGCCGCAGGCCAGCATCGACACGATGGCGCTCTTCCTCGAATACCAGGGAGTCAAGGCCGACGACCTGCGGATCGTCCGCAACGCCATCGAGCTCGGCATCGTCGCCAGGGTGACCGCCCGGCAGGCCGCGGGCGACACCGAGGTCGCCGAACGCCTCGCGAAGGCGGTCCGGTGGACCACCGAGGGCCCGGCCGACGACCTCCGCAAGGCCGACCTGTTCCACTCCGAACTGGCGGCCCTGGCCAACAACCCCGTGCTCTCCCTCTTCCTCGCCATCATCACCGAGCTGTTCCGCCGGCACGCCTCCGGCCACGATCAGCCGCTGCCGGGGGACAGGGCTGCCGACGAGGTCCAGCACGTTCACCAGCGCATCCTCGACGCGATCGCGCAGGGCGACGCGGGGGTCGCCCGACACCGGATGCGTCGGCATTTGGATGCACTCATTCCCTGGTGGCACTGATCATCCGGCGCCTGTCAGCCTGATCATTCGCAGATCACCTAGACCGCGTAGGGCAATTACGTATACTCAATAGGGTCCGATCGAAGGAGATTCGATGCGCCGGACCCTGTTCGAGCAGAACCACGAGGATTTCCGCCTCCTGGTCCGCGACTTCATCGCCCGCGAGGTGCTTCCGGTCTACGAGGACTGGCGGCGGGCCGGGCTGGTCCCCCGTGAACTGTTCACCGCACTGGGCAAGTTGGGCATCATCGGCACGGCCGTTCCCGAGGAGTACGGCGGGGGCGGCCAGGACGACTACCGCTTCAACGTCGTCATCCAGGAGGAGTGCGCCCGTGCGGGCGTCACCTTGGGCGGGCTGCGGACCCATCTCGACGTCGTGGTCCCGTACTTCACGGGTCTCGCGAACGCCGAGCAACGGGCCCGCTGGTTCCCGGGACTGGCCTCTGGCGACCTGTACACCGCGATCGCGATGAGCGAACCGGGTACGGGATCCGACCTGGCCGGTGTCGCGACGAGGGCGGTCCGCGACGGCGACCACTACACGCTCAACGGTGCCAAGACCTTCATCACCGGCGGCCACCACGCCGACCTGGTGATCGTCGTGGCCCGCACCGCCACCGACGCGGACGACCGGCGCGCCGGACTGTCCCTGCTGGTCGTGGAGAAGGGCACGCCCGGATTCACCGTCGGGCGCAAGCTGGAGAAGATCGGCCTCGCAGTCCAGGACACCGTGGAACTGTCCTTCGACGACGTCCGCGTCCCCGTCGCCGACCTCCTGGGCGAGGAAGGAGCCGCCTTCACCCACCTCGGGCGCAACCTGGCCCAGGAGCGGCTGGCCATCGCGGTCGGCGCCGTCGCCCAGACCCGCGCCGCGATCGACCTGACCCTCACCTACGTCCGCGACCGCACCGTGTTCGGCAAACCGGTCGCCCACTTCCAGAACACCAAGTTCGAACTCGCGGCCACGGCCGCCGAGTTGGAAGCCGCCCAGGCCCTCCTGGACGCGGCGATCACCGCGTTGGTCGCCGGCGAACTGAGCCCGGCCGACGCGGCCAAGACCAAGCTGTTCTGCACCGAGACGCAGGGCCGTGTGGTCGACCGCTGTCTGCAACTGCACGGCGGCTACGGCTACATCCTCGAGTCGCCCATCGCCCGGCTGTACGCCGACGCGCGGGTGACCCGCATCTACGGCGGCACCAGCGAGGTCCTGAAGACCATCATCAGCAAGTCCCTCGGCCTGTAAGGAGTTTGATGTGAACATCGACGGATCGTCGGCGCTGGTCACCGGCGGCGCCTCCGGCCTGGGACTGGCCACCGCGCGCCGCATCGTCGACCGCGGAGGCCGGGTCGTCCTGGCCGACATCTCCGAGGAACAGGGTGTCAAGGCGGTCGCCGACCTCGGCGAGGCCGCCCGCTTCGTCCGCGCCGACGTCACCGACGAAGCCTCGGTCAACGCGGCCCTCGACGCAGCACAGGATCTCGGTCCGCTGCGCTTCGTCGTGCACTGCGCCGGGCGCGGCGGCGACCGCACCCGGATCATCGACCGGGACCGCACCCCCGGCGAGCTCGCCACCTTCGCCGAGGTCATCCGCGTCAACCTGATCGGCACCTACAACGTGCTGCGCCTGGCCGCCGCCCGCCTCTCCGGCAACGAGGTCGTCGACGGCGACCGCGGAGCCGTGGTCCTGACCGCCTCCGTCGCCGCCTTCGACGGTCAGATCGGCCAGACCTCCTACACCGCCGCCAAGGCGGGCGTGCACGGCCTGACCCTCGTCGCCGCCCGCGACCTGGCCAGCTGGCAGATCCGGGTGAACACCATCGCCCCCGGCATCATGGACACCCCCATGCTCGGCCGGCTCCGCGCCGACATCCGCGATGGACTCGCCGCGACCGTGCCCCACCCCAAGCGCCTGGGCGAACCCGACGACTTCGGCCGCCTCGCCGTGGAGATGCTGGAGAACCCCTACCTCAACGGCCAGACGATCCGCCTCGACGGCGCCATCCGCATGGCCCCGCGATGACATCGGCGATGACCTCAGAGATGACAGAGGCCGAGACCGACGAGCAGTTCCGCGCCCGCCTGCGCGCCTTCCTGACGGAGCAGCACCCCGGCCGTCGCCCCAAGGATCCCGCCGAGCGCCTCGCGTGGCAGAAGAAATGGCTGGCCACGCTGTACGACGCCGGTTACGCCGGCCCGAGCTGGCCGCGTGAGTACGGCGGCATGGACCTGTCCTTCGCCCGCCAGGTGAGCTACCAGGAGGAGTACGCGCGAGCCCGCGTCCCCGGCCCCCTGGGCACCGGACTGGGCATCGCCGCCCCCACCCTCATCAAGTACGGCACGCCGGAGCAGAAGGAGCGCCACCTGCGCCCCATGCTGCGCGGCGACTCGGTGTGGGCCCAGGGCTACTCGGAACCGGAGGCGGGCTCGGACCTCCCCGCGCTGCGCACCACGGCACGCCGCGAAGGCGCGGAGTACGTCGTCAACGGGCAGAAGGTGTGGAACAGTTCGGCCGACATCGCCGACGTCCTCTTCACCCTCGTCCGCACCGGACCGCCCGACTCCCGGCAGGACGGCATCAGTTACCTCCTGATCGACGCCCACGCCCCCGGAGTGACCGTCCGCCCGCTGCGGGACCTCACCGGCGACGCCCACTTCTGCGAGATCTTCTTCGACGACGTACGCGTGCCGGTCGCCGACCGGATCGGCCCCGAGAACGGCGGCTGGCCCCTGGTCCGCACGAGCCTCGGCCACGAACGCGCCGCCGGAGCGATGAACCAGGCGGCCCTGTACCGGCGCGTCCTCGACGAGTTGGTCGAGCTGGCGCACGAACGCGGGGCGACCGCCGACCCCCTGGTCCGCGACCGGCTGGCGGACTTCGAGATCCGCGTGACGATCATGCGGCTCACCGGGATGCGGACCATCGCCGACATCATGGCGAAGGGCGAGCCGGGACCGGCCTCCTCGACGTCACGGCTCTTCATCGTGACCTTCGAGCAGGAACTGCACGAGTTCGCCCTGGAGTTGCTGGGTTCCTACGGCATCCTCGGCCGTCGCGATCCGCACGCCGTGCAGCGCGGCCGCTGGGTGTGGGGCTTCCTGCGCACCCGGGCCTCGACGATCGGCGCGGGCACCGCCGAGATCCAGCGCAACACCATCGCCGAGCAGGTACTGGGCCTGCCCAGGGACCCGGCGATGCCGACCACCGGAAGGGCGCGATGAGAGCCGCACGCTGCACCGAGTACGGGCCTCCGAACGGTCTGGAGGTCGTCGAACTGGACGCCCCCGCACCCGGCCCGGGCGAGGTCCTGGTCCGCGTGCACGCCGCCGCGGTCAACTTCCCGGACGTCCTGCTCGTCTCGAACCGCTACCAGGTCCCCGCCCCGCTGCCGTTCACCCCGGGCAGCGAGTTCGCCGGAGTCGTGGTCGCGCTGGGCCCCGGCGTGACCGGGCCCCCGGTCGGCTCTCCGGTGGCCGGGGCGGTCATGACGGGCGCGTTCGCCGAGCAGGTCGTGGTGCCGGTCACGGGACTGCGTCCCGTCCCCGACGGGCTCGACATGATCCACGCCGCCGCCTTCCACGTGACGTACGCGACTGCCTACCACTCGCTGGTGACCATCGGGCAGGGCGTCGAGGGGGAGTGGGCGGCCGTGCTCGGGGCCGCCGGTGGAGTCGGCTCCGCGGCCGTCGACATCGCGACCCGCCTCGGGATGCGCGTCGTGGCGGCGGCATCGAGCCAGGAACGGCTCGCGGTCGCCCGCAAACTCGGCGCGGAGGCCGGTGTGGACTACGTCCACGAGGACCTCAAGACACGCGTCCGCGAGCTGACCGGCGGCGAGGGCGCGCACCTCGTCGTCGACCCCGTGGGCGGCGACCACGCGGAGGCCGCCCTGCGCGCGCTGCGCCGGGGCGGCCGGTTCATCACGGTGGGGTACGCCGACGGGAAGATCCCCCGGATCCCGCTCAACCTGGTCCTGCTCAAGGAGGCGGTCGTACGGGGCTTCGAGATCCGCATGCTGCGCCAGTACGCCCCGGACGCGGTGGCCGCCGGCGACCGGGCGCTCGCCCGGATGGTCCGGGACGGGATGCGCCCGCTCGTCTCCCGCGTCCACCCCCTCGCCGAGGTGGCGTCCGCCCTGACGGACGTGGCGGAACGGCGCACCACCGGCAAGGTGGTCGTCGACATGACCGCGGGAGCGTGAACTCCGCTCAGAACGTGGGGAGTTGGGGACGCCGCTTGACGTAACCGCCGGCGTCCACGCGCATCTGCATGCCGGTGACGTACTTCGACTCGTCCGACACCAGGAAGAGCACCATGTCGGCGATGTCCTCCGGCTCGACGTAGGGGATGCCGAACCCGGTCGTCGCCGGGAAGGAGGACAGTGCGTCCTCGCGGGTGGGGTTCTCCAGGTCGGGCCGGAACGTGCGATACATGACGTCGCTGTTGAGCATGTCCGTGTTGACGTTGGTGGGGTGGAGCGCGTTGACCCTGATCTGCCGGGACGTGAGGACCGTAGCCAAGTCATGGACGAAAGACGCCACTTGGCGCTTGGCAAACGAATAGCCCAGCCCGCCGGGCCCGTTGGCAGGGTTGTCCGTGGTCGCCGGTATCAGTCCGGCGATCGACCCGGTCGCCACGATCGAGGCGCCGTCGGGCAGATGGGGCAGAGCGGCGTCGACCGCGTGCACGACGCCGTTGAAGTCGACCGTGACGGCGTCCAGGAAGGCCTGGGCGCTCTTCCCGGCCCCGATCGGGCAGATGCCGGCCTGGGCCACGACCGCGTCGAGCCGTCCCAGCTCGGCCACCCCCTCGGCCACGGCCGTCTTGAGTGCCGCCGGTTCGCGCACATCGGCCTTGCGGGCGACGATGCGCCGGCCGAGCTTCTCGACCTGCCGGACCGTCTCCTCCAGGTCCTCGGCGGTGGCCAGCGGGTAGCCGTTGGTGGCGATGTCCTCGCAGAGGTCCACGGCGATGATGTCGGCGCCCTCCGTGGCGAGCCGGATCGCCTGGGCCCGGCCCTGGCCTCGCGCGGCCCCGGTGATGAAGACGACCTTGTCCTGCACTCGACCCATGGGGTCTCCTTCCGTCGAATAAAAGAGTAGCCTGAATGCTGGTGTAGTGAGCCTGAGCGTCTCGATCATCGCCGCATCAGGCGGGATATTGGTGATCGCTTCCGCTGAGTGGGACCTGTTCAGTGCACACAATGTGCCCGGTGCTAGAGAGTCTGCGAGACCGAGGGAGCGCAAAGTGCCGTTGCAGCCGTGGATGAAGTTGCTGTCGACCGACGACCATCTGATCGAGCCGCCGCACCTGTGGTCGGACCGACTGCCGGCGAGGTTCCGGGAGGCGGGTCCGCGCATCGTGGAGAAGCCGAGGGGAGAGGGACAGGCGCCTGCCGAGGTGTGGGTCTACGAGGACCGGGTCTACCCCTACATCGGCCTGAACGCCGTAGCGGGCAAGAGTCCCGAGGAGTTCGGCCTCGAACCGACGCGCTACGACGAGATGATCCCGGGCTGCTACGACCCGAAGGCCCGGATCCGCGACATGGACCTGGACGGGGTGTGGGGCGCCCTGTGCTTCCCGTCGTTCCCGGGGTTCTCGGGCCACGTGTTCCTGGACGGCAAGGACCGGGAGCTCGCGCTCCTGTGCGTCCAGGCCTGGAACGACTTCGTGCTGGACGAGTGGTGCCCCACCGCGCCGGGCCGGCTCATCCCCCTGGCCATCATGCCGTTGTGGGACGTCGACGCCTGTGTCGCCGAGATCCACCGGACCGCCGCCAAGGGCGCCAAGGCGATCTCCTTCCCCGAGAACCCGGCGCCGCGCGGCCTGCCGTCCTTCCATACCGACTACTGGGACCCGCTGTTCTCAGCGGCCGAGGAGACCGACCTGCCCCTGTGCCTGCACTTCGGCACCTCGGGCCGGGCACCGAAGACGGCCGACGAGGCCCCGTTCGCCGTGACGATCGCCCTGTTCGGCTGCAACGCCATGTACGCCACCGCCGACCTGCTCTTCTCCCCGGTGCTGCACAAGCACCCCAAGCTGAAGATAGGCCTGTCCGAGGGCGGCATCGGCTGGATCCCCTATCTGCTGGAGCGCAGCGACGGCACCTGGGAGCGGCACCGCTTCTACCAGAACGTCAACCAGAGCGTGCGGCCCTCGGAGCTGTTCCACAAGCACTTCCACGGCTGCTTCATCGACGACCGCTTCGGCGTCGAGAACCGCCACCACGTCGGCATCGACAAGATCACCTGGGAGTGCGACTACCCGCACTCCGACTCCTACTGGCCCAAGAGCCGCGCCTACGCCGCCGAGGTCCTCGCCGACGTGCCCGACGACGAGGTCCACCAGATCGTGGAGCTGAACACCCGCCGCCTCTACAACCTCCCCGCATGAGCCGCCTCCCGGAGTCCGAGCGCTCCGACTGGACCGACCTCGACCTGCTCACTCGCGAGGAGGCCCACGGCCGTCTCCTCACCGAGATCGCCGACACGGACGTACGCCTGGCCGAACTCGGCGAGGGCGAGTCCGACGCGGCCGAACGTGAGCTCCTGCAGTCCCGGTTGCGCGCCCTGCGGGAGGCCGCCGAGGACCTGATCGACCACTCGAAGAAGGGCTGAGGCGGGCATGGGACGTGTGGAGGGCAAGGTCGCGCTCATCACCGGAGCGGCACGGGGGCAGGGCCGCTCGCATGCCGTACGGCTGGCCGAGGAGGGCGCGGACGTCGTCGTCACCGACGTCTGCCACGACATCAGCGACGAGCTGCCGTACTCGCTGGCGACGAGCGAACAGCTCGAAGAGACAGCGGAGTTGGTCAGGAAGACCGGTCGGCGGTGCGTCGCCGTCCAGGCCGACGTCCGTTCGATCGCCGAGATGCGCGCCGCCGTCGACGCGGCACGCGAGGAGTTCGAGCGGCTCGACATCGTCCTCGCCAACGCCGGTGTCATGAGCATCGGTGCCGCCTGGGAACTGTCCGAGGACGCCTGGGACGTCGTCGTCGACGTCAACCTGAAGGGCGCCTGGAACAGCGCGCGGGCCGCGATCCCCTGGATGATCGAGGCGGGTAAGGGCGGCTCGATCGTCATCACCAGCTCGGCCGCCGGCATCCGCGGCCATGTGCCGTACGCCCACTACGTGGCCGCCAAACACGGAGTGGTGGGCCTGATGAAGGCACTGTCCAACGAACTCGCCCCGCACCGCATCCGGGTGAACACCGTCCACCCCACCGGCGTCAGCGACACGGGCATCACCGTCGGCGTGCCCATCGAGGAACTCGCCGCGCGCGAACCGCTGTTCGGCCTCGCCGCGATGAACCCGCTCGCCCCCTACGTCGAGCCGCGGGACGTGTCGAACGCCGTCCTGTTCCTGGCCTCGGACGAGGCACGGTACGTCACGGGACTTCAGTTCACCGTCGACGCGGGGTCGACCAACAAGCCGTAGGCCGGGGAGGGCGCATGACAATGCCGACGGTCGGGTTCCTCGGCGCCGGGCAGATCGGCGAACCCATGGTCGAGCGGCTGCTCGCGGCCGGTCACCAGGTGCGCCTGTACGCACGACGGGCGGAGGTGCGCGCGCGGCTCTCGGCCGCGCAGCTCGTGGCGGAGCCGGCCGACGTGGCCGCTTCCGACGTCGTCGTCAGCTGCCTCTACAGCGACGCGCAGATGCTCGACGTTCTGCCCGAGGTCGTGGCGGCCATGGACGCCCGCACGGTGCTCGTCTCGCACACGACCGGAAGACCGGGCACGCTCGACCGCCTGGCCGCGTACTCACCTGAGGGGCGGGCCGCGATCGTGGACGCGGCGTTCAGTGGAACGGCCGACGCCGTGCGTGCGGGCCGGCTGGTGGTCTACCTGGGAGGCGAGCCCGGGCACGTCGACACGGCCCGCCAAGTGGTCGCCGCCTACGCCGATCCCGTGGTCACCACGGGCGGGCGCGGCTCAGCCCTGCGCGTGAAGCTCCTCAACAATCTGCTGTTCGCCGCGATCGCCCAACTCACGCTGGGCGGAGTGGAAGCGGGGAAGGCTCTCGGCATCGAGGAGAGCACCCTGCTCGACGCCCTCGCCGTCAGCAGCGGCGGTTCGACGGCCGGCCGGTACATCACCGCCCGGGGCGGGGCCCAGCCCTTCATCGCGACGGTCACGCCGTATCTGCGCAAGGACGTGGAGGCCTGCGGAGACGTCGCGGCGGAGACGGGTGTCGACCTGTCGACGCTGCTGACCGCCGCCCGCAGTGGGCCGATAGGGCTCGGCCGCCCCTCACCTTCGGAAACGGAGCTGTTGCATGAAGATCACCATTGACACGACGATGTGCTCCGGCCACGCGCGGTGCGCGGCTGCCGCACCGGAAGTCTTCCGTCTGGACGACGACGGCTACGCGCTGCCCTTCGACGGAGAGGTTGCGGAAGGCCTCGAAGAGGCGGCCCGCGACGGTCAACGGGCCTGCCCGGAACGGGCGATCACCGTCGAGTGACACGACTGAGCCCCACGGTCCGAGGCCGTGGGGCTCAGCAATTCCCCCGCTTGCTCAGCCGGCCGGCTGGGGCGGCGGCGTGAAGTGGTGGCCCCAGAACGCGCCGTCCGTGATCTCGTAGACGGGAACCGGCTCGGGCACCTTCAGGCCGTTCCAGCCGAACTCGACGGCGTAGTTCTCCGGCGACCAGACGTAGAACGACACCATGTGGTCGTTGGTGTGCTTGCCGAGCGAGTGCATCATCGGCACCTCGTACGTGCCGGCCCGGTCCAGGGCCCGCCCCACGTCGTCCAGCGTCGCGCCCTCGACCATGAAGTGCAGCAGCCGCCCGGGACCAGGCATCGGCGTGACACCGAGGGTGTGGTGGCGGGGGTTGCAGCCCATGAACCAGGTCGTGCCGCCGGGGGAGCGCATGGTGTTGCGCTCGACGAAGCCGAGGACGTTGACGTAGAAGTCGAAAGTGCCCCGCGCGTCCTCGGCCGAGATGATGGCGTGCCCGAAGCCCATGTCGCCGGTGACGAACTTCGAGACCAGCGGGGTCTGCACCGGCACGTGGTCGAGGGTCGTGCCGTAGAACAACTCGACCGGGTTGCCGCCCGGGTCGTTGAACTTGACGAAGCCCGTGACCTTCCGCTCCGCCGCCTCGGCCTCGGTGCCGGCTGTCACCTTGATCCCGGCCTTCTCGACGTCCGCGACCAGACCGGCCAGCTCCCGCTCGTCGAGGACCTCGAAGCCGAGCGCCGTCATCGTGGGCTGGGCGCCCGGAGAGACCACGATCCGGGCCGGATAGTCGTCCATCCGGAAGGACAGCGACTCCGAGTCGCCGCCCTTGACGGGCATCAGGCCGAGGAAGTCGGCTCCGAAAGCCTTCCACTTTTCGAGGTCGTTGGACTCCAGACGCAGGTACCCGAGTGAGCGAACACCCATCAGGCCCTCCCCTCACATTTGGTCAGGTCCGGGGCGGCCCGTCGGGCCCCCGGTATCGGTACCTTCGTGACGTTAGACAGCCCGGCCCGCTCACCGCCGGGGCCGTCCCACTGATCGGGAGACGTACGGCGACGGCACCCGCGCGGGTGCGACGGTGAGCGTCATGACACTCAGCTACGACGACACCCTGCGTGAACTCCCCACCGACGACGGCACGTTGCGCTACCACGAGGCCGGTGACGGTCCCCCGTTGCTCCTGCTGCACGGGTCGGGGCCGGGCGTCACCGGCTGGCGCAACTACCGCAGCAACCTTCCCGTGCTCGCCGAGCACTTCCGCTGCCTGGCCCTGGAGTTCCCCGGCTTCGGGGTGAGCGACCCGACCGCCGAGAACCCGATGGCGGCCGGCCCCAAGGCCGTCCTGCGCTTCCTCGACGGCCTCGGCCTCGACCGTGTCGACGTCATCGGCAACTCCATGGGCGGGTTCGTCGCCGTGGGGCTCGCGGTCGCCCACAAGGACCTCTTCCGCAGGATCGTGACCATCGGCGGCGTGGGCCGCAACATCCTCTCCCCGGCGCCCAGCGAAGGCCTCAACCTGCTGGTGGAGTTCGCCGAGAACCCCACCCGGGACAACCTCGTCCAGTGGCTGCGGGCGATGGTCCACGATCCGGCCCTGCTCACCGACGAGCTGATCGAGGAGCGCTGGGCCAGCGCCACCGAGCCGGAGACGCTGGAGGCCTCCCGCCGGATCTACGGCCGGCAGGCCATGGCCGCGATCCAGGCCGCCCAGTCCCAGTCCGACCAGCCCATCTGGGCCGCACTCCACAAGGTCACCGCACCCACCCTGCTGACCTGGGGCCGGGACGACCGGGTCACGCCCCTGGAGAGCGCGCTGCTGCCGATGCGTACGATTCCCAAGGCCGAACTGCATGTGCTGCCGGACTGCGGGCACTGGGCGATGATCGAGCAGAAGGCGGCCTGGGAGAGCGCGGTACTGGCCTTCCTGACCCGCCCGGAGGCCCGCTGAGTGCCGACGGCGGGAGCAGCCGACGACATGGGGGACGACGACGTGGCGAGACCCGCAGAGGTACGGCAAGCAGCCGCTCCGACGTCGAGCCGGCAGGCCGCCCGTCGGGTCCGCATCCTGGGAGCGGCCGCCGAACTCGGTGCGCGCGAGGGGCTGTCGAGCGTGCAGATGCACGACGTGGCCAAGGAGGCGGGCGTCGCGATCGCCACGCTCTACCGCTACTTCCCCTCCAAGCCCTACCTGTTCCTCTCGGTGCTCGAATGGCACATCGACCAGTTCCTCGGAGGCCGCGACACCGACCCGGCGGCCGACGAGATGGCGGACCCCGCGGCCGAGGTGGCTCAGACGCTCATCGCGCTGAGCGCGAAGCTGCTGGGCAGTCCGCTGCTGGCCTCGGCGGTGGCGCTGTCGTCGTTCACGGAGTACGCGAGCGCCGTCCCGACGCAGATCGACATCGTGGAGAGATCGCTGGGACAGCGGCTCCTGCACCTGCTGGGGGACCGCGCGGACGCCCGCAGCAAGGTGCGCCTGCTCGTCTACACATGGTGGGGTCTGTTCGTCGCCATGCTGACCGAGGAGATCTCCACCGCGCAGGGCGAGACCGACCTCCGCCTGGCCGCGCGGCTGATCACGGCGCCGTAGCGCACAGCACAGCGCCCGGGACACTCGCCGTGTCCCGGGCACACGTGCGTCACGTCAGTCCGCCGATCCAGCCATGTCCAGCACCGCCAGGTACCCGAACGCGAGACTCGAACCGATCGGGGTACCCGCCCCCGGGTACACCCGCCCCGACATCGCGGCCGCGGTGTTCCCGGTCGCGTACAGGCCCTCGATCGGCCGGCCGTCCGGACGCAGCACGCGCGCGTGGGTGTCGATCCGCAGACCACCCTTGGTGCCGATGTCGGACGGGACGATGGTCGCCACGTAGTACGGCGGCTCGTCGATGGGCAGGAGCAGCGGGTTCGGCCACTCGGGCGACGGCTTCGCGGGGAAGTTCTGCCGGGGATCGGCCGGGAAGGGGACGATGTGCTGGAACATCTGGTCCCACGGCGTCTCCCCCCGGTGGAACCGCGCGTCGACACCGGACTTCGCGTACCCGTTGAACTCCTCGACGGTCCGCTTCAGGGCGTCGAACGGCACGTCGATCAGAGCCGCCAGCTCCTCCAGACTGTCGGCCTTCTTCAACGCCCCCGACTCCAGCCACTGTTCGGGCCCCGGCGTGGCGGGCGGGAAGCCGATGCCGTCCCGGTCCAGCTGCCGCTGGTCGAAGATCCAGTGCGCCGGAATGTGGCTCACGCCGGTCGTGTGGTGCAGCCGTACGATCTCGTGCGCGGCCTGGTCGTACGGCCGTGTCTCGTTGACGAAGCGTTCGCCCGCGCCGTTGACCCAGATCCCGCCCCGGGTGCCGGTGTGGAAGACCGGCAGGCCGTCCGGGTGGACCAGCCCCGGCACGAACCAGGCCTCGTCGAGCAGGTCGGTGTCCGCGCCCACCGCGATGCCCGCCCGCAGGGCGTCACCGGTGTTGGCCGGGGCACCCTCGGACCACTCTCCGGTGAGCGGCGCCTGGTGCTTCTCACGGAGCTCGCGGTCGCGCTCGAAGCCGCCGGCCGCGAGGAGCACACCTCGCGCGGCCCGGATCCGGACCCGCTCACCGTCGCTGACGACCTCGACGCCCACGACCCTGCCGTCCTCGACGACCAGGCTCTCCAGCGCGGTGTTCAGCCGCAGTTCGCCGTTGCCCGTCTCAAGGAACGCCGACAGCGCACGGCCGATCAGGGAGCGGCCGCCGGAGAGCACCGGGCCCTCGTCGAAGCCGAACCGCTCGGTCGGAAGCGAGTCGCGGACCAGCGCCCAGCGCTCCGCGAGCTCGGCGACCTCGAGCGGGGGAGGAAAGACGGTGTGCCCCGTGGGCGACGAGCCCGGGGCCGAGGCGTAGTAGTCCGGGACCGGCCCGTGGACGAAGGACCGGAACCAGGAGTTCTGCTCCAACTCGTCGATCAGTCGCGGCCCGGCCGCCAGATACGCGTCCTGGAGCGCCTCCCGGGACGGGTCGTCGACGACACCGCGCAGATACGCCCGCACCTCCTCGACGTCGTCCCCGAGACCGGCCCGGCGCAGCGGAGCGGACCCCGGGAACCACAGGCCCGCTCCGGAGTACGCCACGGTGCCGCCGACCCGGTCGGTCTTCTCGACGACGAGGGTGCGCAGGCCGCGTGACGCCGCCACGTACGCCCCGACCAGACCTCCGCCGGACCCCACGACCACCACGTCGTAGGCATCCTCGTTGATGCTCATCCGAACCTCCTCATGACTGCCGACCGTGCTGGGTGGGGGCGTGGGGAACGAACAGGGTGCGCCCAGCGGTTCGCCGGACGACGCTAACGAGGCGGTGCGGGCCCGTCGTTGTGCCATCTCGCTCATCGAGACCCACGCGCCGGCGGGTCCCGGTGAGCGGAACGCTCGCGGCTGCCCGCCGGCACGGCGGCTCAGGCTGAAGGCCGGCACGAGTTGAGGATGGCAATGACAGACGTTTGGGAACCGACGGCCGTCGCGAACCGTGAGACCGCGGTGGCCGAGGCGGCCGTACGACTCACCCGGGCAGCCCGTGACCACCGGCCCTGTGCGCCCGTACGGGACCTGCTCGGCGCGAGAGACATCAGCCTCGCGTACGCCGTTCAGCGACGCGTCATCGGCGACCGGATCGCCGCCGGGGCACGGGTCGTCGGCCGTAAGATCGGGCTGACCTCGGAGTCGGTGCAACGTCAAGTGGGCGTGGACCGGCCCGACTTCGGTGTCCTGCTGGACGACATGGACGTCACCGGACTGCCGGCCGTCCCCAGCGACCGGCTGCTCCAGCCCAGGGTCGAGGCGGAGATCGCGTTCGTGCTCGCCGAAGACCTGGACGATGACGACCTCGACGTCGAGCGGGTCCGGTCGGCGGTCGGGCACGCCGTGGCCGCGCTGGAGATCGTGGACAGCCGGGTCGCCGACTGGGACATTGCGATCACGGACACGGTCGCCGACAACGCCTCCAGCGGCTTGTTCGTCCTCGGACAACAGCGCGTCGGCCTGGGGGAGTTCACGCCCCGGGACGTGACCATGCGGCTGTACGCCGACGGCGAGCTCGCCTCCGAGGGCGACGGCGCGGCCTGTCTGGGCGACCCCCTGGCCGCCCTGCTGTGGCTGGCGCGCACCGCCCGGGAGTTCGGCGACCCGCTGCGCGCCGGACAGGTCGTGCTCTCCGGTGCCCTCGGCCCGCTCGTCCCCACCCCGCCAGGCAGCACCGTACGGGCCGAGATGTCGGGCCTGGGTTCGGTGACCGCGACCTTCTCACCCAAGGAACAAGACGGATGACGAAGACCAAGGTGGCCGTAATCGGCTCCGGCAACATCGGCACCGACCTGATGATCAAGATCCTGCGCCTGTCCGACACCCTGGAGATGGCCGCCATGGTGGGCATCGACCCGGACTCGGACGGTCTGGCGCGCGCCGCCCGACTGAAGGTCCCGACCACCCACGAGGGCGTCGACGGCCTGATCCGCATGGACGGCTTCGACGACATCGAGATCGTCTTCGACGCCACGTCCGCGAAGGCACATGTCGACAACGCCAAGAAGCTCGCCCCGTACGGCAAGCGGCTCGTCGACCTCACTCCGGCAGCCCTCGGCCCGTACGTGGTGCCGACGGTGAACCTGGACGAACACCTGACCGGCGCCGACAACGCTGTCGACAACTTCAACATGGTCACCTGCGGCGGCCAGGCCACCATCCCGATCGTCCACGCGGTCAGCCGGATCACCCCCGTGCCCTACGCCGAGATCGTCGCCTCGATCTCCTCCAGGTCGGCCGGACCCGGCACCCGGGCCAACATCGACGAGTTCACCGAGACCACCTCCGGCGCCATCGAGAAGGTGGGCGGTGCCCGGCGCGGCAAGGCGATCATCGTGCTCAACCCGGCCGAACCGCCCCTGATCATGCGGGACACGGTGTACTGCCTGATCGGCGCCGCGGACCACGACGCGGTCCGGAACTCGGTCGAGGAGATGGTGGCCGCCGTCGCCGAGTACGTGCCCGGCTACCGGCTCAAGCAGCAGGTGCAGTTCACGCCGGTCCCGGCCGAGGACCCGATCCACACGCTGCTGCCCGACGACATCTCGGAGAGGCCGGCCACCAAGGTCTCCGTCTTCCTGGAGGTCGAGGGCGCCGCCCACTACCTGCCCGCCTACGCCGGCAACCTCGACATCATGACCTCGGCCGCACTGCGCGTCGCCGAGCGCATCGCCCGCCGGACGACCGCTGAGGTGACCAAGTGACTCGCAGGCTCTATGTACAGGACGTCACCCTCCGGGACGGCATGCACGCCATCCGGCACCGGATCACGCCCGAGTTCGTGTCCAAGATCTCCGCGGCACTCGACCGGGCGGGCGTGGACGCGATCGAGGTCGCCCACGGCGACGGACTGGCCGGCGGCAGCCTCAACTACGGGCCGGGCAGCAACACCGACTGGGAGTGGATCGAGGCGGCCGCGGACGCCATCGACCGCGCGGTCCTCACCTCCCTGCTCCTGCCCGGCATCGGCACCATCGTCGAACTGAAGCGGGCCTACGCCCTCGGTGTCCGCTCGGTGCGCATCGCCACCCACTGCACCGAGGCGGACGTCGCCGCCCAGCACATCTCCACTGCCCGCGAACTCGGCATGGACGTCTCCGGGTTCCTGATGATGGCCCACATGGCGCCCCCGGAGGCGCTCGCCGAGCAGGCCAAGCTGATGGAGAGCTACGGCGCGCACTGTGTGTACGTCACCGACTCGGGCGGTCGGCTGACCATGGACGGCGTTCGCGACCGCATCCGTGCCTACCGGGAGGTCCTCGACCCGGCGACCCAGATCGGCATCCACGCGCACGAGAACCTCTCCCTGTCGGTGGCCAACTCCGTGGTGGCCGTGGAGGAGGGGGTGACCCGGGTCGACGCGTCGCTCGCAGGGCAGGGTGCGGGAGCGGGCAACTGCCCGATCGAACCGTTCGTCGCCGTCGCCAACCTCTATGGCTGGAAGCACGACTGCGACCTGTTCGCCCTCCAGGACGCCGCCGAGGACCTGGTCCGCCCGCTCCAGGACCGGCCGGTGCGCGTCGACCGGGAGACCCTCACCCTCGGCTACGCCGGCGCCTACTCCAGCTTTCTGCGGCACGCCGAGACCGCGGCCGAGCAGTACGGCCTCGACGCCCGCACGATCCTGGAGGAGGTCGGCAGGCGCGGCCTCGTCGGCGGACAGGAGGACATGATCGTGGACATCGCCCTGGACCTCACCGCCCGCGGCTGACCCGGATCCGACGTGCCGCTCCCCGGAACCTTTCTTCCGGGGAGCGGTACATTTTTGTGTCCGCCAGCAAATAGACCGGCCGCCCCAATTAATCGGTGCACGACTCTATCTCTGCGGCCCGAGGCGTTGATACCTTGACGCCGGCGCCGAACTAGAATTGATTTCAGTTTGAGCAGAGAGGCACCGACGATGACGTCTGCCCTTCGCCTGAGCATGCGATCCCCCGAGGTCGACGGGGCCGCGCTGCCTCCGTCGATGATGGAGCGCGTGACGTTGATCATGGACCTTTTCGAAAGTCCACAGACCCACCTGACCCTCGAAACAGTCTCCCGCCGGACACATCTGCCCCGTTCGACCACCCACCGGATACTCGACCAGCTGGTCCGGCTGGACTGGCTGCGCCACACGGTGGCCGGATACACGCTGGGACCCCGGGCGCTCGGCCTGGGAGGCCGGGAGATCGAACACAGCGCGCTGCGGGCCGCCGCCGCACCGCACCTGCTGGATCTGGCCGTGCGCACCAGGATGGTCGTCCACCTGGCCGTGCTGGACGGCCCCGAGATCTACTACCTGGACAAGGTGGGAGGCCGGGCGGCGGTGGACATCCCGTCGCGGGTCGGCGGCCGGGCGGTCGCCCACTGCACGGGGCTCGGCAAGGCCATGCTCGCCTGGCTGAGCCCGGAGGAGATCGACGCGCGGTACGCGCAGGTGATCGAGCGTCGCACCCACCACAGCATCGGCCACCTCGATCAACTGCACCGCGAACTCGGCCTGGTGCGCCGCCGCAACGGGCTGGCGATCGACCGGGGAGAGTGCTTCCCCGACCTCGGCTGCGTCGGCCTCGCACTGCGCGGGCCGGAGGGGCCGGTCGGGGCGATCTCGGTCGTCGGGGACGGCCGCTCCTCGCTGGAGCTGGTGGCCCCGCTGGTGGTCAACGTGGTGCGGGCCGTCTCCGAGGAGCTCTTCGGCACGTCGCAGTCGTACCCCCGGGATGTGCCGTCCGTGGTCGGGTAGCGGGAAGCCGCCCCAGCTCTCGCCGGGGCGGCTTCCCGAGGTTTCGGCCACGTCAGCCGGCTGCCCGCGGCGCGGTCACCACGCCGTCCAGCCACCGTCGACGGTGACGGTCGTCCCCGTCACGAAGCGGGAGGCGTCCGAGGCGAGGAACACCGCGGCGCCGCCCAGTTCCTCGACGTTGCCCACCCGGCCCAGGGGCGTGCCGCCGACGACCCGTTCGCCCCAGCGGCTGTCCAGCAGACCCGAGCTGAGGTCCGTACGGAAGTAGCCGGGCGCGAGGGCGTTGACCCGCACGCCGCGGCCGGCCCACTCGACGGCGAGGGACTTGGTGAGCGCCTCGACGCCGCCCTTGCTGGCGGCGTACGCGGCGATCCGCTCGAAGCCCGTACTCGCGTGCACCGACGAGACGTTGACGATCGACCCGGACCCCTGCGCGAGCATGACCTTGCCGGCCTCGCGGCAGCAGTGGAAGGTGCCCTGG
The DNA here is from genome assembly GCF_041051975.1 of Streptomyces sp. R21. GTDB lineage: Bacteria > Actinomycetota > Actinomycetes > Streptomycetales > Streptomycetaceae > Streptomyces. Next base: position 1,337,896 of record NZ_CP163435.1, on the reverse strand, counting down.
AGGTTGATGTCGAGCACCCGCCGGAAGTCCTCGTCGGTGACGAACTCGCTGCGGGTGAAGTGCGGGCTGATCCCCGCGCAGTTGACGACGGCGTCCAGTCGCCCGGTCGCCCCGGTGATCCGCTCGACCGTCGCGCGGACCGCGTCGGAGTCGGCGACGGAGCCGGGCAGCACCAGCACCTTGCCGCCGTGCCCGGCGAGTTCGGCCTCCAGGCTCTCGAGGTCCGCGGCGGTACGGGCGGTCACCGCCAAGTCCGCCCCGGCCTGGGACAGGGCGACCGCGACCGCCCGGCCAAGACCCTTGCCCGCACCGGTCACCCAGGCGGTCCTGCCGTCGAGGCGCAGGTCGGTGTTGACGTCGGCCATGGCTCAGCCTTCCACGGGGATGCCGCGCAGGGTCCGCTTGAGGACCTTGCCCGAGGGTGTGCGGGGAAGTTCGTCGACGACGTCGAAGCGGACCGGCACCTTGAACTTGGCCAGCCGCTCCAGGCAGAACTCCCGCAGCTCGTCCGGCCCCGCGCCCGCTCCGGGCCGGAACACCACGAAGGCGCGCGGGACTTCACCCCAGCGGGGGTGGGTCAGGCCGACCACCGCGGCCTCCAGGACGGCCGGGTGTTCGTACAGCACCCGCTCGACCTCGGGCGTGGCGATGTTCTCCCCGCCGGAGACGATCATGTCCTTCTTGCGGTCGTCGATGAAGAGGAAGCCGTCCTGGTCGACATGGCCGATGTCCCCCGTGTGGAACCAGCCGTCCTTGAGGGCGGCGGCGGTGGCCTTCTCGTCGCGCCAGTAGCCCGCGAAGACCTTCGGGCCGCGCAGGGTGATCTCGCCCAGCTCGCCGGCGGGGACCTCCTTGCCGGTGTCGTCGACGATCCGCACGCGCGTGTGCGGCACGGGACGGCCGACCGATCCCAGTTTGGACAGCGCGTGTTCGCGGTCCAGGAAGGTGTCGCCCGAGACGGTCTCGGTCAGCCCGTAGGCGTCGGCGAACCAGGCGTTGGGGAAGGCGTTCATGATGCGCCGCAGGACCGGCTCGGGGGTCTTCTCGCCGCCGCCGAGGATGAAGCGCATCGAGCTGGTGTCGTACGACTCCCGGTCCGGGACCTCCAGCACCGCGTTGACCATCGCGGGGGCCAGCCAGGCATTCGTCACCCGGTGATCCTGGATCGCGCGCAGGGCGCCCTCAGGGGCGAACTTCCGCTGGAGCACCACGCTTCCGCCCGCGTACAGGACCCCGAGGGCCGGCATGTCCAGTCCGCCCACGTGGTACAGCGGCCCGCAGACCAGCGTGGTGTCGGCCGCGGTCAGGCCGAAGTGGACGATGTGCGCCAGGTTCTTGGCCTGCACGTTCCCGTATGTGATGCGCACGCCCTTGGGTCGTGAGGTGGTGCCGGAGGTGTACATCAGCCGCTGGAGGTCGTCCGCCGCGACGTCCACCGGCTCCACCCGGGCACCCTGGTGCCGGTCGAGGAGGGCCTCGTAGCCCGTCCACCGGTCGGACGGGGCCTGGCCGTCCACCAGGACGCGGTGCTCCAGGCGGGTCAGCTTTTCGGTCATGCGGTCCGTGGGGCGTACGAACTCCGGCTCTGTGACGATCACCTTCGCCTGGGCGTTGTCCAGGATGTACGCCCACTCCTCCTCGGACAGGCGGTAGTTCAGCGGGAGGAAGACCGCCCCGACGCGGCTCGCCGCATAGGCCAGTTCCAGGAACTCGGGCCGGTTGTAGAGGAGCAGGGCCACGACGTCGCAGCGCCCGACGCCCAGCTCTGTCAGGCCGGCGGCCAGCCGGTTCACGCGTTCATGGAGTTCGCGCACCGTCAGACGACACTCCTCCTGCGTCACGGCCACAGCGTCGGGCCGTTGGGCCAGGTGGTAATCGAGGATGCTCGAGAAATTGTGCACGGCGACTCTTCCGGCTCGGCGGCCGGGATTATCCCGACCGGTCGGTTGCCCGCTACCAAGATTTAGTGTACCTCTTGGTCTATAAAACGTTGAGCCGCACTTTACGACGGAGCCCACTGGTCGACAACCATCCGGACGGGCTCTATGCCACCCCCACACCGAGGAGGGCCCCTTGCCTCGCATCCGCCTCGACACCGACGGACCCGTCGTCACGGTCCGACTCGAACACCCGCCGATGAACGCCTTCGACACCGCCCAGCGCGCCGAGCTGGCCGCCGCCGCACGCGAGCTGGCGGACGACCGCGCGGTGCGGGCCGTGGTGCTGTACGGCGGCGAGCGGCTGTTCGCCGCCGGAGCGGACGTCAAGGCGCTGGCCGTGATGGGCCCCGAAGAGGTGCGGGGCTGGAACCGGGCACTGCAGCGGACCTTCGACGAGGTCGCCCGGCTGCCCGTGCCGGTCGTCGCGGCGATCACCGGGTACGCACTCGGCGGCGGCCTCGAACTGGCCCTCGCCGCCGACTACCGGGTGGCCGCCGACGACGCGGTCCTCGGCCAGCCCGAGGTACAGCTCGGCATCATCCCCGGCTCGGGCGGCACCCAGCGCCTGACCCGCCTGATCGGCCCGTCCCGCGCCAAGAACCTCCTGATGACCGGCCGCCGAGTGGGCGCGGAGGAGGCGCTCCGCCTCGGACTGGTGGACGAGGTAGTGCCCGCGGGCGAGGTGTACGACACGGCCCTGCGCTACGCCCGTCGCCTCGCCGAGGGCCCCGCCGCGGCCCTGGAGGCGATCAAGGAGGCCATAGACCATGGCGCCGACTCGGCTCTGTCCACCGGGCTAGCACTCGAACGCTCCCTGTTCACAGGGGTGTTCGGCACGACGGACGCCGCCACCGGCATCCAGTCCTTCCTCGAACACGGCCCGGGCAAGGCGCGCTTCGAGAGACCCGAACGAGACAAGTAGGCGGTTCGGCAGCGCCCCATCAGGGGCGCGGGGAACTGCGCGACCAGCCACGACGGCGCCGCAGCAAAACAACAACCCACAAGAAGGGCGTGGAGAAGATGAGGGCACTGCGCTGGCACGCCGCACGCGACCTACGGCTGGAGGAGGTCCCCGACCCCCCACAGCCCGAGCCGCACGAGGCAGTCGTCGAGGTCGCCTGGGCCGGCGTATGCGGCACCGACCTGCATGAGTTCCTCGAAGGCCCACACATGATCCGCAGCGATCCGCACCCGCTCACCGGTGCCAGCCCGCCCTTCGCCCTCGGCCACGAACTGAGCGGCACCGTGGTCGCGTTGGGCAGGGCGGTGCCCGGCGTCGCGATCGGCGACCGGGTGACCACCGACCCCGTGTGGCGGTGCGGTGTCTGTTTCTGGTGCGTGCGCGGCGAGTACCACATCTGCCCGAAGAGCGGCTCGGTGGGCCTCGCCTCGCCCGGCGCCTTCGCCGATCGCGTCACCGTGCCGATCGTGGGCCTCACCCGGCTGCCCGACAACGTCAGCGACGAGATGGCGGCCGCCGCCGAACCCCTCGCCGTGGGCCTGCACGCCGTCACCCGGGCCGGTGTCCGGCCAGGCGACAACGTCCTGGTCGTCGGCGGCGGCCCTATCGGCTTCGCCGTCGTCCTCGCGGCCCGCCTCGCCGGCGCCGCCGGGCTCTACGTCAGCGAACCCCTCAAGGAACGCCGGGAGAAGCTCCTCGACATCGGTGTCACCGAGGCCTTCGACCCGCGCGAGACCGACGTACGCCGTGAGGTGTTCCTGAAGACCGGCCGCATCGGCCCGGACGTCGTCATCGACGCGACCGGCGTCCCCGCGCTCGCGACCCAGGCGGTGGCCACCGTCCGGCGCGGCGGGCGGGTCGTGCTCGCCGGTGTCGGCCACGGCAGCGTCGAGTTCGACATGGGCCAACTCGTCTTCTACGAGCGGTCCGTGCTCGGCACGCTCGGCTACAACTTCGACATCCCCCGGGTGATCGACCTGATGAGCACCGGGCGCCTGGACGCCTCGCCCCTGATCACCGGACGTTTCTCGCTCTCGGAAGGAGCCGGGGTCTTCGCGGACCTGGCAGCCGACCGCGCAAAGCACCTGAAGGTGCTGCTGACCCCGAAGGGACTGTGACATGGATTTCGACCTGCCGGAGGAGACCCGGGACCTGCAGGACATGGTCCGCGAGTTCGCCGCCAAGGAGATCATCCCCAACGCGGCCGAGTGGTCGGAGAAGGAGGAGTTCCCGACGCACGTCTTCACCAAGCTCGGCGAACTCGGCCTGATGGGCATGCTCGTGCCCGAGGAGTACGAGGGCGCGGGTTCCGACACCGTCTCCTACGTCGCCGTCATGGAGGAACTCGGCGCCGCCGACCAGTCGGTGGCCTCCTCCTGGAACGCGCACTCCACCATCGCCACCCTCCCGCTGCTGGCCTATGGCACCGAGGAGCAGAAGCGGCGCTGGCTGGCCCCGCTGGCCCGGGGCGAGGCCATCGGCGCGTTCGGCCTGACCGAGCCCGGTGCCGGTTCCGACGCCGCGGGCATCACCACCACGGCACAGCGGCGCGACGGCGGTTGGGTGATCAACGGCACCAAGATGTTCATCACCAACGCCGGCACCGACATCAGCCAGGGCGTCACGCTGCTGGCCACCACCGGCAGGAACGAGGACGGGCGGAAACGGTTCGCCACCTTCTACGTCCCGACCGGCACCCCCGGCTACACCTGTGGGGCCAAGCTGAAGAAGCTCGGCTGGCACGCCATGGACACCCGGGAGTTGATCTTCGACGACTGCTGGATCTCCGACGACCACCTCATCGGAGACGAGGGGGGCGGGCTGCGTCAGTTCCTCTCCGTCCTCGACAAGGGCCGTATCAGCGTCGCCGCCCTGGGGCTGTCCCTGGCCAAGGCCGCGCTCGCGCTGGCAGTCAAACACGCCACGGAGCGGCATCAGTTCGGCCGTCCGCTGTCGTCGTTCCAGGCGGTGGCGCACAAGATCGCCGACATCGGCACCGAGTTCGAGGCCGCCCGCTGGATGGTCTATCGCGCCGCCTGGCTCGCCGACCAGGGCCGCCCGTACAGCAAGGAAGCCGCAATGGCGAAGCTGTACACCTCCGAGGTCGCCAACCGGGCCGCTTCCCAGGCGCTGCAGATCCACGGCGGCTACGGCTACGTCCGCGAGTCGGAGATCTCGCGGTTCTACGCAGACGCCAAGATCCTCGAGATCGGCGAGGGCACGAACGAGATCCAGCGCGATGTCATCGCCCGGGCGCTGGTGAAGGAGGCATGAGAGGCGAAGGGGCCCGCGGTGTGCGCCGCGGGCCCCTAGGTCAGCCGGTGACCTCGGCCGACTGCCACTCGGCTTCGGGGTCGAGCGGCAGATCGGGGCGGTCGCGCTTGAACGCGTCCGCCTTCTCCTCCACGTCCGGCAGGGTGGCGCCCGGCGCGCCGAAACCGCGCAGCAGGGTGCCGCAGTACTCACGCGACAACTGGGCCGCGTCCCAGCGGCCGTCCGGCTTCACCCACTGGTAGGTGTGGTTGTGCAGGTTCAGGAACTGCAGGGTGGCCAGTCGCGGCGGCATCGTACGGAAGCGGCCCTGTCCGACGGCCTCCGTGAGCAGTCCTCTGACCAGCCGTTCGAACTCGGCGCGCTGGCCGAGCAGTGTGTGCAGGTAGTCGCCGGTGAGACTGCGGTAGTCGTGCTCGTAGACCCAGATGTGGTCGAGCCTGCGCAGGATGATCGTCAGCAGCGACTCCGACAGCAGGCGCAGCCGCACCAGCGGATCCGCGTCGAGGGTCGCGATCTCCCGGGCCCGGGACAGCAGCGGGGACATCACCCGGGACTGGATCTCGATCAGCAGGTTCTCCTTGGAGCCGATGTAGTAGTACAGCGCTCCCTTGGCGAGCCCCACCGCACGGCCCAGGTCGTTGACGGAGGTCGCCGCGTAGCCCTGGCGGGCGAACAGCTCGGCGGCCGTGTCGATGATCTTCTGCCGCCGCACCTCGTAGTCCGGCCCGTGGCCCGGTGGTCTGGGCATTTCGTCTCTCCCCGGCCGACGAACAGTTTGATAGACCGAACGGTACATTAAAAGTAGGAGTCAGGCGGTGCGGTCGCGTGCCGCCACGCGAGCAATGCGAGGACGCGCATGACGACCGAGGCACCACAGCAGACCACGACAGGAACCACGCACGCGGATCAGCTCCTGGAGATGTACCGGCGGATGCGCCGTATCCGGCGTTTCGAGGAGCGGGCGTCCGACCTGTACAAGGCGACGGAGATTCCCGGCTTCCTCCATCTGTCGATCGGTCAGGAGGCCAGTGCCGTGGGCGCCTGCTGGCCCCTCGGCCCGCGGGACGGCATCACCTCCACCCACCGCGGCCATGGCCACGTGCTGGCCAAGGGTCTGGACTCGGCGCCCATGATGGCCGAGCTGATGGGCAAGGAGGCCGGGACGTGCCATGGACGCGGCGGCTCGATGCACATCGCCGACCCCGGTATCGGGATCTACGGCGCCAACGGCATCGTCGGCGCCGGGCTCCCCATAGCCGCCGGGGTGGCGACGGCGGCCAAGCTGCGCGAGTCCGGTGACGTGGTGGTGGCGTTCTTCGGGGACGGCGCGGTCGCCCAGGGCATGTTCCACGAGGCCGTGAACCTGGCCGCCGTATGGGACCTGCCGGTGGTGTTCCTGTGCGAGAACAACCACTACTCGGAGTTCTCGCCCGCCGCCGAGCAGCACCGGGCCGCCTTGTCGGCCCGCGCGGCGGGTTACGGGATCGGGTACGCACACGTCGACGGCAACGACGTGCTCGCGGTGGCGGGGATGATGACCGACGTGGTGGCGCGGCTGCGCGCCGGTGGCGGGCCGGTCCTCGTCGAGGCGGAGACCTACCGCTGGCACGGCCACTACGAGGGCGACCCCGAGCGCTACCGCAGTGCCGAGGAGGTCGCCGCGGCCAAGGAGCGCGACCCGCTGCTGGTGGCGCGCCGGTACCTGGCGGCCGCCGGAGTGCCGGCCGCGGAGGTCGACGCGGTCGACGAGGAGATCGACAAGGAGATCGAGTCGGCCGTGCAGTGGGCCAGGAGCCTGCCCGAGCCCGTCGCCGAGAGCCTGTACGACTTCGTCTCGGCGCCCCGCCCCGTCCTGCCGGAGCCGGCCGCCCCGGCCGTCGGCGGCGAGATCTTCCGCTCCATGGACGCCGTCAGGCTCGCGCTGGAGCATGAACTCGCCGCCGATCCCACCGTGTTCGTCGCCGGTATCGACGTCGGTGCGGGCGGCAATGTCTTCGGGCTCACCCGGGGTCTGGCCCAGGCGTTCCCGGGCCGGGTCCGTGACACGCCGATCAGCGAGAGCGCGATCCTCGGTACGGCCGTGGGGGCGGCGATGGCCGGCATGAAACCGGTCGTCGAGATCATGTACATGGACTTCATCGGCGTCGCCCTGGACATGCTGCTCAACCAGGCCGCCAAACTGCGCTTCATGACCGGCGGCCGGGCCTCGATGCCGCTGGTGGTGCGTACCCAGTTCGGCGCCGGACGTTCCTCGGGCAGCCAGCACTCGCAGAGCCTGGAGGCGATGCTCGCGCACATCCCCGGGCTGACCGTGGTGATGCCGTCCAACCCGGCCGACACCTATGGCCTGTTGAGGGCGGCCATCCAGGACCCCAACCCGGTCGTCTTCATCGAGAACCGGCTGCAGTACGGCCTCAAGGGCCCGAAGCCGCCGGTGGACCACATGATCCCGCTGGGCAAGGCCAAGGTCGTCCGCGAGGGCACCGACATCACGCTCGTCTCCTGGTCGCGGATGGTCCAGGACGCCCTGGCCGCCGCGGAGTTGCTCGCCGCGGAGGGCGTCGGTGTGGAGGTGGTCGACCTGCGTACGATCGCCCCCCTGGACCGGGAGACGGTGCTCGCCTCCCTCGCCAAGACCAACCGTCTGGTCATCGCGCACGAGGCGGTACGGGACTTCGGCGTCGGCGCCGAACTGGCCGCCCTCGCCGTCGACGAGGGCTTCTGGCACCTGGACGCGCCGGTCACCCGGGTCGCGGCGCCGGCGATGCCCGCTCCGTACGCCCCGTCGCTGGAACGGCTGTGGCTGCCCTCGCGCGACACCATCGCCGACACACTGCGGCGGATCGCGGCGGTGTGAACCGGCGTACGCACGGCAAAGGGGATGGCCCCGGGATCGAGTCCCGGGGCCATCCCCTTTCTGTCATCCGCCGCCGGCCCGGCCATATCGGCAGGACCGGCCGTGACCAGCGGCGGATGCCGGTCGCCGCCGCGTCAGACGGTCGCGACCGGAGTGAGCGGACTGCCCTGGGTGCCGGGCAGGTTCAGCGGGGGAGCGGTGAGCAGGAAGCGGCTGCGGCTGTGCTCGCGCAGCCAGGCGGCCAGGTCGTTGAGGTACCACAGCTCACCCATCGGCACACCCAGCTTGAACAGGCACAGGTGATGGAGCGGGAGCAGCGTGTGCGGGCCCTGGGCCTGGGTGACGCCCACGCCCTCGATCGCGTAGTTGTCCGAGGCGATCGCGGAGATCTGCGACTCGGCGACCCATTCGAGCAGCTTCGGGTCGTCCGCGTCGAGGTAGGCCGCTGTCTGGTGGATGGCGACCGGGTCGGGGTTCTTCTCCCAGGCGAGGACCTGGGTGGCGAAGCCCGTGTGCAGCAGGAGGATGTCGCCGGGCTCGACCACGACGTTGTCGGCCGCCATGATCTCCTGGAGCTGCTGGAAGTTGACCGGCTGGTAGCCGGTTCCCAGGTGGTGGGCGATGTCGATGAGCACGCCACGGCCCTGCACCCCGTGCTGCGCCATGTGCTCCAGGCCGAGGTGACGGGCGAAGCTCAGGCTTCCGCTGCCGTCGCCCTTGGCGTCCTCGGCGGGGCCGACGAGGTCAGTGTCCGCCCGGTAGCCGTTGTAGTAGACCGGCTCGGCGACCCCGTCTCCGTCGGCGTCGAACTCGGCGCCCTGGTGGGCGAGGGCGTCCCACTGGGTGGAGTACTGCAGCCACAGGGTGACCACGTCGTCCGACCACACGTCGATCAGGTCGGGCGAGAAGTGCTCGCTGGCCTTGATGTTGTAGAAGACGTCCTGCTTGTGCTGGAGGTCCTCGGTGGGGCGCAGGATCGGCGGGTAGCGGCGCTGGTTCAGCGACGTGCCGCCCGGATAGTCCAGCGGCAGGCTCAGGCTGAAGCTGATCCCGTGCTCGACCTCCCGGACGCCCTGCAGGACCTTCTCTGGGGTGAGCAGGTTGATGCGCCCCAGCTCGTCGTCCTCACCGAAATCCCCCCACGTCGAACCAGGCGGCCGCTGCTTCCAACGCTTCGTCACGATAAACGCCTCCTTAGGCGACAGTCCCCGTCGACAGTCGCCCGCATGCTATTTCGAATGTACCGTTCGGTCAACAAGCCTGTTCGTTTCGGTACGGGTCTTCTTATTGCTTGAGAGTGAGTAATAGACTGTGCGGTCGAAACGTCTACCTCTTGGAGAAGTGATGAGCGAATCCACACAGGCGTGGGTCGCGGCGGGCGTGCGTGCCGTGATCGGGGCGCACACCCAGGCCCAGGACGCCGGCCGCACCGACGACATCGTCGCGCTGTACACCCCCGACGCGATCCTGGAACTTCCGGGCATGGAACCCCTCCAGGGGCACGACGCGCTGCGCGCCGCCTTCAAGGGGTGGGAGCCCACGCAGCCCCAACTGCACATGGTGGGCAACACGGTCGTCACCTCCTCCGGGCCCGACGAGGCGACGGCGGCGAGCGATGTCGCCTTCTTCCACCGCGGCGACTCGGGCTGGACGGTGCAGGTCGTGGGGCACTACGACGACAGATTCCGCCGGGTCGACGGCACCTGGCTGCTCCAGCGGCGCGTGACGACCTTCCAGGCCTGATCCAACCCCCTCAGGAGAGAAACGATGACCGTAACCGCCGAAGAAGCACTGGCCGGCGTACAGAACGCCATCGCCGCCTACACCCACGCCCTCGACGCGGGCCGCAGCGAGGAGATCCCCGGGCTGTTCACCGAGGACGGCGTCGCCGAGATCGTCGGGCAGGGCACCTTCGAGGGCCGGGAGGCGATCGGCAAGGCCTTCGGGGCCTTCGTCCCGCAGGCCCCGCAGCTGCACCTCGTCGGCAACACCCTCCTCACCTCGCCGCCTGGCGACGAGGTGACGGCCAGCAGCAGCCTGGTCTTCTTCGCGCGCGGCGAGGAGGGCTGGGCCGTACAGCTCGTCGGGAGCTACGAGGACACGCTGGTCCGCGTGGACGGCGCATGGAAGTTCCGTAAGCGGGTCACGTCCTTCCAGCCGTAGCGCCCCGCCCGAGCACCGACGCCCGTGCCGCCCACGTCCAGGGCGGCTCGGGCGTCCGCGCGTTCAGGCGTGGGGGGCCTCGGCCTTGGCGAAGACGAACGTCGCGTACTCGTTCTGTTTGATGGCGCCGATCGCCTCCTGGAGCGCCCACCGGCCCGTCGGGTTCAGCAGCTGCTTGACCGGCTTGCCGGGGATGTTGCCGCCGTAGAAGTAGCTGCTCTCGAGGAAGGAGGACATCTTGCTGTTGTTCATGCTGTCCGTCCACTCCGTCTCGGCGGCCTCGGACACCTCGACGGTGTCGTAACCGCCCGCGCGCGCGTGGACGATCGCGTCGGTGACGATCTCCACCTGGTCGCCGGCGTACCGCGGGTTGTTGCCCGTCGCGCCGTGCGGACCGCCGGGGAAGAAGAAGTTCGGGAAGCCGGCCGTCGCCACCCCGAGGTAGGTGCGCGGGCCGTCCGACCAGTACTCCTTCAGCGGGAGACCCTGGCGCCCCCGCACGCCGAGCCTGTTGAGGGCGCCGGTACCGAAGTCGTAGCCGGTCGCCCAGATGATGATGTCGAACTCCTCGGCACCCGCGGGGGTTTCGATCCCGTCCTCGGTGATGCGGCTGATCGGCGTCTCGTTGATGTCGACGAGCGAGACGTTCGGCTTGTTGTACGTCTCGTAGTAGCCGGTCCCGAAGGGGGGCCGCCGCCCGCCGTAGCCATGGGCCTTGGGGATCAACTTGTCCGCCGTCGCCGGGTCCTTGACGATGCAGCGGATCTTCTCGGCCATGAACGCGCACCACTCGGCGTTCACGGTCTCGTTCGACAGCATGTCCATGTAGTGCTCGGTCAGCTTCGTGAAGCCGGGGCCGTTCCACCGCTCCTCGTAGAAGGCCTGGCGTTCCTCCGGGCTGTCCTCGAGGCCCGAGCGCATGACGATCTGGTGGAGGAACCCGCTCGGCGAGGTGTTCAGCGTCTCGCGGATGGACTCGAAGTTCGCCTTGAGCTCCGCCTGTTCCGCGGGCGTGATCGGCCCGTTGTTGAGCGGCGTGAGCCAGTCGGCGTCCTTCTGGAAGACCGTCAGCCGGTCCACGTCGTCCGCGATCGCGGAGATGATCTGCACACCGCTGGAGCCGGTGCCGATCTGGGCCACCCGCTTACCGGTGAAGTCGACGGGGGTCTTCGGCCAGCGGGAGGTGTGGTGCTGCTCGCCGCGGAAGTCCTCGCGGCCCGGGATGCCCGGGATGAAGGGCACCGAGAGGTTGCCGGTCGCCGCGACGACGAACCGTGCCCGGACCTCGGTGCCGGCTGTGGTGCGCACGGTCCAGGTGCCGGTCGTCTCGTCCCAGACCGCCGAGGCCACCTTCGCGCCGAACGAGATGTGGCGCCGCAGGTCGAACCGGTCGACCACGTGGTTGAAGTAGCGCTCGATCTCCGGCTGGCCGGCGAAGCGCTCCGACCACTCCCACTCCTCCCACAGCTCCTTGGAGAACAGGTAGCCGTAGGTGTAGCTCTCGGAGTCGAAGCGCGCCTCCGGGTAGCGATTCCAGTACCAGGTGCCGCCCACGCCGCTGCCCGCTTCGAGCAGCTTCACCGAGAACCCGGCCTCCTGGGCCCGGTACAGCTGGTAGATGCCGGTGACGCCGGCTCCGATGACCAGTACGTCAACGAGGCCCTGGTCCGCCGGGTCCGTCTTCGTGGTTTCGCTCATGTGCTCTCCCGCGTGAGCCTGGATTGATGTTTCGACCGGTCAGTCGAATAATGAGGCTGAGAGTAGAGGAGGGGTCGGATTCCTTCAATGGATGTGAATCCCGCCCTGGAGATTGATTGTACCGACCGTCTGGTCTAACTTTCGCTGAGGGACGCGAAGCCGCGCAACGGGAGTCAGTCATGAGTGACAAGACCGTCGAAGAAGCCACCGATCTGCGGGCCGCGGGCTGGAAGGCCATGCGGGCCGCCCTGCCGGGCGTGTTTCCCGAGGAGGAAGTCGACCTGCGGGACGGTCGCCTCGGGGAAGAACTCGTCGACATCGGCCTCACCAGTGTCTGGGGGGCGCTGTGGGGGCGTGCGGGCCTCGCCCCGCGCGATCGCAGCCTGGTCACGCTCGGCATCCTCATCGCCCTGGGGGCGGAGACCGAGCTGAAGACCCACGTCCGCATCGCGCTGACGAACGGGCTGACCGAGGACGAGATCGCCGAGGTCATCTACCACTCCAGCGGCTACACCGGGTTCCCCCGGGCGGTCGCCGCGCGCACCGCTGCACGCGAGGCGCTGGAGGGCTGACACGGCCGCCGGCCGGGGCGTCAGCCGCCGCCACCCCACATCGAAAGAGCCGAGGAGTACACATGTCACTGCAGGGAAAGGTCGCGGTCGTCACCGGCGGCGCGCGGGGAATCGGACGCGGGATCGCGACCGTGCTCGCGGCCAAGGGGGCCGCCGTGGCGGTCTGGGACCTGAACACCGAGGGCGCCGAGAAGACCGTCGCCGAGATCCAGGCGGCGGGCGGCAGAGCCCTCGCGGTGGGCGGTGACGCCGCCGATGCCGCCGCCGTGGCCCGGTCCGCCGCGCGCACACGCGAGGAGTTCGGGCCGGTCACGATCCTGGTCAACAACGCCGGGACGACCGCCTACGAACCCTTCACCAACATCAGTGAGGCGTCCTGGGACCGCATGATCGGGATCAACCTCAAAGGCCCCTTCCTGGTCACCCGGCAGCTGATCCCCGACATGGTCGACGCGAGCTGGGGCCGGATCATCAACATCTCCTCGTCCTCCGCCCAGACCGGCGCCCCGGCCATGGCCCACTACGCCTCCTCCAAGGGCGGCGTCATCGCCCTCACCAGGGCACTGGCGGTCGAGTACATCGAGAAGGGCATCACGGTCAACCACGTCCCGCCGGGCTTCATCGACACCCCGCTGGTGCGCCAGGGCCCCATCGACGTGGAGGCGGCCGCGGCCACGATGCCGATGAAACGGGCCGGCACGCCCGAGGACGTGGCGCACGCGGTGGCCTACCTCGCCTCGGAGGAGGCGGGCTATGTGACCGGCCAGACGTTCGGCGTCAACGGCGGGCGCTACGTGTACTGACCGGCCCTCTCTTCCGCACCGCACACCGCACACCGCACGAACTCTGCACTGGAGCCACGCATGAGCATCGAGGACGACGCCACGGCCCCCGCCCACGTCCTGGTCGTGGGAGCCTCCGCGTCCGGACTGACCACCGTAGAGGCCCTGCGCCGCAAGGGCTACGAGGGCCGGATCACGGTGCTCGGCGACGAACCGCACGCCCCTTACGACCGCCCGCCGCTGTCCAAGCAGGTGCTCTCCGGAGCCTGGGAGCCGGACCGTGCCGCCCTGCGCGCGCAGGACGTGCTCGACGGCCTGGACGCCGAGTTCGTCCTCGGCGACCCGGCCGTCTCCCTGGACCCCGCGACCCGCACGGTACGCACCGGGTCCGGGCGCGAGCTGCGGGCCGACGCGATCGTGATCGCCACGGGCGTACGGCCACGCGCCCTGCCCGGCCACGAGGGCCTGACCGGCGTGCACGTCCTGCGCACCCTCGACGACTCCCTCACCCTGCGGGGGGAACTGCTCGGCGCCACCCGCGTCGTGGTCGTCGGAGAGGGCGTCCTCGGTTCCGAGATCGCGGCCACCGCCCGCACCCTCGGCCTCGACGTCACCCTCACCGGTCCGCTCGAGGCACCGATGGCCCTCCAGGTGGGCCCGCTGGTGTCGGGAGTGCTCGGCGAACTGCACAGCGAGCGAGGCGTACGGCTGAGGCTGGGCACCGGCGTCGAGGGGTTCACCTCCGAGGCGGGCCGGGTCACGGGCGTACGGCTGCTCACGGGCCAGGAGCTGCCGGCCGACGTCGTGGTCGTCGCCATCGGTGCCGTCCCGGCCACCGAGTGGCTGGCGGACAGCGGCCTCGAACTCGACAACGGAGTGGTCTGCGACTCCCGTTGCCGTGCCGGGGAGGGCATCTACGCCGTGGGCGACGTGGCCCGCTGGCACCACGAGCACCTGGGCCGGCTCCTCCGCCTGGAGAACCGGACCAACGCCACCGAGCAGGCCATGGCGGTCGCCGCCGACATCCTCGGCGACGGCCGGCCGTACACGCCGGTTCCGTATTTCTGGACTGACCAGTACGACGCCAAGCTCCAGGTGCACGGCTTCCTGCCCGTGGACGCCGAAGTGGACGTCGTCGAGGGCGACCTGACGGCCCGTCGCTTCGTCGCCCGATACCGCAGCGAGGGCCGGGTCACCGGTGTTCTCGGCTGGAACATGCCCAAGCAGGCCCGCCTTCTGCGCCAGTCGGTCGTCGACGGGCTGCAGGCTCCCACCCCCACTCACTGAACGATCGGAGAACTCCCATGAAGGTTGTCGTCGACGAGGACAAGTGCGTCGCCGCCGGACAGTGCGTGTCGGCCGCCCTGGACGTGTTCGACCAGCGCGAGGAGGACGGCATCGTCATCGTCCTCGACGAGAACCCGCCCGCGGAGGTGGCCGACGACGTCCGCAACGCCGCCGCGGTGTGCCCGGCGCTGGCCATCCGCATCGAGGAATAGCACTCCCCAGCTTCCGCCGTTCCCCCCACACCCCCTATCACTGGAGGAAACCATGGCCGAGACGCAGCTCGCCCCCGACGAGCAGGTCTACTACTACCAGGACGACCGGGACCCCAAGTGCCCCTTCGCCCCGGCGCCGGGACTGCGCGCCCTGAACGAGAAGGCCCCGATCACCCGGGGCCGGATCTGGGACGGCAGCACCCCGTGGCTCGTCACCGGCCATGCCGCGCAGCGCGCCATCCTGTCCGACCCCCGGGTGAGTTCGGACGACAAACAGCCCGGGTTCCCGCTCCCGAACCAGGCCATGGCGGAGAACGTCCAGCACCACCCGCTCACGATCTTCAACGCGGACGGCGCCGACCACACGCGCATCCGCCGCATGATGACCCGGCCCTTCACCCGTCCTCGGATGGAGACGCTGCGGCCGAAGATCCAGCAGTTCACCGACGAGCTGATCGACAAGATGCTGGCCGGCCCGAACCCGACGGACCTGGTGACCGCGCTCGCCCTGCCGCTGCCCTCGCTGATGATCTGCGCGCTGCTCGGCGTGCCGTACGAGGACCACGACTTCTTCCAGGAACACGCCTCCTTCGCCACCCGGAGCGACAAGACGGCGGAGGACGACCGGCGGGCGAGCGAGGCCCTCGGCGGCTACCTGGCCCAGCTGATCCGGGTCAAGATGGAGACGCCCGGAGACGATGTGCTCTCCGACTTCGCCGCCCGGGTCAAGGACGGTGACCTCACCCTCCCCGAGGCCACCCTGCTCGCCATGATCCTGCTGATCGCCGGTCACGAGACCAGCGCGACCATGATCACGGTGGGTACCGCCCTGCTGCTGGAGAACCCCGACCAGCTGTCGGCGCTGCGCGAGATCGACGACACGAAGGCCGTCGCGCCCGCGGTGGAGGAGATCCTGCGCTATCTGACCGTCGCCCAGTTCGGGCAGCGGCGGATCGCTCGCGAGGACTTCGAGTTCGAGGGCGTGCAGATCAAGGCGGGGGACGGCATCGTCGTCCCGCTGCCTGCCGGCAACTGGGACCCCACGGCGTTCCCCGAGCCCGAGAAGCTCGACCTCACCCGCAAGGCGACCCACCACCACGCCTTCGGCTGGGGCATCCACCAGTGCCTGGGCCAGCAGCTCGCTCGTATCGAGCTCCAGGTCGTCTACGGCACCCTCTACCGGCGCGTCCCGACCCTCCGCCTCGCCGTCGACCGCGACGAACTCGCGTTCCGTCCGGCCGACGCGCTGGCATTCGGCATCGCCGAGCTGCCGGTCACCTGGTAGCCGGCCGCCCTTCCATCGTTCCGCGGGTCCCTCTCGTACGGGCGGGACCCGCGGCCGTATCCGCAGGACAAAGGAGTCAGGCATGAGCGAGTTCAGCTTCGAAGGACGCGTCGCCGTCGTCACCGGCGCGGGCCGGGGGATCGGCCGGGCCCATGCCCGCCTCCTGGCGGCGCGGGGGGCGAAGGTCGTCGTCAACGACCTGGGCGGATCCATGGAGGGCGACGGCTCGGACGCCGGACCCGCCCAGAAGGTCGTCGACGAGATCACCGCGGCCGGTGGCGAGGCCGTCGCCGACACCCACGACGTCTCCACGCCGGCCGGCGGCGAGGCGATCGTCAACACCGCGATCGAGCATTTCGGGCGCGTCGACGTCCTCGTCAACAACGCCGGGATCATCCGGTGGGCAGGTCTGCCGGAGGTCGACGCGGAGAACCTGGAGCGCCATCTCGCCGTGCACCTCGTCGGCTCGTTCAACACGCTGCGCGCCGCCTGGCCGCACTTCGTGGAGCAGAACTACGGCCGGGTCGTCCTGACGACGTCGAGCGGCGTGTTCGGACTGCCCAACAACCTGTCCTACGCGGCGGCCAAGGGCGGCACGATCGGACTGGCCCGCAGCGCGAAGCTGGCGGGCGAGCCGCACAACATCAAGGTCAACCTGATCGCGCCGGCGGCCATGACCCGGATGGGCGGCGGCCCCGAGGAGGAGCCCACGGAGGCGGTCCCGGGCCAGCCGTACATGCCGTCGGACGCGGTGGCGCCGATGGTGGCGTACCTCGCCCACGAGAGCTGCCCGGTCAGCGGCGAGATCTACACGGCTGGCGCCGGCCGCTTCGCCCGTCTCTTCATCGGCTCGACCGAGGGATACGTGCACCAGAGCGGTCCCGCGACCGTGGAGGACGTGGCGGGGAACTGGGACGCCATCAACGACGAGAAGGGCTACTACGTGCCGTCGGACCTGATGGCCTGGTCGGGCGCGTTCCTGCAGCACCAGTTCGCACCGGGCGCGGACGCGTAGGCGGGCGGGCGGCGACACGGCGAGGGGGCGTGTCGCCGCGTCGGTCGCGGTGTGGAGGGTGTGGCCGAGGGGCCGGGCGCGGACTGCCCGGCCTCTCGCGCTGTGCCACGTAGATCAAGGGCCACGGGAGTGCGTGCCAGGGCCCGCCGCGCCGGTATGAGCCGACGGGCGGGCCGCAAAGCCGTGCGGTCAGGCCGCCTGACCGACTTCCGCCTCGTCGAGGCGCTTGCTCCTGGGGATGAGGAGGACGAGCAGCGCGCCCACGGTGCAGCAACCGACCACCAGCCACAGGCCGTTCGTGAAGCCGGTGTCGAGGTAGAACTGGGTGCCCTTCAGGACCGCGCCGTGCTGGGCCATCACGACGAAGGCCAGCTGGGAGACGACGATCTGCGCGACGCCCTGGCCGAGGGTCTGGGCGCCGTTGGCCAGCGCCTGCTCCTCGGGGGTGACCACCTCGATGATCATGATGGGCACGACGGCCATGACCATGCCCGTGCCGAGCCCCGCGATGAGGCCCATGCCCACGATCTGGGGTGCGCTGTGGTGCAGTTGGGTGCCGATGCCGTAGCCGAGCACGGTGAGCGCGGAGCCGGTGCCCAGGAGGATGCGGGCATCCGTCCGGCGGGCGAGGAAGCCGGTGCCGACGGCCGCCACGAGAATCATCGCGCTAATGGGGCTGGTGACGATGGCGTTGTGGGTGCCGGACCAGCCCAGGCCCTCGGAGACGCGAGGGATGGCGGGCATCAGGATCAGCAGCTGGATCACGACGCCGACGGCGCTGAGCGAACCGGCCGCGATGGAGGTGGCCAGCAGGACGCTCCACACCGGGCGGCGCCGTGTCATGGCCGGCGGGAACAGCGGTTCGGTGACCCGGCGCTCGACGA
The DNA here is from genome assembly GCF_041051975.1 of Streptomyces sp. R21. Lineage (GTDB taxonomy): Bacteria > Actinomycetota > Actinomycetes > Streptomycetales > Streptomycetaceae > Streptomyces. Next base: position 1,319,966 of record NZ_CP163435.1, on the reverse strand, counting down.
GGACGAAGGCGATCAGCGCGACCAGCGCCCCGGCGACATAGGTGGCGAACCTGCCGCTGTCCCAGCCCCAGTGCGAGCCCTGGCCGACGGCGTACACGAGCGCCGTGATGCCGCCGCCGAGGAGGATTCCGCCGAGCCAGTCCATCCGGCCGCCCACCGTGCGGACCGGGCTTTCGGGCACGAAGGCCGCCACCAGGACGAAGCTCGCGGCGGTGCTGATGGCCATGAACCACAGCACGCCGCGGAAGCCGTAGTCGTCCAGGAGCCAGCCGGACAGGAACGGCCCGCCGAAGGCGACGAGTCCCACGCCGCCCGCGAGGATGCCGCTGGCGAGCCCGACCCAGCGGCGGGGGAACACGTCGCGGGTGATCGCGTAGGCGAGCGGCGCGGTGGCGGCGTAGATGCCCGCGATGCCCCGCCCGATCAGCAGCGTGCGGTAGTCGGTGGCGACGGCGGCGATCAGGTCGCCGATGAAGCCCAGCCCGGTGGCGACGAGCAACACCTTCTTCTTGCCGAAGAGGGCCGCGGCCTTGACCGCGAACGGCAGGAAGAAGGTGCCCGTCAGCAGGGTCATCAAGGTGAACCACGCGATTTCCGTGGTCCGGAAGTGGATCGCGACGTCGGCCTGGACGATGCCTGACAGGGCGGCCATAAGGGCGACGAGTTGGACGGTCCACACGAGTGCGATGACGACGAGCACGTTGCGTGTGGCGGAGGGGGTTCTTTCCTGGGTGGGGGGAGCGGTGGTTCGGGTCTGTGACATGGGGTGCCTTCCCGTGGAGCGGCTGACGGAAAGATAGACCTAACGGTCGGTACAACGTGCGAGGTGCGCAGGAAAGCAGATGTGTGGCCTGTCGCCCGGATCAGGTCCCGCTCAGTGGAACCCTTGTGTCATGGGGGAGTTTGCTTGACTTGAGCAAGTTAGGGATTGACTTACTCAGGTAAATCGCCACCTGGGGTGGGGCGCTCTCCGCGTCTGACGAAGAAGGGGCAGATCGCGGGATTTCTGGTGACGTACCTGGCCGTGGTGCCACTGGACACCGAGCGGGCGAAGACCCTCGACGTCACCGGCGCGAAGGCCGTGCTCCAACGGTTGCGGCCGGCTGAGGCACCAGTTCGGCGCCCGGCCAGCCGACCGCTCATGAGCATGGTCATCGACCACAGCACCATGGCCTCGTGCACGGTCGGCAGCGTCTCGTAGTCACGCACCAGGCGACGCGAGCGCATCAACCAGTCTGACGGGCCCGGTCGACCAGGCCGCCGGCATATCCGCCGTCCGCCCAGACGAGGCGGGGGGAAGTACATGTTGCGCAGCCGATCGACCAGTGGGACGGCGGCGTCGCGGTCCTGCACGTTCGCCGCGGTCACTGCTACGGCCAGGACCAGACCGAGGGAGTCCACCACCGGGTGGCGCTTGCGGCCGCCCACCTTCTTCCCGCCGTCCAGCCGGACGTCGAGCGCGGGATGTTCGCCGCCGCCCGCACCGACTGCGCGTCCACGATGGCGGCCGTCGGGTGAGCCAAGCGGCCTTCTACAGGTTGCGCGGATTTGTAGTGCCCCGTCTCGGGAACCGCCCGATCACAGATGTACGGCGGTCACCTGATGCCGGGCAACCAGGTCATCGGCATCCAACTAGCCTCGGAGTCCAGGCTGAAGGCCCGATTTGCATGGTCCCACATCGTCGCGCTTGCTGAGGAGATGGACCCCGCGTTCGAGTTGCTCATCTGGTATGGGGCACTTCAAGGGCTGCGCAGCATGGAGGCCACCGCCGTGCGTCAAACCGACATGAAGTGCAGACTGCGGAAGCTCGAGGTTGTGGAGCAGCGCCAGCACGGAAAGGCAGTCCCTTTGAAGACTGCCCACAGTTCCGCCGTCGTGCCCATGGGGTCGTTTCTCTTGGAGAAGTATGAGGCGCACATGGTGAAACGAACGGCACCACCATCTGCAAGCAGGAGCTCATCGAGGCTGAGGCCACCGACGTGATCGGTGCCGCCCCGGGCGAGCACTCCGAGACGCGCACGACCTGGCGCAACGGCCACCGCGAACGCCTGCTGACCACCCAGCCCACCTCGCCCGAGCCGCAGATCACGCCGCAACCGGAATCGAAACCGCTGCCCTGACTACACCACCCAGCGGGACATGACCAACGCCGCCGCAAAGACGGCTGAAGTCCGAGCTGACGCGATGGCTTGCAAGTTTGGACCCCGACCAGGTCATCGCCGACCATGAGCGCAAGGTGCCGCTTCCCAGTCACACTTGGCAAGAGGCTGGCTGGTTCCTCACGTTTCAAGCGATCCCCCGCAGCCCAAGCAAACGTGGCAATCCATCCAGCCGGACAATCGACTCCTACCCCTCGGTACGGGTGGTCGAGGACGGATCGGAGCGAGTGCTCGACGCCGTCACATACAAGGGCGGGAAGTATGGTGACCTGGAGCTGCCATTCATCGTGGCGGTAGGCCATGCTGCCGACTTCCCCGAAGATGAGGACACTGAGAGCGCACTGTTCGGGAGTACGGTTGAGTACGCCTGCGGCAGCGGATCGATCTTCAGTCGAAAGCCTGATGGCTACTGGACTGCCACCTACGACCATGCCCACAGCCGTGTCAGCGGCGTACTCGTCGTGAACAACCCAGCACCCTGGACCTGGACGATAAACACTCCCGTTCTCTGGCAAAGCCCGGATCCCGCCTCGCTTCCGGCTCCCATCTTCCCTACGTGGGCAACCGCGCGACTGGCTGGGACTCAGGTTGAGCGCCGGCCCGCGATTCGTTCCGTCCACACCGCTCTCGGTCTGCCGGAACGCTGGCCAACCGGCGACGCCTTCCCCTCCGGAGTGACCGAGATGACGGCAGCGGCACCGTCAGTCCTGACAGCGGCAGCCCGGTGAGATCACCTCATGCGCACGCCAGCGTTCGGTGGGGGCCTCTGCGTGGACTGGGATGCCGATCCACCGGGTTCGGGGAGTATCCGTCGCGCACCGGGTGGACGCCCTGATCGGCCAGCCGACGCTGTGCTGCATCCGGACGAAACGGCCTGCGGCCGCGGGCCGAAGGCTGGGAGGCGGATGTGGCTTGCGGGTGGGTTCTCGCCCGCCGGGCCGCGCTCTAGGCTGCGACCGCTCCGAAATCTGGCGATCTTCTGAAGGGTGTGCAAGATGAACCGAGCTCTCATGACCGCATGGGCGGCAGCAGCATTGGTCGTGTCCGGGGGCAGCACCACCGCCTTCGCTTCCGATGCCCCGCCGCGAACCACGCACGGTCCTTGCCAGTACACCCAGACCCCGGACGAGCCGGCGGCGCGGCGGGTTCCCCTGCCGCCCGACCCGCGGCACACGCCCAGTCACGGCACGGTGAGTATGGCTGTCCGGACCAGCCAGGGCCCGCTCCCGCTGAGTCTGGACCGGGCGAAGGCGCCGTGCACGGTCCAGAGCTTCGTGCACCTGGCGGCGCACCGGTTCTACGACCGTACGGTGTGCCATCGGCTGACGGCGTATCCGACGCTGAAGGTCCTGCAGTGTGGTGACCCGACCGGCACTGGCGAGGGTGGGCCGGGGTACGACTACAAGGACGAGCTGCCGGTGGACCTGCCGCCGGCACCGAGCGATCCGACCGGCGTCCGTCGCCTTTATGGGCGCGGTTTGCTGGCAATGGCCAACGCCGGGCCGAACACGAACGGTTCGCAGTTCTTCGTCGTCTACGGCGACTCCGCGCTGCGACCGAACTACACGGTGTTCGGCACGGTCGGTGCCGCCGGCCTGAAGACGCTCGACAAGGTCGCTGCTGGCGGAATCGAGCCAACTACGCAGGACCCGGCGCCTGTCGACGGCACGCCCGTGCTGCGGACCGAGCTGCTCAGCGTCCGGCCGTCCTGCCGGCCCTGATGAACTGTGGTGCGGTCACCGTGGGTCCAGCTATGTGCCTGGTCTCACGGCGATGTGAAGCAGCCGTTGCTGAATGCCTCGTGCTGCAATTCGCTGTGACGCTGGGCGGGCCGTCGGACGGGTAGTGCGTCAGGGGCCGCAGGGGCTCCAGAGCTCGAGGACGATGTGTCCGGCCAGGCACCGCAACTGCGCCTGGCCGGACACATCGCTTTCTGGTGAAGGCAGATCGGGACCCGATGGCGGGGACGCACCACCGGACGGCAGGCTCTCCTCACCCTGGCTCATCTGCGATGCGGTGGCACCTACACCCAGCTCGCCGCCGGTTCGGTATCGCCACCGCATACCGCTACATACGCGAGGCCGTCGAAGTACTGGTCCTCCTCGCATCCACCCTGGACGAGCGTCGCCGACGGACGAGGCGATGAGCATCGCGCGGCCCATGGCGTTCGTGATCCTGGACGGCACGCTCGATCGGCCTTCGTTTCACCTGACACCTCACACCGACAGTGAGTTGCGTTCGTCTCGGACGTGGCCAACCGCCGGCTTCACGGGCAGCACGGCCAGTGGGCCAGGACAAGATGCCGTGGTGACGGCGTTCTCGTCGGCCCCGTCCAGCATCGGTCCGCGCAGATAGCAGTCGCCTTTGGCGGGCTGGTCCTTCCGCGGCACCGAGGCGAACACATCTGCCACGAAGAACGCCGTCTTCGCCCGGACACGGTTTCCCGAACAGGCTCAACAGGAAGACCTAACGGAGTCCTATTGGCTGGCCGCCCGGTTCAGAAGGCGTGCGCCATCAGCTCCGCGAACAGCGCCTGTTCGTCGACCTCGAGGCCCCGCGAGCGGAACCAGCCGCAGATGTTGGCGCAGTCGCGCTGGAGGAAGTTCATCCCGTTGAGGTTGCCGACCAGGTCGACGATCTGGGGCAGGTCGATGATGACCAGCCGCTCGCCCGCCGCCAGGATGTTGTACGCCGAGAGGTCGCCGTGCACGAGGCCGTTCTGCACCATCGTCGCGAGCGCATCGGTGAGCTGCTCGAAGTACGCTGCCAGCAGCTTCGGTGAGGGGCGAGTCTGGGCGAGCCGGGGCGCGGTCGCGACGGTGCCGTCCTCGTCGACGACGGTGATCCATTCCATCAGGATCTCGGTGCCGTCGATCTGGACCGGGTAGGGAACCGGTAGTCCGAGGTCCCAGAGCCGCACCAGTGCACCCCACTCGGACACCGCCCACTCGCCGGCCGCGACCTGCCTGCCGAAGGTGCTCTTCCGCTTGAGGGCCCGCTCGTCACGTGAGCGCTTCATCGAGCGGCCCTCGGTGTAGGACGCGGAGCGGTGGAAGGTCCGGTGCTCGGGAGAGCGGTACCGCTTGGCTGCCATGACCACGCTGGCGGTGGGGTCGCGCGGGTCGGCGCGCTCGACGAGGTGGACGTCGGCCTCCTTGCCGGTCTTGAGGACGCCGAGCTCGGTATCGATCGCGCCCTGCGAGGTCACCACCCAGTCAGGGAGCGGCTCGGGGCCTCGGCAGAGGGGTTCGACGCTGAGCCATGTCGACCAGCGCTGGCCGTCCTCGAGGTCGTCGTAGGGACGGAAGTCGAAGACGAACCGGTCGTCGACGTCGCTCAGGTCGTCCGGCGGTGGGACGTAGCGGTGGGGGTCGGTGCTGGAGTCGTCAGGAAATGCCGGGTGCTGAGGGTGCTGCGAGAGATCGTCGTGAGACATCGCTGGAGGTGCTCCATGAGGCATGAGAGAGGTGGTCTGCGGGCAGGCCGAGGGCAGTCGTGGTCACGGTCGTGCCTCCTCTCGTGGAGCACCGGGCAGCTCCCGGTGTCCCGCCCATGGTGAGGGGCGGACACGGGGAGCGGCAACCGAATAAAGCCGGCCCGCGTCGAGCGGTGCCGTAGGTTCCCGGCGTGATCCTCCGTCCGGGCTCGTCCCAGCCCTGCTCGGGCCGACGCTGGTGCAACGGCTGGAGTTGCCGGGATCGGAGGAGCAGGGGAGAGGTGGACCGGCTCAACGGTCGACGGGGCGGACCACCACGGAGGTGGCGGTTGGCACCGTCTCCACCCACGCCTCGACGCTTCGGGCCACCGGGCCCTCGCTGCGTGCGGCGAACTTGACCGGCTGACCGGCGAGTTCGAGCAGCAGCTCGCCGAAGACGTCCGCCGGAATGGCGGTCACGACGTTGCCGGAGGTACCCACGAGGTCGTCGCCGTGCGGTGTGACGGCCGTCTGATCGCGCATCAGCGCACGGCTGAAGCGGTACGTCAGCCAGCCCGTGCCCGCTCCGCAGACGGCGCCCGAGGCGGTGGCGACCACGGGACCGGTGCCGGCCGCCCCCATGGTGATGGCCCCGCCGAAGCCGGTCATCGCCACGAATCCGGTGACGACCGGCAACGACAGCCGCCCATCGAGACCGTCCAGCGTGCCGTCGAGCACACTGTCCAGCACTCCGTCGAAGACCAGCGACAGGGCGAGCAGCACGACCCCCGTGATGCCGATTCCAAGAAACCAGGCCAGGCGTGCCGTCACCTCTCACCCGTCGCTGATCTCCGGCTTGATGGAAGCCTGACTCGATGGGACGGGCCGGTTGATTGCCGTATTCCGGCAGTCTTTACGCCCATTTGATGCCATCTTTCGGCGGGGTGACGGGTTTCCAGCAGTGGTGTCAGCCGCGCGGGCGGTGCCGCATCCATGTCACGAGACGACGGGGTGGCCAGGGTGGCCGGCGCGAGCGAGGTGAGGAGGAGACGAGAGCACGCAGCCGGACACCTCACCGTTCGGCAGAACGGCCGCCCGACCTCGCCCGCAGTTCCCGCACAACTAATCCACCGTCGACACCCGGCCCGGCAGCGCAGCACGCCCGACGGCCCGCACATGATCGGCCCGCTGGTATCTCGACCGCTCCCGGCCCGGACACCACGAACTGCGCTACTTCCCGCGCCCCGGGGAGGACATGCGCCGGGCCAGGGTAGTCGCCCCGGTCCTGGAGAGCCTGGTCACCGGCTCCGGCCGTCCGGGCCGTCCCCTCCACGACATCGGCTTCCGCGGCCTGACGTTCGCATACGCCACCTGGCTGGCGCCCAGCGAACCCGCCGGGTTCCCCGCCGCGTGGAGCATGTACCTGCGGCCCAGGAAGGGCGGAGATGCGAGGCTGCTCACGGTGCCCGGCACGGTAGCCTTCCGCACCGCCGAGCGGATCACCTTCGAGGGCAACCGTTTCACCCACCTGGGCGCCCAGGCACTGGAGTTGTCCGAGAACAGCTCGCACAACGTCGTCGACGGGAACGTCATCAGCGACGTCTCCGACGGCGGCATCCTGATGGGGGTGGTCCCGCCCGACCAGAGGGGGACCAACCGCGGCAACCGGATCACCAACAACTGGATCCACCACATCGGCGCGGAGTACCACGCGGCCTCCGGCATCTGGGACACCGCGACCCAGGAGACCACCATCGCGCACAACCAGGTCAACGACGTCCCCTACAGCGGCGTCCTCTCCGGTCCCGGCGACGACCTGCGGGGCATCATGCATCGCAACCGAATCCTCGACAACCGCGTCTACGCGACGAACCGGCTCCTCGAGGACGGAGGGGGCATCTATCTGCGCGGCGAACAGGGCAACTCCTTCGCCGACGGCGCGGTCATCAGCGGCAACGCGGTGACCGACAGCAAGTACGGCGACTGGAACGTCGGGATCTACACCGATGACAGCACCAACTGGGTCACCGTGGACCGCAACACCGTCTACAACTACGTTGCCTCCATCGGCGGTTGCAGCGAGGAGTGGGGCAACCGCCCCGTCCAGAACGTGCGTTACCGCGGCAACGTCTGGGACGACACCGTCCCCGCATGGGTCGAACGACGGGAGTACCCCGGAGCCTGGCCCCCGGCCAACAAGCAGGACCCGGACGACAAGGGGTGCGGAGACCCGCACGGTCTCGCGTTCACCGACAACACCCTGCTGCCTCCCCGCAACCCCGGCCTGGCCTGCGCCACCAACACCGCCTGCGCCGCCGTCCTGACGAAGGCCGGCCCTCTCCCGTCCTACCGCCAGGGCTTGGGCATGCCATGACGGAAGGCGAGTCGCATGCGCGCTTACCGATCAGCCGACCAGTTGCGGCGGCTCGGCCTGCGGCCCGTGCTCGCCACCGGCGACCGTGAGGCGCCCGCCCGCCCGGACGGTCGCGCGGGAGCTGGGCATCGGTGTACGGGGGTGGGGGCACCGTGGGCAGGGTGAAGCCGGCCGCTTGTCCATCTCCAGCCGGAACGTGCCTTCTTGGTCCGCCCCGGATCCTGGTGCCTTCTGCGCCGGGCCCCGGTACTCCGTGGCCCGGCGCTGCGAGCCGCGAGCGCTACCGCTTCAATTCCCGCCCGCCGAACGCGCCCGTCCCGGCCGCCTGGTCCCACCAGGTCTCCAGGCCCGGCTGGTCGAGCGTGGGCCAGTTCGGGGTCTCCTGGACCAGGGCCCGCCCGAGCCGTCGCCCCAGGTCGACCATGACTCGGCCGGAGGGTGCCCGGTCGGCGTCGTAGGCGACCAGGGCCTCTGACCAGGTGGCCGCCGACATCAGGGCCGATTCCAGGATCGTGGCGTCCTGCAGCGCCTTGACGGCGCCTGCGCCGGTGTGCGGACGGGCGACCGTGGCGGCGTCGCCCATGAGCAGGGCCCGGCCTACCGCGTAACGGGGCGCTGTGAAGTCGTACATGGGTTGCAGGAACAGCTCGTCGTGTGTCGTCGCCCGCACCAGGTCGCCCCAGTAGGCAGGCAGCAACTCGGCGGCGAGGTACGTCAGATGGGCGCGCAGTGCGTCGCCTGCGGTGCCCGGAGGCAGGCTGGTGGGCGTGTGCATACCCTGGTCCAGACCGGCTGGTGGGGCCGTGTACAGGATCCAGTTGACGCGGTGCCCGCCGGTCCCGTCCGGGATGCGGTACACGACGAGGTGACCGCCCTGGAAGACGACGTACGCGCACTCGTCCTCGGCCCACAGCTCCGCGTCGCGCAGCCGGTCTGCAGGGTAGGCGCCGCGCCATGCCAGGTAACCGGCGTACTGGGGGCGGACGTCGGGATACAGGGCCGCCCGGACGGTCGAGCGGTAGCCGTCCGCGCCGATCACCACGTCGTAGTGCTCGGTGCGCCCGCCCGAGTGCACCTCGGCGCCCTCGGGTGTCAACTCGACGGCCTCGACCGCCGATCCGGACCGGAAGACCGCCGTCTCGGGCATCCGGCGGCGCAGCTCGTGCCAGAGGGAGCCCCAGTTGTAGCTGCGAAATGGGAACGGATTGGTGGCGATCTCACGGCCCAGCGGGGCGTTCGGCATCGCGTTGTCCCGGACGTACCAGCGGCGGTGGACTATCCGCCCCCACGGAATATGGGCATCGAGGTATCCCGCCGACTCCAGTTCCGCGTAGCGGGCGTTGTGCATGGCAACCCCGACCCCGCGGTCGGCCAACCGCCCCTGCGCACGCTCGTACACCGTGACCCCCTCGACCCCGGCCCGCCGCAGTGCGAGTGTCGCCGCGCATCCCGCGATGCTCTCGCCGACGACCACAACCCTGCCAGCACGCATTCCGCTCTCCCCAAGTTGGCTCTCTGCTGTGTACGGCGCCGTCCGGCACGTCGTGCCGAGGCCGCAGGCGTGTGCCCGGACATCATCACGGAACTGGGCGTTTCTCGAAGCCGGATCCCCACGGGTTGTCGAGGAAGAAGCGCCACCTGCCGTCCTTGTCGGAACAGGTGGCGCCGCCGTCCCGCCACCGCCGTCTCCAGCACGGAGCGAACTCGCCAGTGTTGTTGTCCGATTGTTCCGCTCAGCGGAACTGGGGTCGCGAAGCCTCGGGGCTGCGTGGAACAGTCTTGACCGTTCAGTGCGCCACATCCGCCACTTTGAAGGCGCTCAGGCCATCACATTCCACCGTGTCCCGACAGCTCCCTGACCAAGAGCAGGTTCGGCCGACTCGGCTGGGGCGAGGTCGCCCGGACTGGCGAAGGCGGGCGCAACCGGCGTGGAACCGGGCCGTGTTCCGCGCAGTTGGACGGGGGAACGAGTATGCGCGCAGAGCCGACCATGGGCGAAAACGGTGCAGAGCGGGGATGGCCGGCTCAGGCACAGACGCAGGACTCCTGGGCAGCGGGGCCGGGCCAGAGTGCGGGGCGGGACGCCGGAGCGCGCCCGAGCCAGGACAAAGGGCCGGACCACCCCTCTTTGTCGCTGCCGAAATCCGGCGGCGCGATCCGGGCCATGGGGGAGAAGTTCGCCGCGAACGCGTTGACCGGAACCGCAACACTGTCCGTGCCGCTCACGCTCACCGCGGCGCGCAGCGGTGCCGAACCCGTCCTGGCCCTGGGATACGACTCCGGCAGCGGCAACGGACCGTTCGGGCTCTGCTGGTCGCTGGATGTGCCGTCGGTCTCCCGTCGTACCGACAAGGGGTTGCCCCGTTACGCCGACGAACGCGACGTCTTCCAGTTGAGTGGCGCCGAGGATCTGGTTCCCGCGCAGTTCCCCGCCCCCCGCACCGAGGGCGCATACGAGGTGATCTCGTACCGGCCGCGTACCGAGGGGCTGTTCGCCCGGATCGATCGCCTGCGCGAGGCGGCGACGGGGGACACCCACTGGCGGGTCACGTCGAAGGAGAACGTGACGAGCGTCTTCGGGCGGTCCCGTGCCACCCGTGTCGCCGATCCGACCGACTCGGCACGGGTCTTCCGCTGGCTCCTTGAGGAGACCGCCGACGATCGCGGCAACCTCATCCGCTACGAGTACAAGCCGGAGGACGGCCCCGCGTCGGCCAATCGCTACCTCAAGCGCATCCACTACGGTCTCAAGGACATCGAGGACAGGACGAGTTTCGGTTTCCAGGTCGTCCTCGACTACGGCGAACACGACGACCGGACCCCGACCCCGCAAGAGGTGCGACCCTGGCCCGCACGGGCCGACCCGTTCTCCAGCCGACGCAGCGGATTCGAGATCCGTACCGAGCGACTGTGCAGACGGATTCTGATGTTCCATCAGTTTCCCGAACTGGCCCCGGATCCAGTCCTGGTGAGTTCCACGGACCTCACCTACCAGGAGGACCCGGCGACCAGCAAACTGACCGCCGTGACCCGGCGCGGCTACGCTCCTTCCGCTTCCGGGGACCAGGCGAGCACCGCACTGCCGGCACTCGAGTTCACCTACACCGAGCGGACCGTCAGCGCCGCCGCAGTGCCGCTCAGAACCGAGCCCGGCGACCCACCGCCCCGCCTCGACGCCGGCCACCGCTGGGTCGACCTCGACGGCGAGGGCATCCCCGGGCTGCTCGCCGAACAGGACGGCGCCCGCTACTACCGGCCCAACCGCGGCGACGGCCTGATCGGTGCACCCCGCCTGGTCGATCCCGCGCCCTCGACCACCGGCCAGCTCATGGACCTGGCCGGTGACGGACGCCAGTCGCTGGCCACTCTGTCCGCCGGCGTCCCGGGCTACCACCGGCGCACCGAGGACCGGAGCTGGGCGGCGTTCGAGGCGTTCCCCGCACTGCCGAGGCTGCAGTGGGAGGACCCCAACCTGCGGTTCGTCGACCTCACCGGGGACGGCCTCGCGGATGTCCTGCTCACCGGCAGCGACGGCTTCACCTGGTACCCGTCGCGGGGCTTCGGCGGTTACGCCGACGGCGAGGACGTCGCTGCGGCCGCCACCGAGGACCGTGGCCCCGCCCTGGTCTTCGCCGACCCCGAACAGAGCGTCTACCTCGCCGACATGACCGGCGACGGACTCACCGACCTGGTGCGCATCCGCAACGGGGAGATCGCCTACTGGCCCAGCCTCGGCCACGGCCGGTTCGGCCCGAGGATCACCATGGCGGGCGCGCCCGTCTTCGACCACCCCGACCGGTTCGCCCAGAGCCGGATCCGGCTGGCCGACGTCGACGGCAGCGCCCCCACCGACATCATCTACCTCGGCGACGACGGCGCGCGGGTGTGGTTCAACCAGGCAGGCAACTCCTGGAGCGCGCCGGAAACCGTCATCGCACACATTCCGGCCGACGCCGGGGTCACGGTCGCCGACCTGCTCGGCAAGGGCACGGCCTGTCTGGTGATCGCAGGGCCCGCGCCGCACGGCGAGCCGGAGGTGCACTGCCTGGACCTGATGGCCGCGGGCAAACCGCACCTGCTGGCCGGCGTGGACAACGGCATGGGCCTGCGCACCACGGTGAGCTGTCTGCCGTCGACCGCGTTCTACCTCGCCGACGAGGGCACCGCTGACGCGTGGCTGACCCGGCTGCCGTTCCCGGTGCATGTCGTCGCCGAGACCCGTACCGAGGACGCCGTGGCGGGCACCACGCTGGTGTCGTCGTACCGCTATCGCCACGGCCACTACGACGGCGTGGAGCGCGAGTTCCGCGGCTTCGCATTCGTCGAGCACCGCGACGCGTTGTCGTACGAGGCGAGTGGCGGCCGGGAGTACGAACCGCCCGCCGTGACCCGCCGCTGGCAGCACACCGGGGACACCGCCGCTGTGCGGTTCGCGGACCGGTACTGGAACGGCGGAGCCGGTCCGCTGCTCCCGGACACCGTGCTGCCCGGCGGGCTGAGCGTCGAGGAGGAGCGCGAGGCCGTGCGCGCGCTGCGCGGCAGGGTGCTGCGCGAGGAGGTCTACGCCGAGGGAGCGGACGGCGAGCTGGGCGTGCCGTACGCCGTCGCCGAGACGAACCACCGGGTCCGTGTCGTCCAGCCGCGCGGCACGGCCGAGTACTGCGTCGTCCACGCCCACGACGGGGAGACGCTGACCGTCCACAGAGAGGGCGTCCCCGACGACCTCCGGGTCACGCACGATCTGACGCTGGACGTCGACGAGTGGGGCGTCCCGCGCCGCGTCGCCCGGGCGGCATACCCGGGCCCGGGAGCCATCGACCCTGCGCAGACCCGTATGCGGCTGACCGTGACGGAGTACGACGTCACCAACACCACGGACACCGGCGGCACTTGGCGACTCGGCACCCCGGTGGAGCAGTGCGCTTACGAGATCGGCGGCATCGCACCCAGAGCGGACCACTTCACCGAGACCGAGCTGCGCACCGCCCTGGCCGGACAGTTGGAGGACATCCCCTACCACCGGCAGGTCTCCGGCACCCGGCCGCAGCGCCGCCTGCTGTCCCGCACCCGGCACACCTACTCCGCCGACGACCTCGGAGCCGAGCTCCCGCCCGGCCGCACCGGCAGCCGCGCCCTGCCCTGGCGGATCTATCGGCAGGCTTACGCGGAAGGACAGCTCACCTACCTGTACGGAGACCGGATTTCCGTCGCCGACCTGGAGAGTTCGGGGCATCTGCGCGACGGCGACATCTGGTGGTCTCCGTCCGGCCGACACGAGTACAGCCCCGCCGCCTTCTACCAACCCGTGACCTACACCGACCCGTTCGGCGCCCGCTGGACCATCGGCCACGACCCGCATCTGCTGCGCATCGCGCGCGTGGCCGACCCCCTCGACAGCCGGACCACGGCCACTCTCAACTACCGTGTCGTGGAGCTCTGGTTGCTCACCGACCCCAACGGCAACCGCACCGGCGTCCGCTACGACGCCCTCGGTTTCGTGACCGCCACCGCGGTGCTCGGCAAGCCCGGCGCGGCCGACGACGCGGACCGGCTCGACCTGTCGACGCCGGAGCCCTCAGCCCAGGACGACCCCACCACCACCCTGGAGTACGACCTGGACCATCTGCCGGTCGCTTTCCGTACCCGGGCCAGGGAACGTCACGGCGACCCGGACACCCCCTGGCAGGAGTCGCGGACCTACGGCGACGGCACCGGCCGCATCGTCCTCGTCAAGACGCAGGCGGAACCAGCGGTCGACGGCACCCCACGCTGGATCGGCACCGGACGGGTGGTCTACGACGACAAGGGCCGCCCCGTCAAGCAGTACGAGCCGTACTTCGCCCCCGGCCCGGGCTTCGACGCCGAGGACGAGTTCGCCCGCCACGGGGTCGCCGCCGTCCTGCACTACGACCCGCTGGGCCGCCTGGTCCGCACCGACCACCCGGATGGCACCCGCACCCGGGCCGCCTTCACGCCCTGGGGGCGCACGGACGCCGACCGCAACGATACGGTCCGCGGCTCCCGTTGGCTCGACGAGCGCATGGCGCTGCCCCCTGGCGACCCGCGCCGCCGCGCGGCCGAACAGACCCTGTTCCACGCAGACACCCCGACCGTCACCGAACTCGACGTGCTCGGGCGGCCGTTCCGGGTGACCGCCGACAACGGCGGCGGCGAACTGTTCACCACCGCCACCGAACGAGATGTCGACGGACGGGAGTTGGCGCTCATCGACCCTCGCGGCATCCGCGTGTGGGAGCAGCAGTACGACATGCTTGGCCGGGTCTGCCACGCGAGCGGCCCCGACGCGGGGGAGCGCTGGTCCCTCACCGATGTCACCGGTAACCTGGCGTACGCGACCGACAGCCGGGGCACGGTATTCCGCTGGGTCTACGACCAACTGCGCCGCGTCACCCATGCGTTCGCCACCCCGGCCGGGCGGGGCGAGCGGCTGCGCGCCCGCACTTACTACGGCGAGGCCCTGGCCCACGCGGACCGGCACAACTTGCGTGGCCGGATCTGCCTCGCCTTCGACACCGCCGGTGCCGTCCGCACCACCGAGGTGGACGTCAAGGGCAATATCACCGAGTCCGTACGCCGCCTCACCGCGGACCCGGCCGGGGAGCCCGACTGGGCGCCACTGACCGACACTGCGGATCCGGACGTCGCGCTCACCGCCGTACGCGATCGGCTCGAAGCGGACGAGTTCCCCGCCCGTATCGCGTACGACGCGCTGAACCGCGAGACTCTCTCCACCAGCCCCGACGGCGCCCGGCTGCGCTTACGCTACGGCGAGGGCGGCCTGCTCGACTGCCTCGAGCTCGCCACCGGTGCCGAGGACTGGCGCCCGCTGCTGATCCGCGTCGACTACAACGCGCGCCGCCAGCGCACGCAGGTCCGCCACGGAAACGGCGTGCGCACCGCCTACACCTACGACCCGGCGACGTTCCGCCTCTCGGCGGCGGACAGCAGCGCCGCCGACGGGCGGGTTCTCCAGCGCCTGGAGTACACCTACGACCCTGTCGGCAACGTGACCGAGGCCCGGGACCCGGCCCAGGACACGGTGTTCTTCGCCAACACGGCCGTCGGCGCCGTACGACGCTACGTATACGACGCCACGTACCGGCTGATCAGTGCCACGGGCCGCGAACACATCGGCCAGACGGGCAACCCGGGACCGGTCGATCCGGCGCTGAACCGCATCCCGCACGTCAACGACAGCTCGGCCTTCCGCGCCTACACCCAGACCTACCGCTACGACCCGTCCGGCAACCTCACCACCCTCGCCCACGCCGCCGGCACCGCGGGCTGGACCCAGCGCCACGAGATCGCCCCCGGCTCCAACCGCCTGCTCGGCAACAGTGTCCCCGGTGACGGTGAGGACCAACACTCGGCCCGCTACAGCTATGACGCCCGCGGCAACATCACCGCCATGCCGCACCTCGACGTCCTCGACTGGGACGTCGAGAACCGCTTCGCCCACGCCGGTCTCGGCGGCGGGGGAGACGCCCACTATCAGTACGACGGCTCCGGCAACCGAGTCCGCGCCACCGTCGACCGTGGCGGCACCGTCGAGGAGCGCGTCTACTGCGGACGCTGGGAGCGTTACCGCAAGACGGTCGGCGGCGGGGTCCGGCTGGAGCGCACCACCCTCCACGTCACCGACGGCGCCACCCGCTTCGCCGTCGTCGAGACCACCGCCCAGGGCGAGTTGCTGCGCTTCCAGTTGTCCGACCTGCTCGGCAGCGCGATCGTCGAACTGGACGCCGACGCGCGCGTCCTGTCGTACGAGGAGTACCACCCGTACGGCACCACCTCGTACCGCTCCGCCGACAGTGCCGCCCAAACCAGCCTCAAGCGCTACCGCTTCACCGGCAAGGAACGCGACACCGAGACCGGCTTCACTTATCACGGCGCCCGCTACTACGCCCCCTGGCTGGCCCGTTGGACCGCCCCCGACCCGACGGGCTTCCCCGACGGGACGAACCTTTACGCGTACGCCCGCTGCAATCCGGTGGTGCTGAGCGACCCGAGTGGGCGGGAGAGTGAGCGCCAGGAGATCTACCGTGCGGCGCATGCGCTGCTGGAGGCCCACGACAAGGGGCTGGTCGAATTCGACGACGACATCCGCGACAAGCGCGGGAAGGTGATCGGGGACGGGGGCATCGCCAAACAGGTCATGGCGATCCTCAATGCCAAGGACACCGATCCGCTGCCCAAGAACATGACTCTCGGCATGGCCCGCATCATCCAGCGCATGGTCGACAAGGCCGAAGAACGCCGAGCGAAGGGTGAGGTCACCGGAGTCGACTTCAGCATCATGCGGCTGGCGGTGGCGGGTGACAGAGGGCATGGAAGCGGCCAGTCCATCGACATCAGCAAGTACGCCGGCAAGTCGCTGAAACTGGACAGGCCCGAGGAACACCTGGACGCCGTCGCCACCTTCTACTCGGACATGATCGGCCACGAGTACCACAAGGAGCTGGGCCGGTCGGAGAACACGGCCTCGCAGGGACCCGCTGTCGACACCACCTTCGCGATCGGCACGCCCCGCAACCCGCGCAGGGTGGGTTCGGGTGCGGTGGAGGACTCCCAGATGAAGGACAAGGCCCACATGTACACCCGGGCCACGCTCACCCCGCAGGAGTTCGGAAAGAAGAGCGGCAGTCTGTCCGGTGGCCGGGGAACGACCATGACCGTCCCGGTCCTCAAACCCGAATACCAGTTCGATGACGTCTTCTTCCCGCGCGACACCCCGGTCTACTCAAGACCGGGCATCAGCCATCTGATGCCCGCCGCCAGATCGATGTTCGAGCACTTGAAGGACCAGGACACGCAACACGTCCTGCAAGGCCTCTTCCCGGACGGGATCGGTCACTTCCACGTGCAGATCGAGCAGCCGAGAACTCCCCACAAAAAGCGCTAGAACCGTGACTTCCTCGGAAGGTGAGCATGTCTGAAACGGACCGGCAGGGCACGGTCACCGGCACCGTGACCCGGCCCGACGGCTCCGGCGCCGCCGGTGTCACGATCACCGTGTCCGCCCGGTTGCTGCGCACCGAGCGTCCGGTCGGCGAGGCGGTCACCGACGCCTCGGGCCGCTACCGCATCCCCTACACCTCCCTCGCGGGCCCGCCCGACCTCGTGGTCCGTGCGGCCGCCGACGGGTATCCCGGCACGGAGACGGTGCTGGAGAACCCTGGCCCGGCGACGACGGCGGACCTGGTCCTGCCGCCCGACGGCCGCAGCGAGTACGCCACTGTGCTGGCCGACCTCGCCCCGCACCTCGACGGGACGAGCCTCGCCGACCTGAACCGCGGTGACTTCGCCTATCTCGCCCGGGTGACCGGCCGGGACCCCCTTCAGTGCGCTCACCTCACGACCGCCGACGGGCACGCCACCGCGACCGGCCTGTCCGCCGAGGCGTTCTACGGCCTGCTCCGCCAGGGCCTGGGCCCGGGCCTTGCACAACTCGTCGCACGGCCCGAGGCCGACCTTGGCGCCGCCCTCCACGCGGCGGCCGACGCGGGCACCATCGGCCCGGGCCTTGACGCGGACGCGTTCGTGACCGCGCTGCGCGTACAGGAGGCCACGGCGCTCGCCGCCGCCATCGGCGAGGAGTCGCCCGTCACGGCCCTGTTCGCGCTCGCCCTGCCCGAACAGGCCGTCCGCGAGCGGGCGTTCCACACCTGGCTGGGACGCAAGCCGGGCTCGGCCGCCTTCTGGACCGCATTGCGCGCCGACGAACAGACCGCCCCACACGCCGACCGGCTCCGCCTGTCCCTCCGGCTCGGCGCGCTGACGGGCAACAACATTCCCCTCGTACGACTGCTGCTGGACCGCTTCGACGAAGGGCACCTCGGCCACCCGCGGGACCTGGCCCGTATCGACACAGCCGACTGGGCCCGCCTCATCGAGACGGCGGGCGGCCCGCCCCAGCACGTCACTGCCCTCGCGGCGGACACGGGCACCGCCCCCACGACGGATTACGCCGATCTCGTCGCCGCCCTCGCCGCCGAGGCCTACCCCACCGCCCACATCGCCCACGGCCTCGCCACCGAGGACCCCGAGGCGCCCGCCGCCCGGTTCCTCGCCGAGAACCCGCAGTTTGACCTCGTCGCCACCCCGGTCACTACCGTGACCGTGCCCGACGAGAGCGCGCGGGCCGAACTCGGCGGAATCCAGCGCCTGATGAAGCTCTCGCCCCGCTACCCCGCCGTACGGGCCGTGCGGGCGGCGGGATTCGACTCGGCTGCCGCGATCGCCGAGCTGCCCGAGGGCGAGTTCACGGCGCGGCTCACCAGCACCACCGAGGGCATCGACGCCGAGCAGGCGGCGGCGGTGCACGCCCGCGCCCGCTACGTCCACGCGGCGACCGTGAACCTCGTCGCCGACCTGCGCACCGTCGGCCAGTTCAAGGTGCCGTGGCTCGCCGGGCTTCCCTCGGCCCAGGCCCTCGCCGAACAGGTGCCGGGCTGGGATGAGTTGTTCGGCCCGGCCGACTACTGCGCCTGCTCGGACTGCCGTTCGGTCACCGGCCAGGCCGCCTACCTGGTCGACCTGCTGATGTACCTGCGGCGCCTGGACTACGGCGACGGCTCCGTCGCGCGCGAACTGAAGCGCCGCCGCGCCGACCTCTGGGACGTCCAGCTCACCTGCGACAACACCAACCTCCAGCTGCCGTACGTCGATCTGGTCTGCGAAGTCCTCGAGACCGCCGTCGTGCACGGCAGCACCGAGCCAGGCGCCACCGACCGGCAGACCAGCGGCGACCCTGCCCTGCTCAGGGTGCAGCCGCAGCACATCGACCCCGTCGCATACGACCGGCTGCGGACCGCCGTCTACCCGTGGAACCTGCCGTTCGACCTGTGGGGCGAGCAGATCCGGACCTGCCTCGACCACCTCGGGGTGCGGCGTCACCAACTGATGGCGACGCTGCGCCCCGCCGCTGCGGCGAGCACGCCGGTCGCCGTCGAGGCCCTCGGCCTGCCCCCGGTGGCCGGGGCGGTCATCGCGGGCGAGCCGGTGTCACCCGGCCGCACCGTCGCCGAGTTCTACGGCCGCCCGGCCGCCACCCCGGCCGCCGTTCTGCTCAACGATCTGAGCACGGTCCGCAACCTGCTCGACGCCGCCAGCATGCGATACGCCGAACTGCTCGCCGCCCTCGACACCCGGTTCGTCAACCCCGGCACTGCCCTCACCGTCGTCAGCACGGACCCCGCCGACCCGTGCAACACCCGTCTGATGACCGTGCAGGGACTCAGCCTGCCCGCGCTCGACCGGCTGCACCGCTTCACCCGGCTGCGCCGCGCCCTGGACCTGCCCGCCGCCGACCTGGACCTCCTGCTGTACACCGGCCCCGGCCCCGGCCGGCTGGACAGCGCCTTCCTGCGCGGCCTGGTCGCCGTACGCCGCCTGACCGCCCGTCTCGACCTCACCCTCGAACAGGTCGTGTGCTTCTACGACAACCTCCCGACCCACCGCTACGAGACGGCGGACCAACTCCCGCTGTACGACCGGCTGTTCGCCGACCCCTCCGTCGTCACGGCGGAACCCGGCCAAGCCGACCCCTTCGCACTCAACGCCGACCGCACCGAACTCAAGGTGATCGGCAGCCTGGTCGACCCCGTCGTCACCGCCGCCCTGCTCGCCGTACTCGAAATCACCGACGAGGAACTCGCCGAACTGGTCACCGGACGCCGCTCGGTCACCCCCAGCCGGCTGCTCGACCTGGCCAACCTGACCGCGCTGTACCGCACGGTGACCCTTGCCAGGGCCCTTGAACTGCCCGTGCCCGAACTGCTGCGGCTGATCGAGCTGTACGGCAACGGCGGACCGTTCCCCACCGACTTCGACGACTACGACGGCGGCGAACCCGAGCTGCTCTCCGGCCGTCCGGTCCGCCACCCGGCGCCCTGGCCGAGCGTGCCCGGCGGCCCGGACCCGGAGCTCGTGGGCGGCGCGCCCATGGCCAGGCCCGGACACCCCGACGCGCCGCGCACCCCGAGCGCCCCCGTCGACGAACTCGTGCCCGTCACCGAGCAGTTCCTGGACGCCGTGGACGAGCTGCTCGCCCGTGGCTTCACGGTTCCCGAGGTGGACGCGGTCCTCACCGGCAGCGTCCCGGCCCATGACGGCCCGCTGCCCGACGACACGGTGCTCGCGGTCACCCTCACCGGGCTGCGGTCCGCGCTCCAGGCCGTCCACCAGCAGACCGCGCAGACCGCCGACGACAAGGGCGACCTCACCCACAAGGGGCTCGCGCTGCTCGGCTGGGACGCCGCCCTCGTCGACGAGGTGATGACGACCCTGCTCGGCACCGCCGTGTACACGGCCGAGCTGGCCGCCCTGCCCACCGGGGTGGCCCTGCCGCCCGCGATGAAGTTCGAGCCCCCCGAACCGGGCTCGGCCGAGACCGGTCGGCTGCTGATCACCGGACCCATGAGCACCGCCCTGCGTGATCGGCTGGCCAACCGTGCCGTCCCGGCCTTCGCCGCCGCGGTGAAGACCCTCTACCAGGCGCCGAGGGTGTATGTCACCACCCGGATGAAGGCCCTCAGGCTGCCCGTCTACGCCGCGCCCCTGGAGAGTCAGCCCGTCGATCTGAAGCTCCCGGCCGCGCTCGCCGGCAAGGTGTTCTACGACGTCAGCGCCCTGGCCCTGCGCTGCAAGGCGTACCTGTCCGGCGACGAACTCACCGCCCTGCGCGCGGCCTCGGCCGACGACCGCTTCCGTGCCGCCGTCGACGCCCTGGGCATCGCCCAGGAGGCCGACCCGGAGCCCGGCAACGCGTTCCTCGGCGCCGAGGACGCGGCCGCCATGTTCGACGCGGAGAACGTCTCCCCGGCCGCGCGGTTCGCCCGTGTGCTGACCAAACTGAACCCCTATCTGCGGCGCACGCTCAGCGAGATCACGGTGAAGCAGCAGCTGGGGGCCGCCGTCGGGCTCGACCAGGCCTCCGCCGACGTCCTGCTCGGCGGCTGGCTGCGCTCCCCGTCGAAGCCGCTGGCGCTGGAGGACTTCCTCACCTCCCGGTTCGTCGGCAGCGACCCCTCCGTGGTGATCACCCGCGGCGGCTTCCCGGAGCAGTTCACCACGCTGATCCTGCTGCACCGGGTCGCGCTGGTGCTGACCCGGCTGCGTATCACCGCGGAGCAGATTCCCTGGGTGTTCGACTTCGCGGCGAGCTCCGGTTGGCTGGACCTCAACCTGCTGCCGCCCAGGCCCTTCCCCGGCGCCTCCCCGATCTTCGCCCGCTTCGTCCGGCTGCTCGACCTCGCCCGGCTGCGCGACCGCATCCCCGGCGCCGCCCGCACCCTGCGCGCCGTGTTCACCGTGGCCCGCGATCCGCAGGCCACCGTCGACACCGTGCTCGACGAGATCGGCGCCCAGACCCGCTGGGACCGCGCCGACCTCGGCACGCTGTGCGGCCCCGACCTGCTGAACCTGCCCGCCCCGGCCGACTTGCGCGCCGAGACCGGACTGCGTGCCCTGCTCGCCGCGGTCACCCTGCTGCGCAGGACCGGTGTATCGGCCGAGCGGGCCACCGGCTGGCTCGCGCCCGCCCCCACGGCACAGGCCGCGCAGGCCGCCTGGCAGGCCGCCAAGGCCCAGCACCCACTGGCCGACTGGCCCGCAACGGGCGGAGCCCTGCAGGACCGGCTGCGCGAGCGCCGACGTGCCTCGCTGGTCGCCTACTTGACGGCCAACCCGTTCCTCGACCAGAGAGGCCTGCCGTACTGGCACGACTCGGCCACCCTCTTCGACTACTTCCTGCTCGACGTTGAGATGGGCGCCTGCCAGCTGACCACCCGGATCGCTCAGGCCGTCTTCAGCGTCCAGCTCTTCGTCCAGCGCCTGCGGCTCAACCTGGAGTACGTATCGCCCAACCCGTACGGGCCGGACCTGTGGCGCGACTGGGACTGGATGCGGTCCTACCGCCTGTGGGAGGCCAACCAGAAGATCTTCCTCTACCCGGAGAACTACTTCGAACCGGACCTGCGCACCACCAAGTCCCCGTTCTTCACGGAGCTGGAGAACACGCTGCTCCAAAAGGAGCTGACCTCCGAGAACGCGGTCCGCGCGGTGGAACAGTACGTCGCCCAACTCGACAAGGCGTCCCGGATGCGGCCCTGCGGGGTGTACACGGACGTACCGGAGGGCACCGAATCCACCCTGTACGTGTGCGCCCACACCGTCTCCACCCCTCGCGAGTACTACATCCGCTCCTGGACCAGGAAGCGGGAGTGGACCCCCTGGGAGCGCATCGACCTGGACATCGAGTCGGACACCCTGATCCCGGTGGTGTGGAACGGTCGGCTGCACCTGTTCTGGCCCACCTACACGCTCGCCTCCGATCCGGGCGAGGTGAAGATGCCGCAGGGCAACACCGCGATGGGGCAGCCGGAGAGGTACTGGAAGGCACAGCTCAACTGGAGCCGTCGGGTGAACGGGACCTGGGAGGCCAAGAGGAGCACGAAAGGCACCCTCAGGATCGACGCCCCCGAATACAACCGCGATCCCGAATACTTCACCACCCGATACCCGTGGCACCAGAACTTCTGCTTCCGGCCGTTCATCGATCCCCGCAGCGGTGATCTCGTCGTCTTCTGCGTGTCCCGGTTCTGGGGCGAGGGCGACGGCACAGTCAACCTGAACTCGGGATCGTTCCGGTTCAGCCCCGGCCTCGGGGAGACCGTGCTCGACGACATCGCCTTTCACCTCACGCCCTACGAGGAGGCTCCCGCGGTGCCGGTCATCTACCGCACCCCGACCGAGTTCTCGCACAACGAAAAGGTGGAGCTCCCTCACGACATCGAGATGCCCGCGTACGACGGGCACGTCTTCGTCATCGACCCGAGCCGCCGGTTCACCGACCAAGCGAACAATTCCATTCATGTCCTCCGGCAGACGCCCGGAGTTCAGCTCTACCGCATCCTCAACGCGACCCAGATCCCGCTCACCTGGGACCAGTTCGCCGTCTTCTTCTCCGACAGCGAGCGCTGCTTCCTGATCGAGGGGCATCCGAACGCCCTGCCCATGCTGCGCGACGAACTGGCGCCCGGACGGGAGTTCAACCGCCCCGCACTCACCGCGGGGAGCGAACTGGTCGCCCTAGCACAGTCGGGGAACTTCTCCCGGGAGCTGTCGCCGCCCGACGGCGCCCCAGCCCCCAGCGCCCTCGGCACCGCGGCCGACCCGGTTGCGCTCGCCGCCTCCGGGACCGTCTCCTTCCAGCGGTTCTACCACCCGCGGATGCGCTACTTCGCGCAGGTCCTCGCGGCGAGCGGGCCGGACGCGCTGTACGAACGTGACCTCCAGATCTGGCCCGGCGGGTTCGACTTCAGGGAGTGGTACGACGCGAACACGGACAACGTCGTCGGGCCGTACCCGGGCGAGCCCGTCGAGTTCGCGCTCACCGACGCCTACGGCGACTACAACTGGGAGCTGTTCTTCCACGTGCCGCTGCTGATCGCCCAGCGGCTCTCCGCCAACCAGCGGTTCGAGGAGGCACAGCAGTGGTTCCACTACATTTTCGACCCCTCCAACCGGGAGAACTACTATCCCCGCCCGCAACGGTTCTGGATCACCAAACCGTTCCATGAGGCCAACGACGACACCTACATCCCGCAGCGCATCCAGAAGATCCTGGAGGCTCTCGCGAACGGTGACGAGGCGACCGCGAAGCTGGTCCAGTACTGGCTGGAGCATCCGTTCCAGCCGGATGCGGTCGCCCGGTTGCGGACGACGGCCTACCAGAAGGCCGTTGTCATGAAGTACCTGGACAACCTGATCGCCTGGGGCGACCAGCTGTTCCGGCAGGACACCCTGGAGTCGGTCAACCAGGCCACCCAGCTCTACCTCCTCGCCTCCGAACTCCTCGGCAGGCGCCCGGAGGAGATCACCGGCCGAGCCGTGCCCCAGCCGCAGAGCTACCGGACCCTGATCGAGACCCCCACGGCCGCGGACCCGGTCGTCGCCGCGGAGAACCTCGTCGCCGCACCGGACGGACCCGCCACGCCCGCCATCCGCCCCGGCGTCAACCTGCGCTGGCTGAACTACTTCTGCCTGCCGCGCAACGACAAACTGGCGGGCTACTGGGACCTCGTCGAGGACCGCCTGTTCAAGATCCGGCACTGCCAGAACATCGACGGCGTCCAGCGGCAGCTCGCTCTGTTCGGAGCGCCCATCGACCCGGCGCTGCTGGCCCGCGCCACGGCGGCAGGGCTCGACCTGACCGCCGTACTCGACGACATCAGTGCGCCCCTGCCGCACTACCGCTACACGCCCATGGTGGCCAAGGCCAAGGAACTCGCCGCCGAGGTACGGGCGTTCGGCGGGGCGCTGCTGGCAGCGCTGGAGAAGCGGGACGCGGAGGCTCTGGCCCGGCTGCGCTCCGGTCACGAACTGGCGCTGCTGGACGCGGCCCGCGAGGTCCGGGGCCGGCAGGTCAAGGAGGCCGACGAGGCGCTCGCCGCGCTGGAGAAGTCCAAGGCCGTGGCCGACGACAAGAAGCGCTACTACGCGGAACTGCGGCGCACCCCGCTCAACACGGGGGAGAAGGCCCAGAGCGAACTGCACAGGGGCGCGCTCAAGGACCAGGACGAGGCCGCCGACTACAACTTGGCCGCCGCCCTGGTCGGCTGGATGCCCGACATCAAGGTGGGCACCCCGACCACCATGGGCGCGACCTGGGGCAGCAGCAACGCCATGGCCATGCTCAAGGGCCAGGCGGAGGCGGCCTCGGCCCGCGCCTCCCGCAAGGGCAGCGAGGGAGCTCAGCAGCTCACTCTCGTCGGCTACGAGCGGCGCGCGCAGGAGTGGGCCTTCCAGGAGGGCCAGGCGGGCATCGAGAGCGAGCAGTTCGCGGGGCAGATCGCCGCTGCCGAGATGCGCCAGGCCATCGCCGTCAAGGAGCTGCAGAACCACGACCTGCAGCGGGCGAACACCCTGGAGGCCGACCGCTTCATGCGGGGCAAGTTCACCAACACCGAGCTCTACGACTGGATGGCCGCACAGCTGTCCACGACCTACTTCCAGGCCTACCAGCTGGCCCACGACACGGCCAAGCGTGCCGAGCGGTCCTACCGTCACGAACTAGGCGTCCAGGACTCGTCGTTCGTCAACTTCGGCTACTGGGACAGCCTCCACCGGGGACTGCTGGCCGGGGAGCGGCTCGCCGCCGACCTCAACCGCATGGACGCGGCGTACCTGGAGAACAACGCCCGCGAGTTCGAACTCACGAAGCGGATCTCGCTGGCCCAGCTCGACCCGTCCGCGCTGCTCGCGCTGAAGGAGACCGGTACCTGCTATCTTTCCCTGCCCGAGGCGTTGTTCGACCTGGACACACCCGGCCACTACTTCCGGCGGATCAGAAGTGTGGCGGTCACTGTGCCGTGTGTGGCGGGCCCGTACTCCTCGGTCAACCTCACGGTACGGCTGCTCGGCAGCAGCGTGCGGGTGGATCCCAAGGTGCCCGCGGGAGCCAAGTATGCGCGGGGCAGGTCGGACACCCGGTTCCGCGACTACACCGGCCCGATCCAGACCGTCGTCACCAGCACCGGACAGGACGACACCGGACTGTTCGAAACCAGCCTGCGCGACGAGCGGTTCCTGCCGTTCGAGGGCGCCGGGGTGATCGGCGAGTGGCAGCTGTCCCTGCCGTCCGTCTTCCGCCAGTTCGACTACGAGTCCATCACCGACGTGGTCCTCCATGTGCGCTACACGGCCCGTGACGGCGGCGACAACCTCGCCCGGCCGGTGGTCGACGAACTCCACGACGCCCTCAAGACCTGGGTGCACGCCGGGGGCGGCAAGGGGCTCTACCGGGTGTTCAGCGCGCGCCGGGAGTTCGCCGACCGGTGGACCCGGTTCCTGGTGCCCAACGGCGCCGAGGACCCCAAGCTCACCTTCACCCTGAGCGCCCGCCGCTTCCCTCACCTGTTCGCCGGCTACCCCATCAAGGTCGCCAAACCCCAGGTGGTGCTGGTCCTTTCGCGGGACCTCACCGCGGACGGAGACCTGCGCTACGTCACCGCTTACGGGGAGGCCGATGCGGCGCTGCCTCTCACCCTCACCGCACCGGACAGCCGCCGGCAGGACACGGCGAAACTGAAAGCCGACGCGGCCCTGAAGGGCCAGCCGCGCGGTGCCTTCACCGGCCTGGACGGAAACGTCCACGACGCGGACCAGCCCTGGACCGTCACCCTGTCCCGCGAGCAGATCGGCGCCCTGCCCGCCGTCCTCGTCCGCGACGGCCTGCTGAACCCAGACGCGGTGGTGGACCTGTTGCTGGTCTGGGAGTACCAGGTGGACCCCGGGCCTGAGGACTCCGATGCCCGCACGCCGTAGCCCAGACACCCGCGACCACGTATATCCCCGTACCCGCCGATCCGCGGAGGAAAGCGATGCCACGAAACAGTCCCCTCACCGCCGTCGCCGGCCCGCCCGCCCCTGCTCCTGCCGAGGTCGCTTCCGACCTGGCGGC
Source organism: Streptomyces sp. R21 (assembly GCF_041051975.1). Classification (GTDB taxonomy): domain Bacteria; phylum Actinomycetota; class Actinomycetes; order Streptomycetales; family Streptomycetaceae; genus Streptomyces. The sequence goes on along the minus strand of NZ_CP163435.1, from coordinate 1,293,534 downwards.
GGTGGGCAGTTGGGCCCCCGCCGGTGACCTGCCGCAGTCCGGGTACTTCGCGCTGCCGGACGCTTCGGCGGTCGTGCTCGGCGAGGCGTACGGCCACCGGGTGCTGATCGCAGGCGGCGAGGACGCGGCCCGTACGGCGCAGAAGGGTGCGGCGCTCTTCGACCCTGTGGAGAAGAAGTGGGAGCCGACCGGCTCGCTGTCGGTGGCCCGACGGCTGCACAGCACGACGAAACTCGCGGACGGCCGCGTCCTCGTCGTGGGCGGACTCACCGGGCCCTTCACCCGCCCCTTCGCCCCGCTCTCCTCCGCCGAGATCTACGACCCCGGCACCAAGACCTGGAAGACCACGGGTGGTGCCCTGCACGAGGCCCGCTTCTCCCACTCCGCGATCGCGCTGGGCGACGGCCGGGTGCTCGTCACCGGAGGTCTCGCACCGCGCGACGCCCTCACCGAGCTGTCCCTGTCCTCCGCCGAGATCTACGACCCCGTCAAGGACGAGTGGACCCAGGTCTCGTCGATGCATGACGCCCGCAGCGGGCACCCCACGGTCGCCCTCGACCGCGGCCGGGTCCTGGTCGTCGGCGGCATGCTCTCCATCGGCCGCGGGCTCTACACCGCCTTGGCGTTCTGCGAGGTGTACGACCCCGCGGCCGGCCCGAACGGCACCTGGACCCCGGCCGGCAGCCTCCAGGTGGCCCGCAAGGCCCACCAGGCGGTCCGGCTGGGCGACGGATCGGTCCTGGTCACCGGAGGGGACAGCACGGGCGCGCTGCACGACTGGACGTACAACGCCTACAGCCAGTGGGTCACCGAGCGGTTCAACCCGGCGAACGGCACCTGGAGCGAGGTCGAGCCGATGTCGGTCGGCCGCAGCCATCACCGAGCCGTCGCGCTGCGCTCCGGCAAGGTGTTGGTGATCGGCGGCACGGAGGACGCCACATTCGACGTCGGCTACCAGAACGCCGAGATCTACGACCCCTCAGTCGGCCCGCGGGGCACCTGGACCTCGACCGGCGGCATGGTCACCGGCCGCTGGGCCGGCGTGGCGGCCGAGCTCGAGGACGGCCGTGTGCTCGCCGCCGGAGGCCTGATCCGTTCCGGCGCGGCATCCCCGGACAGCGCGGACGTCATCACCGCCGCATCCGAACTCTTCACGGCCTGACGACCGACGACGGAAGCCGAATTCACAAGGAGCAGGGGTCATGACACGTTCGAGCGCCTTGGCCGGGGGCGGGCTGCCGTCCGTCGCCGCGGGTGCGGCCGTCGGCGGCTGGACCGCCGTCGGCGCGCTGCCCTCGCCGCGGCAGTGGCCGTCCTCGGAAGAGAGCGCAGTGCTGCTGGACGACGGGACGGCGCTGGCGGCGGGAGGCGCGGTGGTCCGTGGCATCGGCACCGGGGAGTGCCTGCTCTTCGACCCGGGGAGCAGGACCTGGCAGCCCACCGGAGGAATGCAACAGCCGCGCCTGCTGCACTCCTTGACCAAGCTGGAGGACGGCAAGGTCCTCGCGGTGGGCGGCATGGTGCAGACGGACAGCCTGCCGTTCACCTACCTCGCCACCGCCGAGCTCTACGACCCGGCCCGTAAGACCTGGACCCCGGCCGGAAAGCTGGCCACTCCCCGGGCCCTGCACACCGCGACCCTGCTCCCGGGCGGAAAGGTGCTGGTGGCGGGAGGGATCGGTGACCAAACTCCTGGCGTACGGCGCAACCTGCGCTCGGCCGAGGTGTACGACCCCGACTCCCGCACCTGGACTGTGGCCGAGCCGATGACCGACGCCCGCTCGGACCACATCGCCGTCCGGCTCACCGACGGTCGAGTGCTGCTGGTCGGCGGCAACGCGGGCGCAGACCTCTATCTGCACGTACGGCAGTCGTTCTGCGAGCTGTACGACCCGGTGACCGGCACCTGGGCCCCCACCGGAAGCCTCCGCATGCCCCGCAGCGGCCACCAGGCCACCCCGCTCGGCGACGGCACCGTCCTCGTCACCGGCGGATTCCCCCTCACCATGCGCCGGGCGCGGATGTTCTCCGCGCACAGCCTTTGGCAGACCGAGCTCTACAACCCGGGCTCCGGCCTGTGGACACCGAGCGGCAGCATGCCCGCCGGCCGGTCCTCCCACCGCGCGCTGCTGCTGCGTTCGGGCCGGGTCCTGGTCCTGGGCGGGACGGACTCGGCCACCGAGGACGTGGGGTACGCAGCCGCCACCGTGTACGACCCGAGGACCCGCACCTGGACCCCGGCCGCCGGACTGACCACCGGCCGCTCCTACTGCTCCGCGACCCTGCTGGGCGACGGAACGGTCCTGGCCGCCGGCGGAACCGTACGGTCGGGAATGGCGGATCCGGGCTACGCCCGGGACCTCCTGACCGAGACCAGCGAACTCTTCACCGAATAACCGAACAGGGGGAGTTGGGGGAGTGCGGTCAGTGCGGTGAAAGCTGATCCCGCGCCCGCAACACCGCGTCGGTCAGCCGCCGCAGCGACGCCGAATCGTCCGTCATGGCACAGAGCGCGGCGACGACGGCGCCGCGGCGGTCGGTGACGGGAGCCGCCACGCACCGCACCCCGTCCACGACATCGCCGTGGTCGACGGCGAACCCGGCATCCCGGATCCGCGCCGCCTCCTGGGACCACGACCCGGTCGACTCAAGCACTGGCAGCCCGGGCCCTGCACCCGAACCGCACGCTCCGGCGACGAGCACCTTGCCGGCGGCGGTGTTCCAGGGAAAGGTCATGCCGCTGCGCACGGGCATGACGGCCTCCAGCTCGCCCGGCGCCGTCGCGGCGGCCATCGTGCGGCCCTCCTCCAGTACGAACAGACCCACCGTCGCCCCGGTCGCCCGCGCCAGTTCGCGCACCGGTCTGCGGGCCGCGGCGAGCAGCCCCGGGGACGGCTGCCAGCTCGCGCCCAGCCGGAAGATTCGCGGCCCCACCCGGAACACCGCGCCGGACCGCTCCACCGCGCCCAGCTCCACCAACTGCTCCAAGAGCCTGCGCGCCGTTGTCTTCGGCAGACCCGCGGCCGCGGCCAAAGTGGTCAACCGCGCCTGGCCGACCTGCTCCACGGCATCGAGCAGCGCGAACGCCCCTTCCAGCACCCCACGTCCGGCCCCCGGCGAATTGCTTGTCCTCACTGCCGAATCCTTTTCCGTGCAGCAACCCAACTAACCGGCTCATTACGGGACAGCGAAGCACATTGCCATGTACGTGAGATAAATGATCGAGATCTTGCACCGCTTGCGACGGGGCGTTTCAGACGAGCGCGGGTGTGGGGGCGGGCAGGTAGGGGGTGATGTTGCGCCATGCGCGCTCGATGTATTCCTCCTTCTCGCCGACCGGGGCGACATAGTGCAGCGCGCTTTCGGCGGCGTCGTTGCCCTGGAGGCGGGCGATGATCCAGGCGGCGAGGTAGTGCGAGGCCAGGCAGCCGCCGGCGGTGGCGATGTTGTCCTTGGCGTAGAAGGGCTGGTTGAGCACCTCGACGCCGGCGGCAATGACCCAGGGCTTGGTGGTCAGGTCGGTGCAGGCGGGGATGTCGTGGAGCAGGCCGAGCTTGGCCAGCACGAGCGCGCCGGAGCACTGTGCCGTGATGAGTTGGCGCGAGGGGTCCAGGCCGCGCAGGACGCTCATGATCGCCTGGTCTTCGACGACCTCGCGGGTGGCGATGCCGCTGCCGACGATGACGGCGTCAGCGGCACACGCCTCCTCGAGCGTGGACATCTGCTCGATGGTCACCCCGTTCATCGACGTCACCTTGGGGCTGGGGGTGGCGATGGTGACGCGCCAGCCATCGGTCTTGATGCGGTTGAGCACACCGAGCGCGATCAGGGAGTCGAGCTCGTTGTAGCCCTCGAAGGTGAGGATGGCGATGTGCACGGCGGCTGTCCTTCCGGAGGAGTGGGTCTTGACGGTAAGAACCCGTGAGCAGGACAGTCAAAGAATTGTCATGGATACACTTCTGCACATGGCAGCCTCGCGGTACAAAGCGCTGGTCGACGCGTTCGCATCCGGCATCCGGACCGGGCGGCTCGCCGCAGGCGTGCGGCTGCCGACACACCGCGGACTCGCCGCCCAGGAGGGCATCGCCGTGGTGACCGCGACCCGGGTGTACGCCGAGCTGGAAGCGATGGGCCTGGTGAGCCGGGAACAGGGCCGCGGCACGTTCGTGCGGGAGATCGCCGTTCCCGCCGGTCACGGCATCGATCAGCAGCTCGTCGCCACGGACGCGGTCGACCTGAGCTTCAACTATCCGTCGCTGCCCGGCCAATCCGATCTCCTGCGACAGGCCCTGCGAGAGGTGGCGACCTCCGGTGAACTCGACTCACTGCTGCGCTACCAACCACATCGAGGGCGTCCCCAGGACAGAGCCTCGATCGCACGGCACCTGAGGCGTCGAGGCATCAGCCCTGACGCCGATCAGACCCTCATCGTCAACGGTGCGCAGCACGGCCTGGCCATCACCGTCATGGCCGCGCTCAACGCCGGCGACGTCGTCGCGGTCGACGCACTCACCTACCCGGGTTTCAAGATCCTCGCGGATGCCTTTCGTCTGGACCTCGAGCCCATTCCCACAACCACCGACGGACCGGATCTCGATGCCTTCGAGAAGCTGTGCGCGAGCCGCCCTGTGCGCGCGGTCTACACCATGCCGACCTTGCACAACCCGCTGGGCTGGGTCATGCCGGAAAGTGAGCGCACGCGCCTGATCAAGATCGCTCGGCAGCATGGATCGCTCATCATCGAAGACGCCTCCTACGCCTACCTGGCCGAGGACCCTCCACCGCCTCTGGCTGACACCGCGCCGGACATCACTGTCTACGTCTCGGGCCTGTCCAAGAGCATTGCCACCGGCCTCCGGGTCGGCTTCGTCGTCGCCCCGCCCTCCATGGTGTCGTCGCTCGAACGCGCGATTCGGGCAACCACCTGGAACACCCCGGCCCTCACCACCGCGATCGCCTGCCGCTGGCTCGACGACGGCACGGTGGACCACCTGGAAGCGCAGAAACGAGACGACGCCAGGGCCCGCCAAGTACTCGCCAGACAGGAGCTGGCAGGACTGCCACTCATCAGCCACCCCTCGTCCTACTTCACATGGCTGCCGCTGCCCGACGACGCACGCGCCGATCGCCTGTGCGCCACCCTCGCCCGTCAGCGCATCTCCGTCAGCACGGCGGAGCCCTTCACCACCTCCAGGCACACACCACAGGCACTTCGCCTCGCCCTCGGCTCGACAGATCTGGACCGTCTCCGGTCGACGCTGCGCACAGTGCGACGGGTTGCCATCGAGGACGCCTGTGCCTGAACCTCCAGGCTCCGAGGCACGGGCCGCAGTTTCCGGCGCGCTCCTCGTAAGGGGCGCAGGTTTCCGGCCTCGCTCTTCCGGCCGCCTCACCGTGCAGCGCCCCGTGGTTCCCCGGGCGCATGCGAGGCCGGCCTGCCAAGGTGGTCCACGCGTACGGGGCTGCTGGGGGTTCTGCCCGGCAGGCTCAGAGGTAGAGACCGGCCCGGAAGGTGAACGAGACGAGTTGCGCTCGATCCCGTGCGCCGACCTTCGTCATGGCCCGTACCGCATGCGTCTTCACGGTGAACGGCGACACGGACAGCTGGGCCGCGATCTCGTCGTTGCCGAGACCGCTCGCGACGAGAAGGACCACGTCGCGCTCCCTGGGTGTCAGGGCGTCGAAGCGTCGCAGCAGTTCCTGGTCGATCGCCGGGGGCGGACTGTCGGTCATGTGACCGATGAGCGCGGCCGTCGCGGCAGCCGACAGCGCACCGCCACCGCTGACGACCTCGGTGATTCCGGCGACGAGTTCAGCGGGGCTCACGGTCTTGCTCAGGAACCCGTTGGCGCCCGCGCGCAGGGCGGCGAGAACGATGTCGTCCTGGTCAAAGGTGGTCAGCACGATCACCCGCGTCTTTTCGGGTGGGTGCTCTTCGCGGATCCGGCGGGTGGCTTCGACACCGTCGATGCCGGGCATCCGGATGTCCATCAGGACCAGGTCGACAGGGTGGTCCCGCAGGAAGGGGACGGCCTGGAGTCCATCGGAGAGATCACCCACGACCACGAGACTCGGGTCGAGCCGGAGCATCGCTTTGATGCCGGCCCTGATGTCGTCCTGGTCGTCGACGATCAGAATCCGTGTCGTCATACGACGGCTCCCAGGGGGCTGAACTCCGCATGGACCCGGAATCGCCCGTCGTCACTGTCGATCGTCAGCCGCCCGTTGGAGGACTCGACGCGTTCGCGCATCCCCACGAGTCCCAGTCCGCTGCCCGAGCCGGAGCCGCGCAGTGAGTGACCGACACGGTTCTCCACGGTGAGGCAGATCCTGCCGTCCCGCTCGCGCACATCCACCGTTGCCGTCCCGTCCCCATGCCGGTAGGCATTCGTGAGCGCTTCCTGAACTACCCGGTAGACCGTCACGCCGACGCTGGGCTCCACGAAACCGGCGGGGATGCCGATGGAGGGCCGGACGTCGAGGCCGATGCTCTCGAACGAGGCGACAAGGCCTTCCAAGCCGCTGAGCGCCGGGGTCGGCCGGAGCGCCTCGTCGCCCGGGACGTCGTCTCCGAGGCGGAGGAGCGTGAGGATCCGTTGCGTTTCGACGACGACGGTGCGGGCGCTGGACCTGGCCGAGACGAGGGCCTGCCGGGCGGACTCTGCGTCTGCGGGCAGCCCGATCTCCGCGGCACCGAGATGCATGCTCAGCATCGCGACCTGGTGGCCGATGACGTCGTGGAGGTCCCTGGCGATGCGCAGTCGTTCCTCGGTGACCCGTCGGGTGGCTTCGATCTCGCGGGTGGCGATGGCGCTCTCGGCCCGTTCCTCCAGGGTCCGCCAGTGCTCTCGATGGATGCGCAGCGCGGCCCCTGTCGCACCTCCCGCTATCGCTGAGAAGAGTGCGGCGGCTCCCACGATCGCACCGCCACGGAATCCTCCAAGCGTCATGTACGCCCCCAGGAAGAACGCCGCCACGATGCCGGTTCCGGCCAGCGGCTGCTTCCCCCTCAGGGTGACCGAGAACAGCACGAGCACGGCCATCATCCACACCGACAGGGGGTCGTGACCCACTGCTGTGACGGCGAAGGACGCGGCGCTCGCCACGACCAGTCCTGCCCACGGCCTCCGCCAGGAGAGGGCGACACCGCCACCGGCGAGGAGCACGGCCAGGGCCGTAGGCCGATCCGACCCTCTCAGGATCACTGCCACGATCTGTCCGGTGAACACCAGCGCGGCCACCGAATAGGCGACCAGGTGCAGCGCCTCGGGGCGGCGGACCCACACGGGTGCCACGGGCCCGTCCTGATTGTTCCGCGCCTTGACCATGGCCTGATTCTCGTCCACGTGTGCTGCGGCCGTGTACTTCGAATGAAGTAGACGGCGAGCCCGGTCCGGGCGATGGGGACGGCAGAACTCACTCGATTCGAAGTGGATGGCAGAACTACTTCGTTCGAAGTACGCACCCCCTCCGGAAGCCGCTGAGACTCCTCATCGAGGCGACCGTCTCACACCATCACGATCACAAAACGGGACACCCGATGACTCAGACCACCGTGACTTCGAGCACGACCACGACCACGACCACGACCACGTCTTCCGGGCTGCGCTCGCTCTACCTGATCCGAGTCGCCTTCTCCCTGATCTGGGTGGCACTCGTCGTCACGAACTCCACCTCGCTGGTGTCGACGGACAGGCCCACCGTGGTCGCGTCCGTGCTGCTCGTCGTCTACCCCCTGTGGGACGCCATCGCCACGCTCCTCGAACATCGCATGGCCAATGCCGGCTCCATGGACCGCGTCGGTACCACCAACGTGGCTCTCGGACTCGTCACCGCCGCGGGGATGATCGCCGTCGCCTTCTCCACCATCGGCACGGCCCTGCTCGTGTTCGGCCTCTGGGCCCTTGCTTCCGGAGCGATCCAGCTCGTGGTGGCGATCCGGCGCCGACGCACCGTCGGAGCCCAGTGGCCCATGGTCATCAGCGGCGGACAGTCCGTCGTCGCCGGTGCCTCCATCGCCGCCATGTCCACCTCGGCGACGAGTGGCCTGTCCACCGTCGCCGGATACTCCGCCTTCGGTGCCTTCTGGTTCCTTGTCTCCGTCACCGCCCTGAGCATCCGCAGCCGACGCGAAAAGCGTTGAGCCGGGGGCTTGTCGGCCCGGTCCGGAGCGGTCAGGCAGCGAGGAGCTTGCGCTTCTGGTCCTCGAACTCCGCTTCGGTGAGAACACCCTGGGACTTGAGCTCGCCGAGCTGCTTCAGCTGCTCGATCTTGCTGCTCATGTCGGGGGCCGGCGGAGCCGCGGCAGGCTCGGCAGCATACGTCGGCTGCGGCGCGGGCTCCTGGTATCCCTGCTGGGCGGCCCAGCGTCCCTGCTGTCGGCGTGACACACGGTTCGATACGGCGGTGGCCGTTCCGGCGACGACGGCCGTACGGGCGACTCCTCGGAGTAGACCCGGCATGGCGATCTCCCTTCTCACTTCCCCCTGTCTGCGGCAGTCCGGGCCGGACAACCGGCACCGGTTGTCGGTCAGGGGGCGGACTCCATCGCGTCGAGCGCGGCCAGGACGGTGGGCACCGGGATCCTCCCGGAGGCGACCAGCTCGGCACCGCTGCGATGCAGGGCGGCGGCGAACGGGGCGGCCCACAGGTTCTCGTAGATCAGGACGCCGGCGGAGTTGCCGGGCTTCAGCGCGGCGGCTGCCTCATCGAGGTCGTCCTGGCCCAGCAGTCCGGAGGACGCTCCTTCGAACACGGCCAGGTCGAGTTCGCCGTCTCCGGTGAGGTCGCCGATCTCCAGGCCGGTCACCGACCCGTCGGCGTCCTTGCGGATGAACGTCAGGTCGAGGATGCGGATGAGGCCACGGTCCACCAGATCGACCAGGAGCGGCAGGCCCTCGCCGGTCATTCGGTTACCCGGAAACTCGACGACCAGATAGTCGATCGGTCCCATCTCGCCGGATGTGTCGACTTCATTGAATGCGTCGCTCACGGCGTCACCTCTGCGCTTGTGGCTATTCCCCCATGCCATTGCATCACCGGACCGCGGCGGTCGCACTTCGTGATCGGTTCACTCGTCGGCCGCACAGCCGGGCTGCATAGGGCAACGGTCGCGGGCCACGTTCCGAGCAGAGCTGGCTTCAGGGGGCGCAAACCCCGCTGCACGGTCCCAGCCACAGTGGACCGCAGCCGTAATCGGTCCAGTTGCACCACCACGGATGGGAGTAGCACACCATGTCGCAGCTGCCGGTCCCCGCGCACTGGGAATTGCAGTCCATGACCTGGGTGCCCTGACCGCTGCGAGGCGCCGCGCCTTGCTTGTCGGCGGGGCCCAGCACCATGAGAACCCCCCGCGCCCCGCTCTCGCCGAACGCCGCCACGGCCGCCGTCACCAGCCCTTCGAGGGCTGCTCCCCGCTGGCGCCCCGCGATGATCTGCGGTGCCAGCCGCGTCGCGTCGTCCAGGACTGCGGACTGCTCGGCCGACAGAGCGGCGTGTGTCTTCCGGTAATGCGCGAAGTGCGCCACCCATAGATCACTCCGCGCGGAAGCGGACAGCGAACCGTAAATGGCACGCCGATAGTCCGCGGGGTAGGAGACGAATTCGGAGTAGCCGGAGGGCAACCGGTCGAGGTTGGCCTTCACCCATCGCGACGCCTTACTGCCCCTGGCGCGGGTCACCGCCTGCGCGGGTGAGGCTGCCAGGCCACCGGTGACCAGAAACGTTCCCAGGGCCAGCCCCGGCACGGCCTTGAGGATTCCTCGACGGCTCGGGGGCCGCAGCGCATCGAGGCCGCGGAGCGCACGCACCACCCGCAGCGAGTCCGACGGCCCCAGCAGCCGCGCCAGGCGGAGGGACAGCGCGGTTCCGGTCCAGGCCCGCACCTGGTCGCCGTCGACCGCCAACAGGGTCGGGGCCCACTCGGCCCCGTCTCCCAGAGCGCGCGTGCGCAGGCCGCGAATACGGGGTTCCGTGAGGCCCGCAGTGGTCAACGTGCCGTCGGTGGACGCGCGAACCCGACCCACCACTTCTTCACAGAATCGACAGTCGGCGTCGAATGCCAATATCCACTCGGTCACAATATTCTCCCCACGTTTATGTGACAGCTCGTCCCATGGTGCCCGTGCGGTGTGAGTTCGAAATCATTTGCCGGCACGTCTGGAAGCGTCAATCATTTCGACGAGGAACGAAACGTTTTCCGGTGCCGGGGTCGCCTCATGTGAGGATGTGGCCATGGCGTGGCTGAGGAAACGCGGGAGGCGGACGGTCGGGCTCGTGGTCGCGGCGAGTGCGGCGCTGGCGCTGACCTCCTGCAGCCCGGGCGGCTCCGGCGAGGGAGAATCCGGGGACCGCGAGGCGAAGTACCAGCGCGTCATCGAAGACCCTCACCCACGTCCCGCCGACGTCATCGCGGCGGCCGGCGCACCCGCCGACGTGGTTCGCGCGGACGACGGCTCGCTGCTTCTGACGTACGACGCCGGCAACGTCGAGGACGACGAGGGGCCGGCCGCTTCCGCCTGGCGCATCGTCGGCCCCGACGGCCGCACGGTCGCCGAGCACGCGGAACACACGGACGCGGAGGCGGCGCCGGTCGCGTTCAAGGGGGTGCCCGGGGGCTTCGTACGGGTGCCGTCGGAGGGAGGGACCGAGGGAGCGTATGCCCTGGATGTACACGGAAAGCGGCACAAGGTCGTCATCACCGGCACCCCGATGCGTATCCGCCCCGGCGACATCCTGCTTGCCGAAATGGAGCCGACCCTCATCTACCGCCCCGCCACGCGCGCTGTCGCACCCCCGGCCGGAGTGCCGGACGACGCCATCCAGCTCGCCGTCGACGAGCGGGGCACGGCCTGGAGCCTGGAGCAGCGCCTGACCGAAGACCCCGACCGCGTCCTCTGGCAGCGCGATGGCCGTACCCTCGGCTCCACGGCCGTCCCGAAGTCGTATGAGGGAGGCATCCTCGCCGCGCGGGGTGGCACCGCGGCGCTGTCCCTCACCCGGGGCGAGAGCGTGCGCGGCCTGTTGGCGACAACGGACGGCGGCAGGCACTGGCAGACGGTCCTCGGCAACGGCATTCCCTTCAGGGACCTGAAGCGTGGCCCGGAGTCGCTGGTCCTGGAGGTGCTCGCGGACGGGCGGCTGCTCGTCGGCGAGGAAGGCGGCCGCTACTGGCTCGCCGACGACCGCGCCAACAGCGTCTTCCACGAGCTGAAGACACCAGCGGCATTCACGTCGTTCGTTGTCGACGGCACGACGCTCCATGGCATCGCGGACGCGACGACGGCGACGTACGACCTGGTGAAGAACGAAGGACTGTGGACCTCTCGCGACGGCGGCCGCGCATGGAAGCGCTACAAGCAGCGCGGATAGCGGCGGAACACCGCACCCCGTCACCGGTGTCGGCGGCCAGGGCGTGGATCACTGGCAGGTGTCAGGAGACTGTGGCGGACGGTGGGGTCCACCGGTGAGTGGGTGGCACCGCGTTGGAGATGCCGTAGTCCTTCTTGAGCTGTTCGGGGATGGCGTAGTGCATGACGCGTCCGCGGGTGAGGGAAGACAGTTCGAGGACCGAAGTGAGATGGCCGAGGCGGTCCAGCGCCCAGGCGCCGACAGGGGAGCGGTCCTCGATGGTTTCCAGCACGCCGAGGAGGTGGGGCACGGCCTTGACGACGGTGTCCCATGAGGTGCGGGGCACCTGGAGCCAGTCGGCGCACGTGTCTCCGATGAGGTGGCGGATGAGAGCGGAGACGATCGGGTCGAAGAAGGTGCCGGGCACCACCTCCTCGTAGAGGTCGATGAGTTGCCGGGTCAGGTGGGCGCCTTCCTCGGAGGGCCCCATGTGCCGGACCATGTACAGGTCGAGGAATCGGCGGGCCTCGTCAAGGGTGCCGGGGACGGCGTCCTGGTCGACGCCGAGCATCGCACCGACCACCCGCCAGGCGTAGTAGTACGCTTCCGCGCCCTCCGTCGACATGTGGATCCCGAGGCGGTGCAGGCTGTCCAGGACGAGCAGGGAGAAGAACATCTGACCGCCGATCATGTCCTCCTGACAGATCGGCGTTCCGTGGGCCGCGGTGTCCCAGCGGTTCTCGCGTGCGAGGTGATGGCGGATGGAGGCGTGCAGCAGGCGGACCTTCTGGGCTGCGGGGATGAAGCGGCTGCCGGCCTCGAAAGCGCCGGGCTGCATGAGGTAGACGGTGAACTGGCCGGTCTCCGCCATCCGCTTGGACGGGTACTTCAGCCCGTGGGTGGTGGACAACAGCTTCGCCACATGCGGAACGACATAGCAGGCGGGCATGGAGGCGAAGGACAGCGCGGTGGAGATGTGCACGTTGTTGTCGATGAAGAACAGCCGTGCCTTCTCCATCTCCCCCCAGTCGACCCAGGCCGGCGGGGCGCTGGTGGCTTCCAGGTAGTCCCGTGCGACGTCGGGCAACCCGGCCGGCAGGGGAGCGCCGGCGGTGGAGACGTAGCGCATCAGGGTGTTGAACCTGCCCACCTCCCCGCGCTCGAAGAGTGCGGCGACGGTCGCGTCGGCGAGATCGTCACCGGTCTGCCGCAGGGCGTCCATCGACGCCTCGGTGTAATTCATGGCGTGGCTCCTTGTTCTCGACAGGGGTCGCCCGCGACCGGGGGACGGAACGGCGGCCAGGAACGGCACTGGCCCCGTACCTGTGCGCGGGTCAGGACGGGCGGACCGCCGCCGAATGCGCCAGCGCGGTCAGGGCTGCGGCGGCGTGTGCCGGTACGTCCAGCTCATGGAGAGCGCCGAGAGCCTCTTCGACCCGGGCGGTGATCATGTCCTCGATGCGGTCGGGTGCCCTGAGCCGGCGCATCACCTCGCGTACCGCGTGCAGACCCTCCCCGTCGAGGTCGCGTCGGCCCAGGAGGGCACGCAGCTGCTCTCGCTCGTCGTCTCCGGCGAGGCGCCAGGTCTCGGCCAGCAGGGCGGTGGGCCGATGGCCGCGCACGTCGTCGGCGTTGGCCTTTCCGGTGCGCTCCGGGTTTCCGAACAGGCCGAGCAGGTCGTCCCGCAGCTGGAACGCCTCGCCCAGCGGCAGTCCGTACGCGGAGTAGCCCTCGCGCAGCCGCGCCCCCGCCCCGGCCAGGGCGCCACCGATCAACAGGGGGTGCTCGACGGTGTACTTGGCGGTCTTGTACCGGATCACCTTCAGCGACGCACCGGTGTCCGGACCGGCTCCGGTCCGCAGAATCTCCAGGCACTCGCCCGCGATCAGCTCCCGGGCCAGCACCGACCAGAGCGGGCGGGCCCGTGCCAGATACGCGGCGGGCAGACCGCTGGTCGCGAACACCTGCCCGGCCAACGCCATCAGCAGGTCTCCCACCAGCATCGCCAGCGACCGGGCGGCGGCAACGGCACGGGGGCGACGGCGTACCGCACCGCGCAGCGCGATATGTGCGGTGGGCCTGCCGTGCCGCAGCGGGCTGTCATCGATGAGGTCGTCGTGCACGATGGCCGCGGCATGCACCAGCTCCATGGAAGCCGCCGCCCGCACCAGTGCGTCGCTGTCCGGCTGCCCCACCGCGCGCCAACCCCAGTAGCAGAACGCCGCCCGCAGCCGCTTTCCGTCCGCGACCGCGGCCTCCAACTGTTCGGCCACCGGCCCCAGAAGTGGATCGATCGCCGCCAACTGATCGGCCTCCTGCATGATGAACCTGCGCAGTACCTCGTCGACGCGGGTCTTGAACGCGGCCGGCTCCCACCGGTCAGACATCATCGGCTGCCTGCCGAGCCTGGACATGCCGGGCGAGAAGCTCCAAGTGGGCGGGGGGTACGGCCGCATACCGGTCCAGCGCCAGACGCCCGCGCGCCGCCAGATCGTGCCGGGCTTCCGCCGCCAGGTCCGCGGTGTCCGAGCGGCGCAGCAGCCCCCGCACCGCGCCCAAGGCCGAACCCAGCGTGCTCACCGCCAGATCGGCCAGCCCGGCCACCAACAGCACGGCCCGGTCGTCCGGGCCCCCGCGCTGTCCCGCGTCCTGCGTCATGCCATCTCCCGCCACCCGCTGCGCATTCAGGCGACGCCGGTCGCAGCCACCCTGGCGAGCGTGGCGTCACAACAGGTGTGAAAGCAGAGGAACTCACGATCGAGTGATCACATCGCTCGGCCGTACGGATCGCAGCCGGCGCCGTCCCGCACCTGCCGCTCGGGCGGTTCGGCTGCTGGACCAGGTCCAGCGCATGGTTGCGTTCAGCTGTGCAGGGTGGGCCGGTAGATGAGTTCTTGGGTGTGGCCGTCGAAGACCCGGCTCCGGATCAGTTCGAGGTCGAAGTCGGCCGCGCCCTCGAAGACCGGGGCGGTCCCGGTCCGGCCGCTGATCACAGGGAAGATCGTCACCTGGACGCGGTCGACGAGCCCCGCGGCCATCAGCGCCCGGTTCAACGACAGGCTGCCGTGCGAGCGCAACGGCACCTCGGACTCCTCCTTGAGCCGGGCGACGACGTCGACGGCGTCGCCGGCGGCGACGGTCACGCCCGGCGCTGCGAAGGGTCCTGCGAGCGTCCTCGACACCACCGTTGTCGGCAAGCTTCGCATCCGGGAGTTCACCGGATCGAGGTCGGCCTCCGGGATCGGGCCCAGCAGCTTCTCGAACAGCCGAAAGGTGTTGGCCCCGAGAATCATCCGCTGCTCTTCGCCGATCACCGCAAGGCGGTTGTCAAGGAACTCGGGGCCCTGTTTTCCCCAGTAGCCGCCCCAGTCGCCGTCGGGGCCGTACGAGCCGTAGCCGTCAAGGGTGGAAAAGACGTCCCAGGTGTAGACAGCGGTCATGATGCTCTCCTCGAATGCGGCTGATGTTGTGTGGTGTGTCGCGGATATAGACGAGGAACGATGACGAAACTCATCGGACTTGGACGCCTGGATTCGGGGTGATGCTCAGTCGCTTGTTCGGGGGCGCTATGTTCGACCCGGCATTCGACACTCGACATGCGGAGCCGGCGTGCAGAGGGCAGAAGAACGAGCCGGGGAGCTCGCCGTCGCGGCGGCCGACGACGGGGCGGCCGACGACGCCCCCGCGGGCGGTCGGCTCCGGTTGTGGCTGGCCCTGTCGTTGGGAGCGGTCGTCCTTCTCGACGTGGTCCTCTTCGTCGTCCGCGGGTGGACGGACCAACCGGCCGTACAGGCCTGGCGGACCGTCTGCCTCGCCGTGACCGTGCAGGCGATGCCGTTCCTGCTGCTCGGCACCGCCCTGTCGGGCGCGATCAACGCGTTCGTACCGGCGCGGGTGTTCACCCGCGTACTGCCGAAGCGGCCCGTCCTCGCCGTCCCGGTCGCCGGCCTTGCCGGTGTGGTGCTGCCGGGCTGCGAGTGCGCGTCGGTGCCGGTCAGCAGCAGCCTGATCGGCAGGGGCGTCAACCCGGCTGCCGCCTTCGCGTTCCTGTTGTCGGCTCCCGCGGTCAACCCGGTGGTGCTGACGGCCACGGCCGTCGCCTTCCCCGGCAGTCCCGCGATGGTCCTGGCCCGGCTGCTGGCCTCGCTCGCCACCGCTTTCGTGATGGGCTGGCTGTGGCTCTGGCTGGGCAGGGAGAAGTGGCTGAAGCCCGCCGTACGGCACACCGGGCACCGGCCGGGCCACAGCCGCTGGACGGAGTTCCGGACCGGTTTCCAGCACGACTTCCTGCATGCCGGCGGTTTCCTGGTCCTCGGGGCCATGGCGGCGGCGACCTTCAACGTCGCGGTGCCGCGGTCCGTCCTGGACGCGTTTTCCGGTTCGCCATGGCTGTCGGTGCTCTTCCTGGCCGCTCTCGCCATCGTGCTCGCGGTGTGCTCGGAGGCCGACGCGTTCGTCGCGGCCTCGCTCACCGGCTTCTCGCCCACCGCGCGACTCGCGTTCATGGTGGTCGGGCCGATGGTCGACCTGAAGCTGATCGCCCTCCAGGCGGGTACCTTCGGGCGGGCCTTCGCCTTCCGGTTCTCCGCCGCGACGACGGTCGTGGCGGTCCTTTCCAGCGTGCTGATCGGTGGGGCCCTGTTGTGAAACGGCATGTCCAGGTGGTCCTGCTCGTCCTCAGCGGCCTCGCTCTGCTGCACGCCGCGCTCTTCACCGACCTGTATCTCAGGTACGTGAAGGAGGGGCTTCGCCCGTACCTGATCGCGTCGGGGGCGCTGCTGCTCCTGCTCGGTGTGGCGGAGGCGTGGTCGTCGTACAGGCCGAACGCGGGCGGCGAGCACGGTGAACGTCATGAGCACCGGCACGAGGACGGCGAGCACGGTGAACGTCATGGGCACGGGCACGGGCACGAGGACGGCGAGGAAGGCGAGGAAGGCGAGGAAGGCGATGTTGGGGTGCACGATCACTCCGCCGTGCCCCGCGTCGCCTGGCTCCTGTTCCTCCCGGCACTGAGCCTGCTCCTCTACGCCCCGCCCGCCCTCGGCGCGTACACCGCCTCCCGCGAGACCCCGAAGGCGGTCACCGAGCGGGAGCACTTCGATCCGCTGCCCGCGGCCTCGCCGGTCCCGCTCACCCTCACCGATTTCATCGGCCGAGTGCAGCAGGACCACGCGCGGGACATCAGGGGGCGCAGTGTCCTGCTGACCGGATTCGTCACCCCGGACAAGCGGGGCGACGGCTGGTATCTGACCCGGATCATGATCTCGTGCTGTGCGGCGGACGCTCAGTCCGTCAAGGTGCGGGTCTACGGGGCCCAAGCCCTGCCCGCGAACACCTGGGTGTCCGTCAAGGGAACCTGGCACCCCCACGGCACCCTGGGCACGAAGTCCGCAGAGGCCGCACTCGATGCCCTCGCCGTCAGGAAGGTCGCCCGGCCGGTGAACGCGTACACGGACGCTCTGCCCCTGCCGACCACGAGGTGAACCCGGACCCCGAATGCCGCAGCCCGGGGCCGCTGGCTACTTCCGGGGACCCGTCCGGCGAGACGCACCCACTCCCGCGAAACCCTGGCCTCGCGCGTCAGCGGCGGACCAGCATCGCGTGCGTGACGTTCGGCGAGCCGACCATCTCGGACACCCGGTAGCCGTCGATACCGTCACTCAGATTGTCGAGCAGCCGCTCCCCGCGCCCGATGAGCATCGGCGCGATCACCAGGTGGAGCTCGTCAACCAGCCCGGCGCGCAGATACTCCTGGATGACGGCCGCGCCGCCGCCGATCCGGACGTCTTTGCCGCCCGCGGCGTCGAACGCGTGCTGGAGCACCGTCTCCACTGGCTCGTCGGTGAAGTGGAAGGTCGTTCCGCCGGCCATCTCCAGCGTGGGGCGCGGATGGTGGGTGTGCACGAAAACGTCGTGGTGGTAGGGCGGGTTGTCGCCCCACCAGCCCTTCCAGGACTCGTCCTCCCACGGCCCGCGCTGCGGACCGAACATGTTCCGCCCCATGATCGTGGCGCCGATGTTCTGCTCGCCGCGGGCGAAGTAGTCGACATCGATTCCGGTCTTCCCCGCGGCAAGGTCTTCCGCCGCCGAGACGAACCAGCTGTGCAGGTCGTCACCCCAGCCGACGCCGTCGCCGAACGGGGCGTCCAGTCGCTGGTTTTGGCCGGCCGCGAAGCCGTCGAGGGAGATCGTGACGTTGTGTACGCGGACCTTGGGCATGGCCTTCGCCTCTCGTATCGGTGTTGTTCTCTCACCTCTACGTCGTACAGAGCCGGCCTGGATCGACATCCCCGCCCACATTCCTTCGGCGGGCCTGCTGCTGCCCGGCACCGCGCCCCCGCCGAGTGCGCGGCGCGGGCGGGGCGGAGCCGACGAGCAGCCGGCCCGCGCCGGCAGGCCATAGCTCCTCGCGGTCCGCACCGGTGCCTGCCCCCTCAGTACTGCTCGGTTTCCATGTACCCGGTGTCGTCGTCGGTGCCGAAGGCGCCCGCGGCAGCGGTGGGGTCGAATCCGGGCGGGCTGTCCTTGAAAGCCAGGCCCATGCCGGCCAGCTTCGCCTTGACCTCGTCGATGGACTTCGCGCCGAAGTTGCGGATGTCGAGCAGGTCGGCCTCGGAACGAGCCACGAGCTCACCCACGGAATGGATGCCCTCGCGCTTGAGGCAGTTGTACGACCGGACGGTGAGCTCGAGCTCCTCGATCGGCAGCGCGAGCTCGGCGGTCAGGGCGATGTCCGTCGGGGTCGGGCCCATGTCGATGCCCTCGGCGTCGATGTTGAGCTCGCGGGCCAGACCGAACAGCTCGACCAGCGTCTTGCCGGCCGACGCCATGGCGTCACGGGGACGCATGGCCTGCTTGGTGTCGACGTCGACGATCAGCTTGTCGAAGTCGGTGCGCTGCTCGACACGGGTCGCCTCGACCTTGTAGGTGACCTTGAGAACGGGCGAGTAGATCGAGTCGACCGGGATGCGCCCGATCTCCTGACCGACCTGCTTGTTCTGCACCGCGGAGACGTAGCCGCGACCGCGCTCGACGGTCAGCTCCATCTCCAGCTTGCCCTTGCCGTTGAGCGTGGCGAGGACCAGGTCGGGGTTGTGCACCTCGACACCGGCCGGGGGCGCGATGTCGGCGGCGGTGACCAGCCCCGGGCCCTGCTTGCGCAGGTACATCACGACCGGCTCGTCCTCCTCCGAGGAGACGACCAGCTGTTTGATGTTGAGGATCAGGTCGGTGACGTCCTCCTTGACGCCCGGCACGGTGGTGAACTCGTGCAGCACGCCGTCGATACGGATGGACGTGACCGCCGCACCCGGGATCGAGGACAGGAGGGTCCGGCGCAGGGAGTTGCCGAGGGTGTAGCCGAAGCCCGGCTCCAGCGGCTCGATCACGAACCGGGAGCGGAATTCGTCGACGACCTCTTCGGTGAGAGAGGGACGTTGAGCGATCAGCATGAGGGCGCCTCCAGTTTTCGGCACCCGATGTGGAATGCCGGTCCACCGAGCGGTAGCCCGATGTTGATGCTGCAAAGCTACGGTGTGACAGCCGAATATTTCCGTACCACCCGCCATGAGGTGAGGCGGGCGCGCGGAGAGCTTCGTTCGGGACACGTTCCCCAGCTGGCATCGGCGGCTCCACAGCCACCGCTGTGCAGATCAAGCTCCGTCCGGCGAAATCCCAGGTCACGGCCGCTCATCCATGGCTCAGGACGACTGCCTGGCCGCCCGCGGGGGCCATCGCGACGCTCGCGGCTCTCGGATTCACCACGCCACTTATCGACCTGGACGCCACCTTCGCTCTGTCGGCGGCCCGGGGCGCCTCCAAGCCGGCGAGCACCTGCTGGAGTCGGGCGGCCTGTATGTGGTCGACGACCTCCGGCCGCCGCCCAGCTCGCTCCCGGCCACCAGCAGCGCGTCGACAGGTTTCTCGTACACCTGCCCGATGTTCCCAACTTGCGGGCCACGCCCCCGAGATGGGCATCCGGACTGGGGCGCGGCGCCCGTCGGCAAAGGTCTATCGTGGGTGACATGTCCGCCCCTGAGCTGATCCGCATCGTCTCCCGTGACTCGCCCATGGCGCTTGCCCAGGTGGAGCGCGTGCGCACCGAACTGGCCGCGCTCCACCCCGGCATCCGCACCGAGGTCGTGCCGGTGAAGACGACCGGTGACAAGTGGATGGGCGACCTCGCCCAGGTGGAGGGGAAGGGCGCGTTCACCAAGGAAGTCGACGCCGCGCTGCTCGCCGGACAGGCGGACCTGGCGGTGCACTGCGTCAAGGACGTGCCCGCCGACCGGCCGCTGCCCGCCGGCACGGTCTTCGCCGCGTTCCTCAAACGCGACGACATCCGCGACGCCCTCATCCACCCCGACGGCCTCACCCTCGATCAACTCCCGGCCGGCACCCGCATCGGCACCTCCTCGGTGCGGCGCATCGCCCAGCTCGCCGCCTCCTATCCCCACCTGCGGTGCGTCCCCATGCGCGGCAACGCCAACCGACGCCTGGACAAACTCGCCGCCGGCGAAGCCGACGCCCTGCTGCTGGCCGTCTCCGGCCTGGAACGCATCGACCGCACCGATGTGATCACCGAGATCCTGTCGCCGGACACGATGGTCCCGCCGATCGGCGCCGGCGTCCTCGCGCTGCAATGCCGCGAAGGCGACACCGACCTGATCGACACCGTCAGCGGCCTCGGCGACCCCGACACCTACCGCGAGGCCACCGCGGAGCGCATGTTCCTCCACGTTCTCCAGGGCCACTGCAACAGCCCGATCGCCGGGTACGCGAAGGCCGAACGCAACGGCGACCTGTCCCTGCGCGCCTGCGTGTTCACCCCCGACGGCAAGACCGTCCTCAACGCCCACGAGTGGGCCGGACCCCTCGATCCGGCGACCCTCGGCACGTCCGTCGCGGTCACCCTGCTGCGCCAGGGGGCACGCAGCCTGATCGACTCGATCGCCCACTGAATCGGCGGAGTGATCCGGCCCTCGGGTGGAGGAAGTGCGGGCCGCCGGTCGCGGGCTTTTCGGCGCCCATGCTCGCCGCCATGTCGATGTCGGCCGAGGCGTACGGCGTGGTCGTTCACCGGGACACGGGGATGGTGCTCTGCGCCACCAGAGCGCGGTCCTCGAAGACGGAGCGCACGGCGGTGACGTACCGGTCGAACGTCGGCGTGCGCCGTCCGGTGTCCCGCATCGCGCGCGTCAGGTCCCTGTCCGGGAAGAACGACGCGCGCAGGGCGTGGGAGATCTCCAGTTGGACGCCGACGCCGCTCGTGGTGCGATTGGCGATGTTCGTCGGGTGGCTGCCGTTGATCTCCTGGGCCGCGTCGATGACCAGGAACCCGGCCCGTGTCAGGGCGGCGCGGATGCGGTCGGCGGTCGCGGTGTCGAGGCCGCCGAGGGACGTCTCGGGGACGCCTGCTGTGCCGGTGTAGCCGTGGAAGGACAGGCAGCGCAGCGAGGAGGCGACGATCGCTTGGCAGGTCGGTTCGTCGAAGCGGGTCGACGTCACGTGCAAGGACGTGTTGCCGGTGGACTTGATGCCGGCGAATTCGTAGTGCGCCATCAGGCCCGCGCCGACCGCGCGGGCGGTCTCCCCGGAACCCGCCTCGATGCCGCCGCCGTGGATGGCGATGCTGGACCAGGTCGCGCCGGTCACCGGCACCGAGCGGCGCATGTAGGACACGCCCTCGGTCTCGTGCGCGGCGAGGTCGGTGTACGAGGCGTACAGGTCGGCCACGCTGATACCCCCTTCAGGCTCTGGTCCGCTGTCCTGCCGCCCGTGAGCGACCGGTCGAAGTCGTCGTTCACGTCGCCCCGCACTGAGGCCACGGTCATGATCTCGTCCCCGACCCGGATTCCGAAATCCGCCTGCCACAGCCGCAGCGGGCCGTCCGTGAGAGGACCTTTCTGTTCTGCTGGTTCAGGTGTCCCGGCGCAGGGCGTCCGAGATCGACTTGGCGCCGCCGTGCGCGGTGAGACCGCCGTCGACCGGGATCTCGGCTCCGGTGACGAAGGACGAGTCGTCGGACAACAGGAACACCACGAGCGGGGTGACGTCGTCGACGGTTCCGGTGCGGCCGAGTGGTGTCTCGCGGAGGTTCGCCTCGCGGAACGCGGGCGCGGCAGAAGCGGTCATATCCGTTTCGATGAAGCCGGGATGGATGGCGTTCACGCGGATGCCGCGGGGCCCCAGTTCCATCGCGGCGGTCCTCGACAGGCCGCGCAGCGCCCACTTGCTGGCCGTGTACGCGACCGGGTAGTGGGCGGTCAGCGCCGCCGATGAACCGACGTTCACGATCGATGCCCCGGCGCGCATGAGCGGGAGCAGGTGCTGGATGCCGAGCAGCGGCCCGGTGACGTTGACCGCGTGGACGCGGGCCATGTCCTCGGCGCGTACGTCGTCGATGCGGGCCCGCCAGGTGATGCCCGCGTTGTTGACCAGGCCGTGCACCTGCCCGTACGACTCCCGTAGTTCGGCGGCGAGTTGGGCCCAGTCGCGTTCGCTGGTGACGTCGAGTCGGCGGCAGCCGGGTGTCTCGGTCACATCGGTGGCGACGACCTGGGCGCCCTCGCGGGTCAGGGCGTGGGCCTCCGCGGCGCCCTGGCCACCCGCTGCCCCGGTGACGACAACCACCTTGCCGAGGAGCCGCTTGGGGTGCAGGCCGGAGGTCACGGCCGCTCCCGCGAGCGGCGCCGGGCGGCCGGGACCGGCACCGGCTCAGGTCCGGCGACCACGGTGTTGGAGACGGAGCCGACGCCTTCCACGGTGAGCGTGACCGTGTCGCCGGGTTTCAGCGGCGGCGGGTCCTGTCGGCCACGTACGCCCCAGAGCTCGGCGAGGCAGCCACCGTTGCCGCAGGTCCCGGAACCGAGGATGTCACCGGGGCGGACGGTGGTCCCGCGCGAGGCGTACGCGACCATCTCCTCGAAGGTCCAACTCATGTTGGACAGCAGGTCCTTGCCGACGACCTCGCCGTTCACCGAGGCGGTGAGACCGAGCCGCAGGAAGCCGTCCCCGTCGCGGTACTTCTCCAGCTCGTCGGCGGTGACCAGGTACGGGCCCAGCGTGGTGGCGGTGTCCTTGCCCTTGCACGGTCCGAGGCCCACCTTCATCTCCGCCGACTGCAGGTCGCGGGCTGACCAGTCGTTGAAGACGGTGTAGCCGATGATGTGGTCGCGGGCCTGCTCGGGGGTGAGGTCACGGCCCTCACGGCCGATGACGGCGGCGACTTCGAGTTCGAAATCGAGCATGCTCGATCCCGGCGGCACGGGGATGTCGTCGTGCGGGCCGTGGACGGCGTAGGGGTTGGTGAAGTAGAACGTCGGGGCCGCGTACCACTGCTCCGGCACTCCGGCGGAGCCGTCCACGGACCGTCGTACGCCCTCGACGTGTTCCTCGAAGGTGACGAAGTCCCGCACGGTGGGCGGTTGGAGCGGCGGCAGCAGCCGCACCTCGGAGACGTGCGGCCCGGCCGGGATGTCCGGTGTCACGGAGCCTGCGTCGAGCAGTCCGGGCAGGCCGCCGCCCTCGGCGAGCAGGCCGGTCAGCGAGCGGACGCCGGGCAGGGGGAAAAGCGTGCCGTCCTCTTCGACGACGGCCACATGGTGTCGGTTCTGGTGCTCGTACGTGGCGAAACGCATGGGGGAGGGCTCCTGTCGGTCAGACCGGCGGGGCGATGAACACGCCGCGGTCGACGTCGTTGAACGACTCCTTGGCGATGAGTTCGTTCATCGGGTTGGCCGTGCCCCACTGGTCGGTGACCTCGGGCTTCGAGAAGTCGTAGACGTGCGGGTGCCAGGTGTCCTCGTCGAGGACCTCCAACTCCGTCGTGTACTCGACGGTGTTGCCGTGCGGGTCGAGGAAGTAGGTGAAGGTGTTGTCGCCCGCCATGTGCCGGCCCGGGCCCCAGACCTTCTGGAAGCCGGCCCGCATCACGCGGCCGGAGCCGCGCATGTACTCGTCCAGGCCGCGCATCTCGAAGGAGACGTGGTGCAGGGCGGTGTGCGGTCCCTGCGCGATGGCCATGGAGTGGTGCTGGTTGCTGATCCGCATGAAGTGCATGACCTCTCCCATGTGCGGTGAGGACAGCGTGTCGGAGAGCGCGAAGCCGAGGTGGCGCTCGTACCACTCCCGGGTCCGGTTCAGATCGGGGGAGTTGAGGACGACGTGGGACAGCTTGACCGGGATCGCCTCCTTCTCCTCGATCCTGCGGTGCTGGCGAACCTCGACGTCGGCCAGGACTTCGATGGTGCGGCCGTCGACGTCGAAGAAGCGGAAGCCGTAGCCGCCGCCGGGTGTGTCCGCCTTGCCCGGCTGGGAGATCAACTGGACGCCACTGGAGAGGAGTTGCTCGGCGAGCGTGTCCACGTCCGCCGCGCTCGCGGCCCCGTAGGAGACCAGGTCGAGGCGCTTCTCGTCGGCCTGCCGTAGCCGTACGACGTACTGCTCGGGCGAGCCCTCGGCGGCCAGGAAGGAGATGCCGGAGTCCTCGGCGACCTTGGTCAGGCCCCAGACTCCGGCGTAGAAGTCGAGCTGCTTGTCGTAGTCGGGCACGGCGAGGTCGACGTGCCGCAGGTGGGTGAGCAGACGCATGTCGGTCAGTCCTTCCGGAGGAGGGCGGCGGCGTTGCCGCCTCGTAGGGCGTGGAAGTCGGGGTCGGGCAGGTCCGCGGCACGCAGCGCGTCCAGCGGGTCTTCCCTGCCCATGTCGAAGGGGAAGTCGGAGCCGAGCAGGACCCGGTCCGGACCGGCGGCCCGGACCAACTCCCGCAGGACGTACGGGTCGTGGACGAGGGAGTCGAAGTACAGCCGCTTCAGGTAGCTGCTGGGCTCCCGTGCGCAGCCCCGGGCGTCGGGGCGGACCCGCCAGGCGTGGTCGGAGCGGCCGATGTGCGTGGGCAGATAGCCGCCGCCGTGCGCCGCGATCAGCTTCAGGCCCGGATGGCGGTCCAGGACGCCGGAGAAGATCAGGTGGGAGAGGGCGATCGCGTTCTCGGTGGGCTGGCCGACGGTGTTGGACAGGTACCACTGGTCAAGGCGTTCGTCGAGGGTGCAGCCGAAAGGGTGCAGGAAGACCAGGGCGCCGCTCTCCTGCGCGTGCGCCCAGAAGGGTGCGAGGCGCGGGTCGGAGAGCTCCACCTCCCGGGTCCCGCCCGGCCCCGGGGCGTGCGAGGAGATCTCCACGCCCCGCAGCCCCTGTTCCACTGCGTGATCGAGCAACTCGACCGCGAGGTGGGGATGTTGGAGCGGGATCAGGCCGAGGCCGTGCAGCCGGTCGGGGGCCTTGGCGCAGTGTGCGGCGGTTTCCTCGTTGGCCAACAGACACACCTGCTCTGCCAGTTGGGGATCGGCCCAGTAGTGGTAGTGCGACGGGGACGGGCTGACCAGCTGGATGTCCACGCCCTGCGCGTCCATGGCTGTCAGGCGCACACTGGCGTCCGTGAGCTTCGGTATGCGCGCGCCGACCATGGGGCCGTTCACGGTCAGGGCCGCCGGGCCGTTGCGGCGGGCGTCGAGGCCCTGGGCCGCGGTGAGGCCGGCCCGACCGGCGACGGCCTCCTCGACCTCCGGGAGCAGGAGATGGGCGTGGACGTCGATCGTCGGTATCGACAAGGGGGCGGACAGTTCGGTCACGGAAGTTCCTTCAGCGCGTTCATGGTGCGGCCCATCAGCCCGGGTACGTCCGCGTCGCGCACTCCGTCGAGCAGCCACTGGCCGAGCTGGACGGAGGCATCGACGACCATGCGTACGCGGGGCAGCCGTCGGTCGTGGTAGTCCGTGAAGAGCTGGTCGTCCCAGTCGTCCCGGCTGGTCAGCAGTTCGGCGAGGACGAGGACGTCCTCCAGGGACATCGCGGCGCCCTGGGCGAGGGTGGGCGGACAGGCGTGGGCGGCGTCGCCGACGAGCACGACCCGGCCGCGGTGCCACGGGCCCTCCACCAAGTGCCGGTCGAAGCAGGTGTAGTTGACGGCTTTCGGGTCGGTGAAGGCGGTGCGGATCTCCGTCCATGCGCCGCCGTAGCCCTCGCTGAGTGCCCGCATCTCGTCGGCGTACGTCGCCGGGCGCAGTGCATCGCGGTCGCGGGCCCGCTCGACGAGGTAGGCGTAGACCGTGTCCTCACCGGTCGGGCAGTACCCGGCGATGAAACAGCGGCCGCCGTAGACCATCTCGGTGCGGTGGACACCGGCGGGGCGCGGCGCGGGGGCCCGCCAGATGCCCATGCCGGTGGGCTCGGGTCTCTCGGTGATGCCGATCATCGCGCGGGTGGCGGAGTGCAGCCCGTCTGCGCCGACCACCAGGTCGTAGCGGCGGCTCGTGGCGTCCGAGAAGGTCACGTCCACGCCCTCGTCGTCCTGTCCGAGGGCGGTGGCCGTGGTGCCGAGGCGGATCTCGGCGCCCGAGGCGCGGACCCGGTCGATGAGGAGCTGCTGGAGCCGAGGCCGCTGCATGCCGATGTGCGAGGGCAGGTCGTCGCCGCCGGTGCGGAGTTCCTCGTGGGCGTGCAGCACGGTGCCGTCGGGGGCGAGAACGGCGACGCCCTCGGCGGCGTAACCGTCCTTCTCGATGCCTTCGAGGACCCCGACCTCGCGCAGTACGCGCAGGGCGTTGCCCTGAAGGGTGATGCCCGAGCCGGCGGCGGCCTTCCCGTCGGGGCTCGCCTCGACGACGTCGACGGCGATCCCCGCCCGGCGCAGCAGCACGGTCAGGGCGTTTCCGGAGGTGCCTGCGCCGACGACGAGGACGGTACGGGTGGCGGTACGTGTGAGGCTGTCGGCCATGTCGGGGATACCTCCCGGGTTGAGCCGCACGGCTTCGGGCGGCTGGGGATTGCAGGCCAGTAGGGGCAGGGGCTACTGGGGGTTGGGGCCACTGGGATTGCTCGCTACTTGACGGCGACCGGGTTGACCGGGGAGCCGACGGCTCCCGTGATCGGCAGTGGCGCGGCGGTGAGCCAGAACTCGTACACGCCGTCCTCCGCGCAGTCCTCGGCGAGGGCGTCCGGGTCCCACATCTCGCCGATGAGCAGGCCGATGTTGGGGATGGCGACCTGGTGCAGCGGCTGGAAGGCATGCTCGAACTCGTTCGGGCGCACCTCGAAGCCCCAGGTGTCGGTGGCGATCGCGGCGATCTCGGTGCGGTGCAGCCACCCGGCGGCGGTGAAGGACAGGCCCGGCGCGGGGCCGCCCGCGTAGTCGCCCCAGCCCTCGCGCCGGGCGCGGGTGAGCTGTCCGGTGCGTACGACGACGATGTCACCGCGCCCGACGCTCACCCCGTGCGCCTCGGCGGTCGCGGTCAGGTGCTCCTCGGTGATCGCGAAACCGTCGGGCAACTCGCCTTGAGTGCCGAGGACGTGGCCCACATCGAGCAGGACGCCGCGCCCGGCGACGTACGGTGCCATGTGCTCGATGCCGGTGACGAGGTCGCCGTCGGAGGTGACGACCCGCTCGGCC
Organism: Streptomyces sp. R21; assembly: GCF_041051975.1. GTDB lineage: Bacteria > Actinomycetota > Actinomycetes > Streptomycetales > Streptomycetaceae > Streptomyces. Next base: position 1,266,737 of record NZ_CP163435.1, on the reverse strand, counting down.
GCCCGTCCGTTCCACGCCCTGCCGTGGTCGAAGATGTGCCCGAGCCCGTCCCACTGCGTGGAGCACTGCAACGGCATCGCGATCACGTCGTCGGCGCCGCCGATGCCGTGCGGGAAGCCCTGGTTGCCGAGCGCCGCGTCGGCGCCGGTGTCGAGCATGGTGTGCACGGGGTTCGTCCGGCGCCGCCAGCCCTTCTGCGGGCCGTTCATGTCGAAGGACTGCGCTAGGGAGAAGCTGACGCCCCGGTGGACGAGTGCGGCTCCCTCGCGGCGCTTGTGCTCGTCGAGGAAGTTGAGGGTGCCGAGCACGTCGTCCTCACCCCAACGGCCCCAGTTCGAGTACGACTTGGCGGCCTCGGCGATCGCGCCCTCGGGGTCGAGCCGGTTCACGAGCCCTCCGCGACACACCGGTTGCGCTGGACCCCGAGACCGGTGACGGACCCCTCCATGACGTCGCCGCCCTGCAGCAGCCGCCCCCAGTGGATGCCGTTGCCCGCCGGGCTGCCGGTCAACACCAGGTCACCGGGCAGGAGTTGGGCGGACTGGGAGATGTACGACACCAGCCGGGCGACCCCGAAGAGCATGTCCTTGGTGGACTCGTCCTGCATGGTCTCGCCGTTCAGCTTCAGCGTGACCCGCAGATCGCCCGGGTCCGCGACGGCCTCGGCGGGTACCAGCCACGGGCCGAGCGGGGTGAAGCCGGGCGCGTTCTTGCTGCGCAGCCAGTCGGTGCCGATGGCCTTCATGTCCCGGCGGAAGACCGTCGCGCGGTCGGTGAGGTCGTTGGCGATGGTGTACCCGGCGATGTACTCCAGAGCTTCTTCGACGGAGACCCGGTAGGCCGGTTTGGCCATGACGGCCGCCAACTCCAGTTCCCAGTCCGGCTGTTCGACCCAGGAGGGGAGGACGATGTCGTCGTACGGGCCGGTGATGGTGCTGGGCAGTCCGATGAAGACGTACGGCAGGTCCTCGGCGGCCCGGCGGTCCATGATCGCGGCGACCTCGGCCCGGGCCTCCGCGACCGTGCGGGGGTCGTCGGGGGAGCGGTGGGCGACCTCCAGGTCGATCACGTGCTGCCGGTAGTTCGCGCCGGACTGGAAGATCTGGCGGGGCTCGAGCGGGGCGTGCACGCGCAGGTCCTCCAGCGGGCGCCAGTCGAGCGAGTCGTCGTTCGCGAGGATGCGCAGGACGGGGAGGCTCTCCTCCCATCGCTCGACCACGGCACGCAGGTCGGACGGTGCCCCGTCCAGGGCGCTGGTCAGGTCCAGCACCTGCTCCTTGGCCAGGAGACCCGGGAACGGCTTCCCGTCCTGAGCGGAGAACGTGCCGAGCGCGAACGGGCCGGCAGGTTGCGTGAGCGTTGCCATCAGATTTCCTCCTGCTGGGTTGCGGTCTACTCTGACCTCGAACGGCCAATCACGGAAATCAATCCTGTGGATGCGCCGAATCCATGACGTGGATAGTTCTTGGCTGACACAGGCGGTGCCCGGTGAACCTGACCCGACTCGACCTCAATCTGGTGGTCGCCCTGCGCGCGCTGCTGGAGGAGCGCAACGTCACCCGGGCCGGCGAGCGCATCGGCCTGAGCCAGCCCGCGATGAGCGCGGCGCTGTCCCGGCTGCGCCGCCATTTCGACGACGAATTGCTCGCCCGGACCGGCAACGCCTACGAACTGACCCCGCTCGGCGTGGCGTTGCGGGACCGCAGCGCCACCGCATGCGATCTGCTGGAGCGCGTCTTCGCCAGCCAGGCCGACTTCGACCCGGCCGCCGAGACCCGCGAGTTCACCCTGCTCGCCTCCGACTACGGCGCGGCCGTGTTCGGCGCCGAGCTGTCCCGCGCCCTGCACCAGGAGGCACCCGGGATCCGGCTCACCTTCCAGCACCCGGCACCCTCCGTGGTGGAGAACACGGCCACCGTGCTGAGCACTGTCGACGGACTGCTGATGCCGCACGGCGTGATCGACGGCCTCCCCGCCGTCGACCTCTACCAGGACCGCTGGCTGTGCCTGGTCGCCGACGACAACCCCGAGGTCGGCGACGCACTCACCCTCGACCAGCTGGCCCGTCTGCCGTGGGCCGTCTACCAGCGCACCTACGACGCCCCGGCCGCCCGGCAGCTCAGCATGATCGGCATCAGCCCCCGGGTGGAGGTCTCCGTGCAGACCTTCCAGCTGTTGCCGCACATGGTCGAGGGCACCCGCCGGGTCGCGATGATCCAGGAGCGGCTGGCCCGCAGAGCGGTCCGCTCCGCCGCGGTCCGGGCGCTGCCCTGTCCCTTCGAGGCGGTACCAGTACGGGAGGCGATGTGGTGGCACCCGGTGCACGCCCAGGACGCGGCCCACATCTGGCTGCGGGAGAAGGCGGCGGAGGTGGGAACCGCGCTGATGGGCGACGGCTCGGAGGATGCCGCTACCCCCGGGCAGGGGGCGGTACGCCTCTGACGTCGATGCCGTGCCTACGGGATTGCGTGGGGTGGGGAGTGCGCGGGGACTGGCTTATGGGCCTCCGGCTGAAGGCTGCCACGTCCTCAGGACGAAGGCTCCGGCAGCGGCCCGGGATCGACAGCGCCCGCGCGGCGGCGGACGGCCAGCAGCCCCGCCGCGACGAGGGCGGCGGCCAGCCCCAGGACGCCCACCGCACCCGCGAGGCTGCCGACCGCCGACTCCCCGGCGAGCAGCACCAGCGGGCACACGAACTCACCGCCGAAGAACGCCGCCGTCCACAGCCCCGTACCGCGGCCGCGGTCCTCGAAGGCCAGGCGGGACATGGCACTGGTGAGGAGGGCGGGCAACAGCATCCCCGTGCCCAGGCAGTTGATCACCGCTCCCACAACCAGCAGCGGGACGTTGTCCGCGAGGAACACCACCGCGAAACCGGCGGCGCAGAGGGCGAGGACGGCGGGCAGCATCGGGTCCGGTGAGCGCTTCAACCGGGCGAAGGCGACCGCACCGCCCACGGTGGCGGCACTCGCCACGGCGGTGGCCAGACCGATCACCCCGGAGTTCTCCACCCCGAGGTCGTCGAGCAGGTACGACATCTCCACCGGGACGGTGTAGAAGACCATCGCCCCGAAGAAGGTGAGGGCGCAGATGCCCGCCAACTGCCGCCAGGGGAACGGGCGTCGGGTTCCCGATGCCGCATCGGGGACGGCCGCGCGGGCCGCCGGGGCGGGCAGCGCGGAGGCCATCAGCGGGGCGAGCGCCAGGCTCACCGCGTAGATCCAGAAGGGCACGCGCCAGCCCGCCGCGCCGACCGCACCGCCGATGACGAAGAAGACGGTCGCCGACGCGGAGGCGCACATGGTCTGCAGGGCCAGGTACTTCACCCGCTGCTGACCCGTGTAGTAATCGCCGATCAGCGTGGTGCAGCACGTCATGATCGCCGCCTCGGCGACCCCGACCAGGGCACGTCCGGCGATGATGGCCCCCAGCGAGTCCAGCCAGAGCGGGGCTGTCCCGAACACGGCGTACAGGAGAGTCGCCACGACCAGCAGGCGCTTGCGGCCCACCCGGTCCACGATCACCCCGGCGAACGGGGCCAGCAGCGCCAGGGACAGCGCCGGAACGGTCAGCGCGAGAGGTACCAGAGCCTTGGCGCCGGGGACCGACTCGAAGTGGTCCTGCATCTTCGGCAGCACGGGGGCGATCAGCACCGCCCCCAGGATCGGCAGACAGCTGCCCGCCATCAACAGGGTCACGCGCACCAGATGGGCCGGGCCCGAGACGGACACGGGTGACGGAGCGGGGTCGTCGACCGCCGGGGCAGGCGGCGGCGGAACGGAACGGGGCATGGCGACTCCAGGGACGGTGTACGGGAGCGGGCATGCCTTTCACGGGCGCCTGCGGCGCACGGCATGCTGAGCTGAGGACGGTTTCGCACCCCGGCGGCTGGTCCGGACAGCGGCGTGCGGGTAGCGACGACTATGGGTCGTCCGGCGCCCGGTCGCCATCCTCCGCGCCATCCGAATCCCGTATCCAGCGCATCCAGGCGGTGGATGGGCGCCACCCGCGCACTTGGGCAGCCCCTTGGGCACGCCCGCGCTCTCAGGCAGCCCCGGGCACGCCGCGGAACGGACACGCCGTCTCTTGTCGCGGTGGACCCGCTTCCGCAGGGTGCCGAGCGGCGGCGCCCCCGGCGATCACGGGCCATATTTCGCGTGCCCTGCGTGAGCCCCGCGCCCTACGATCACCCGGAACAGCTGCTGGAGGGGGCGGGAATGCTTGAGAACAGTGAACACGGGACAGCAGCAGCGATGCGGCTCGCGGGAGGTGCGCCGCTTCGGGGCACACTTGATGTCGCCGACCCCAGTGACTGGCTCGCGCTGGATGAAGGAGTGCGCAGGGCGGCCTGGTATCGCGCGCGCTTCCTTCCGGAGTGGGAACACTTCGCTCCGCTGTCCGCCGACCTGACTCAGCTCGGCGAGTCCCGGCTCGCGCTCGCCCTCTGCCACCGGGACGGGCGTGTCCGTCAGAAGGCGGTGCGCCAGTCGGCCCGATACCCGGACCTGCTGCCGTTGATCGTGATCCGCTGCGCCGACTGGGCCGACCCAGTGCGCGAGCGCGCTCGGCAGCTGCTGCGCGAGGCTCTCGATGTGGACTCGGCCCTCGATCTTGCGCCGCTCATCCTCCGCGTCGGCCGCCGCGGCAGAGGTGACTTCGGCGTCGACGTACTCGGTCAGGTCCTGCGCCGGGCATCCCACGGGCAGCTCGGGGCTCTCTTCGCCGACCCCGACCGCACGGCCCGGCGCTTCGCGTACCGACTGGCAGTCGAGGGCCGACTGCTCCGTCCCGCTGAGCTGGCCCGCGTGGCCGCCCGGGACGAGGACACCGTGGTCCAGGACCTGTGTGCCACAGCGGCGCTTGCGGCTCTGGGGGAGGAGGAGGCATACGAGGATGTGCTGCTTCCGCTGCTGTCGGCGCGCAACCCGCGCACCCGTTCGGCCGGCGTCACTGCGCTGCGGCGGGCGGGGCGG